>NZ_VOYC01000009.1:0-6750 GCF_013420425.1 Acinetobacter sp. YH01007 | reverse complement strand
AAAAAACACAGAACATACAGCAAAGAATTCAAACTCAGTATTGTCAATGCCTGCAAAAATCCTAATACCTCGATCGCTTCGGTCGCACTGCAACATAGTATTAATGCCAACCTTGTCAGTCGTTGGATCAGGATCTTCAGCCATCATGAGGGTGCCGTGCAGGATCCTACTCATGTGAATCCAGCATTTATTGCTTTGCCTTACACTGCTGCAATCAGCCAACCTATTGATGAGAGGATCACGTTGTGTATCACCGTGCCTCATACGAATAATGATATTCAGCTAAAATGGCAGACATCAGAAATACCTGCCTTGGCAGAATTACTCAAGGCACTTGCAACATGATCCGCATTGATGAAATCTGGTTGTCTACTCAGCCCATGGACATGCGTGCAGGTATGGATACTGTCATGGCTCAGGTGGTGAGAGCCTTTGGCTACATCAAACCGCATTGTGCTTACCTGTTCTGTAATAAACGTGGCCATCGCATGAAAGTACTGGTACATGATGGATTGGGCATCTGGCTGTGTGCCCGGCGGCTGGAACAGGGCAAATTTCACTGGGCTCAAGTTCACCAAGGTGAAACCGTGGCCCTCAGCCCGGAACAGTTACAGGCACTGATCCAGGGTTTGCCCTGGCAGCGCATTGGACGACAGCAGGTGGTGACGATGCTTTAAACCAGACTGTTCCATTCTGCTATTCTCCAAACGTTCTATTTCCTCTGCGTCATGACCTCAGGCATACTGCGGTCATGAATACGCTGCCTGACTTAAGCCAACTGACCCATGAACAACTGCTGGAATTTACCAAGCAGTTGGCGCTGCAGCATCAGTCTCTGGCACAATCAAATCAAGAATTAGAAAAATCAAACCAGCAATTGGATGCCAAAGTTCAGCATCTTTCTATTCTCAATCAAAAATACGAGCATGAACTGGCGCTGTTTAAAAAGCACAAATTCGGCAGTAAAAACGAACATCTCACTGCAAAACAAATCCACCTATGGGATGAAGCGGTTGAAGAAGATATTGCTGCTGTTGATCTGGAATTAGAACGATTAAATGCAGATAAAACCGATGCAGCGACAGAGAAAGCCAAAACCAATAAACCTAAACGTCGACTGCTGCCCGATCATCTACACACCATCCGTATTGAGCATGAACCTGCATCAACCCAATGCGCTTGTGGCTGCCAACTCCGTCGTATCGGCGAAGATGTCAGTGAAAAACTGCATTTCAGACCGGCACAGTTCTACAAGGAACAGCATGTGCGTGGTAAATGGGTCTGTGATCAGTGTGACACCCTGACTCAGCAAGCGATGCCTGCCTATGTAATTGATAAAGGCATTGCTTCACCTGAATTGCTCAGCCATGTGCTGGTATCGAAATATGCCGATCATTTGCCGCTGTACCGTCAACGTCTGATCTATCAGCGGGCGGGAATCGAACTTTCTAGATCAACGTTATCTGACTGGATAGGTCGCTGCGGTGTAGAACTGGAGCCTCTGGCCAATGCCTTAAAAGAGGTGGTGCTGCAACAGCAGGTGCTGCATGCAGATGAAACACCAGTCACCATTATGCGGATGGGTGATGATGAGAAAAAACCGAAGAAAGGTTATGTCTGGGCCTATGCCACCACACAGTACAATCCAGTTCAGGCAGTGATCTATGACTTTCAAGATAGTCGTTCAGGCCAGCATGCTGAAGAGTTCTTGAAAGGCTGGCAGGGCTATCTGGTCTGTGATGATTACAGTGGTTATAAAGCACGCTTTAAATCAGGCCAGGTCATAGAGGTGGGCTGCATGGCCCATGCACGTCGTAAATTCCATGAACTGCATGTGACCGGGAAAAGTCAGGTCGCTGAACAGGCATTGGTGCTGATTCAGAAACTGTATGCGATAGAAGCAGAACTCAGGAAAAAGACCGATGGTACAGCGGAAGACCGCCGCGAATACCGACAACAGCATAGTCAACCAGTGATGCAACAACTATATGAATGGCTCAACCAACATCATCTGACAGTGCCATCGAGTTCTCCCACCGCCAAGGCCATCAATTACACTCTGAAGCGTTGGCCAGCCTTAAGCCGCTATCTGGATGATGGCAATCTACCCATTGACAATAACTGGGCAGAGAACTCAATGCGTCCCTGGGCATTGGGCCGTAAGAACTGGTTGTTTGCAGGTTCGCTGCGCAGTGGACAGCGAGCGGCAAATATCATGACTTTAATCCAGTCAGCAAAGCTGAATGGGTTGGATCCGTATGCCTATCTCAGTGATGTGCTGAAAAGGCTGCCGACGCATAAAGCGACCCAAATAGAAGAATTACTACCACATCGCTGGAAATCCAACTCAAATTAAAAAATAGGCATGGGATTCAGCGGACGCTTACATTCAGGTGAAGCAATGCCTTTATCAATCACATAGGCGGGCATCGCTTGCTGAGTCAGAGTGTCACACTGATCACAGACCCATTTACCACGCACATGCTGTTCCTTATAGAACTGTGCCGGTCTGAAATGCAGTTTTTCACTGATATCTTCGCCGATACGACGGAGTTGGCAGCCACAAGCACATTGGGTTGATGCAGGTTCATGCTCAATACGGATGGTGTATAGATGATCTGGCAGTGGTCGACGTTTAGGTTTATTGGTTTTGGCTTTGTGTGTCACTGCATCGGTTTTATCTGCATTTAGCCGTTCCAGTTCCAGATCAACGGCTGCAATATCTTCTTCGACCGCTTCATCCCAGAGATGGATTTGTTTTGCAGTGAGATGTTCGTTTTTACTGCCGAATTTGTGCTGTTTAAATAGTGCGAGTTCATGCTCGTATTTTTGATTGAGAATAGAAAGATGTTGAACTTTAGAATCTAATTGCTGATTGGTGACTTCAAGATGTTGAACTCTGGCATCTAATTGCTGGTTTGATTGTGCTAGAGACTGATGCTGCAGCGCCAACTGCCTGGTGAATTCCAGCAGTTGTTCATGGGTCAGTTGGCTTAAGTCAGGCAGCGTATTCATGACCGCAGTATGCCTGAGGTCATGAGAAGAATGAAATAGAACGTTTGGAGAATAGCAGAATGGAACAGCCTGGTTTAAAGCATCGTCACCACCTGCTGTCGTCCAATGCGCTGCCAGGGCAAACCTTGGATCAGTGCCTGTAACTGTTCCGGGCTGAGGGCCACGGTTTCACCTTGGTGAACTTGAGCCCAGTGAAATTTGCCCTGTTCCAGCCGCCGGGCACACAGCTAGATGCCCAGTCCATCATGTACCAACACTTTCATACGATGACCACGTTTATTACAGAACAGGTAGGCGCAATGCGGTTTGATGTAGCCAAAGGCTCTCACCACCTGAGCCATGGTCGTATCCATTCCTGCTCGCATATCCATGGGCTGGGTAGAGAGCCAAATTTCATTGATACGGATCATGTTGCCAGTGCCTTGAGTAATTCTGCCAAGGCAGGTATTTCTGATGTCTGCCATTTTAGCTGAATATCATTATTCGTATGAGGCACGGTGATACACAACGTGATCCTCTCATCAATAGGTTGGCTGATTGCAGCAGTGTAAGGCAAAGCAATAAATGCTGGATTCACATGAGTAGGATCCTGCACGGCACCCTCATGATGGCTGAAGATCCTGATCCAACGACTGACAAGGTTGGCATTAATACTATGTTGCAGTGCGACCGAAGCGATCGAGGTATTAGGATTTTTGCAGGCATTGACAATACTGAGTTTGAATTCTTTGCTGTATGTTCTGCGTTTTTTAGCAACAGGAGGTGTTGCTGAATATATATCCATGTTCATGGATTAAGTCCCCACTTGTTTTTAGGTGGGAACTAAATTAAGGCTTATAGGAACGCTTGGTAAGGCTGTGTTAGCCGGATGCTTACTTATCAGAAGCATATCGAGCTTGATAAACGTCATTGATGCTATTTCTTTTAAGTTCACGATAGATCGTACTAGGATGTCTTTTAATGAGTTCAGCAAATTTTCTGGCTGAAAAGCCTTCTTTTCTTGACTCAAGCATTAATGCAGTACGATCTTCAAAGTTAAGATGATGGTATGACAATTTTATATACTCCATAAACCCTTTAAATTAATTAGGTGGTTTATGTCGCACTTCAAGTTTTACTCTGCCCCTTTATCAGCGCATAGTATTTCTGATTCAGTCAAATCCAGTTTTGATACGAGGTCTGGAGCAATTTTAATATCATGAGTAGTCCCATCAGAAATAATAAACTCTATTGGATTCCCATTTGAATCAATGGCTAGATGTATTTTAGAACTATTGCCACCAATACTTTTAGAAATATCTTGATTCTTCAAACCTGCTGAATGTTGATGTGCTCTGACATGGCTACCATCAATAAAAACCCATTCTTTATCAGCATGCTGGCTAAATAATTTAAATATATTCAAGAATTTATTACTTTTAGACCAACGATTATATTTCTTAAAAATAGAGTTAGGTTTACCGAATTCTTGAGGTAAATCTCTCCAAGGGCAGCCTGTACGGATACGAAATAGAATAGCTTCGATAAAGTTTCTCAAATTTAATTTGAGATAAATATTAAAGTGACGGAAAATAGCGGATAACTTAGACCAATGTAGATCATTCAGCATTGTACGAGGCATAGCGAGAGTAAAATTTGATTTGGCGATTTGATTTTACTATCTCGCTATTTTTTTAGGCAACAATTGTCAACAGACCCTAATATTCCTAAAAAATCAAATACCAAGTCTAGTAATGATCATATGGATTGGTATATTTATAAAATCAGACACTTAGTTGAGAATTCATTCTGTAGATTAAAACAATTTAGAGGAATTGCGACACGGTATGACAAGCTAAAGCGTAATTACCAAAGTGCTGTTGCTTTAGCTTGTATATTTATATGGTTACCATTATAGTCTAAATTATAAACGGGAAATCTCAACAGACCCTACAAATGTGTAATAATAACAAATAGTATGAATTTTATCATATTTGCGATTGAAGCCTATGTTATTAATTTGTTGCTAAGAGTTATTAGTGTGAAAAATATTTTAACCTTACTTAGTGTTTCGCTAGGGGTATCGGCTTGTTCATCGATGGTGTGTTCAAAGCCGCCAGAATTACGTTTTCAGGAAATGAAGTCTGGTTATTCACAGTTGCTTAATGTTACAAGAGATGGAATTCTATGTGCGGAAGACACTGAAGGAAATCAAAACTGCTCAATTGAATTTTATATTGATAGTATTAAAGCTGGAAATTTTTATATAAATAATTCTGCTCAATATTCATTGAAGCCCGAAACGTATAATTTCAAAGTAAAAAACTGTACTAAATCATCATGTCAAAGTTGTGATATTGACTTAAGCGTAGGGAAGTTAGCGAGTACTGAATTAGTATTATCTGTCAATGCTGATGGTAAACCTTTTATTTCCAATAACGGACAGCTATTAAGTTGTGAAGTAAAACATCAGGCCACTGCTGAGGAACATACAATTCGAGTGGATTTAGCCGCAGACATTTTATTTAAATTTGACGGTTCTTCTTTAAATGATTTGCTACCAAAAGGTCGTCAAGAGGTATTGAATGTTGCTTCGCAAATTCACAATAACTTTGTTTCTGTCAGTCGTATTAATTTAGTTGGTCACACAGATCGTTTGGGAAGTGATCGCTATAACGATCAATTGGGCCAAAACCGTGCAGATACAGTGCGTAACCTATTGGTCCAAAATAGTTTGGCAGAAATTGTGGTTTCGACTGCAAGTGCGGGCAAGCGTGAGCCAGTGACTAATGGTTGTTTTGAAGTAAGGCAGCGTGAAGCGTTACATGCATGTTTGCAACCAGATCGCCGAGTTGCGGTTGAAATTACAGGTTTATCTGAGTAATTAGCTTTCAAATTTAAGAAATATTTAATTTATATATTGGATGTGTGATGAATAATTTTATAGTAATTGAAAAAGACTCTCTCAATAAAGTAAGCATTAATGCTGAACGTATTGTTTTGTCCGAATCAAGTATTGTTCATACAAAAATGAATCGTGATGATGTATCAGAATTCATTCGTGATGGGAATAATTTAATTTTAAAGCTCACGAATGGAGAAGTTATTGTTATTGAAAACTTCTTTGTTGTGGATGCTGAAGGGGTGACATCAGATTTAGTCTTTGAAGAAGATGGTTGTGTTCTTTATTGGTTTGATGGTCTTTCGGGTTTTAAAGAAATTTCAGGATTAGAAGCATTATTACCAGCAGTTGAAGGTAGTAAACTCGTTGGATTATTACCATGGTTGGTGGGTGCGGGTGTTGTTGGAGGTATTCTTGTTGGGCAAGATGGTGATGATAAAAATACTCAGAAAGATACTATTAAACCTTTTGCACCAGGTGTGACTTTAATCACCGACAGCGGCAGTGACAATAAAGATGGCATCACCAACAAGGGTGACTACACTGTTTCGGGTATCGAAGAAGGTGCGACCGTTGAATACAGCACCGATGGCGGTGTGACATGGAGCAGTAATAAACCGGTTGCGCAAGAAGGTGAGAACAGCATCAGCGTACGTCAAACTGACAAAGCTGGGAATGTTTCGGATCCGACAGAAATTAAATTTACGGTTGATACCGTTGCACCGATTGCACCAGGTGTGACTTTAATCACCGACAGCGGCAGTGACAATAAAGATGGCATCACCAACAAGGGTGACTACACTGTTTCGGGTATCGAAGAAGGTGCGACCGTTGAATACAGCACCGATGGCGGT
>NZ_VOYC01000031.1:0-11602 GCF_013420425.1 Acinetobacter sp. YH01007 | reverse complement strand
GACTGGCAGTACTTTTATAATCATGAACGACCTCATATGTCAGTAAATGGTTGTCCACCTATTTTTAAACAATAACAAGGCTTTAGATTTTCTACCCATTAATTCAATTAAAAATGGGGGTATTACCTTTAATTCTTTATTTTTAGATTCAATTTCAAGTTTATTATGCTCTTCTATAAGTAAAGCTAGACGCTCTCCACGCTTTTTTGCCTCTAAAGCTTCAAGTTCTTTACGCGCTCGCTCCTGATAATCTTTATTATATTCAAAAAATTCTACCAGAGAAACTTCTTCTAAACCCACTTCTTTTCTTTTATTATTTTGCTCTTTACACACCGCTTTCATGCGATGATAATCTTTTTCATATTCTTCTTTTTGATATTTATCAGCTTTATCATCCCACTCTGCTGTAAGTTTTTCTAACTGAGCTGCACCCTCATGTATTGCCTGTAGTCCTTTAAACAGTAAGTCTTTACTCGTATTATAGTTTTTTTTGATATCTTTTAAAGCTTGCTCTTTTTTTTCAGCTTGAGATTTGTCTTTATGGGGACTATTTGAACCAAATGCATTAATTAGAGGCGCTATTAAAATAAATAGTAAGAAGAATCCTCCTATTAAAAAAAGAATTTCCATTATTTACCCCCACGAATAATCCAAAGTAACTCAGGCACTCTTTCGAGTGCCTTTAAAAGCTGTCTTAAAATAATAAATGTTAAAAAGTTTATTTAACTTTCTTTACCTTCTTCACCGGCTTACTCGCTTCCCGTTCCTCCTGAATTTTAGCAAGCAAGGCTTCAGCACTATTTACCCCTGTAATGAGGTCTTGATGCTGTTCACGCCATTCGGCAGTGAGTTCACCGCTAAAGGCTTTGGCTAAAATAGATTGAGTCAGTAAATTCACTCGTTTTTGGGCTGCTTCTATTTTTTTCTCAATCGCGGAACCTAATGCAAGTAACCCTCTTACTCTATTGACTATCTCAACTTGTTCTTCTAATGACGGTATAAGAAATTTATAATCTCTAATTCCTTTCAATGGAACATTTTTAATCGTAGCACCTGTAGCTACCGCATGAGCATATTGAATGAAAAATTCAGAAGAAAGAAGAATATAACCAAAATCTCTATTCATTTTTTCATTGAAATTTAAGTAGCAAGCACTTTTCCCTAAAATAACTTTTTCATTTTGATAAAAAGCTAAATTTCCAATTGTCCCATTAATAGACAGAAGTAAAGTATTATCACCCAAATCTCTTTTATGTTTTTCAAACTCTAGCGCATTAACTGATTTTGTGCTTTCTTTTATAACAATTTCACCATTTATTAAATTATTACCATTTACAAAGTAATACTCTCCATCTTCGACATATTGTGGAGTTCCATGTAAGCCATCCCCAATTCTGTGGGTACATTCAGCCAAAGTAGTGGATACCCACTCCTTAGTTTCACTACGCCACTCCTCCGTCAACTTCCCACTCACCGCATCCGCCAAAACCGACTGACGGAATTTTTTAAGAATGGCTGGAATGGCATCTAAACGTGCTTTAATTTGCTCGACTTGAGCAAGCATGATATCAAGCTGACAAACGATTTCTTGCTGTTCGGCTAATGGAGGTACTGGTAAATCATAAGTTGCAACATGTTTAGGTTGTGCTCTAGTTAATGATCCACCAACCCCTGACACATTTGCACATAGTAGATTTCTGAATTCTAAACTTTGAAAATAATATCGATAAAATTTCGGTACGACATTACCTTGTCTGAAAACAATCCATTCAGATGATGCTATGTTTAAATAGTCTGTATGTTTGCTAACTTGCCAAACACGATTAATCCTTGGATTAATCTTGCATAGTAAAATATCATTTTTTTCTACTATTTGCTTTGAAGAACCAATTTCCTTTGCTTGTAGTATTTCTGGGTAACCTTCTGGAAAAATTGGAACACTATAAAGTTCATAATACGTTTCATCATTTTTTAAAGGATTAAAGTTATTCGCACGATAATCATTTAAATGAGCAAATGAAGATTTCAACCATTCAACAGGCAAATTATCTAAACTCATGCCTGTTCCTCTGTACCTAAACCTAAAGCATCTGTAAGCAATTGCTTTTGTGTATTGGCTTCATCCGTTTGACCTAAAGCCTGCATCAAAGCATCCAGCTCGACCAAAGCCCGTGTCAATTCAGCCATCGCTTCACTCGCCAACACATGAGGTTCCGGCAAATTCGCAGCATCCACGGCGTCATTATCTTTTAACCATGAAATATCTAAAGAATCACCCTTCTGCTCTTTAATCCATTCACGGCTAAACTTACGCCAACGGCTGTTCTCTAACGTCTGCTCTTGGCTTTCTTCTGTAAGCGACCATTCACCCTCGATACGTGGTGTTAAACCTTTAGGGTCAGCGCCATACACAGTTTCAAAGCCTTTTAAATGCGCTTCGGTAAATGGCGTGCGCTTACCAAAACTTGGCATATTGGTACGTAGGTCATAGACCCAAGTTTCAGTCGTACAGTTTTCATCTTGTAGCGGATTGACTTCTGTTCCTTTGGTAAAGAACAGCACATTGGTTTTCACGCCTTGTGCATAGAAAATCCCTGTCGGCAAACGCAAAATCGTATGCACATTACATTTATTCATCAAGTCTTGACGAATCGCTGTCCCTTGCCCAGCTTCAAATAACACGTTATCGGGCAATACCACGGCGGCACGACCACCTGGTTTTAAGTTCTTATAAATGTGCTGTAAAAATGCCAATTGCTTATTTGATGTGTTAAATGGCAAATCATCACGGGTAATACTCGCTTCACCACCTTTAGATGTACCAAATGGCGGATTGGCTAAAATTACATCCGCTTTTGGCAACGCCTGCCCCACAGGACCTAATGAGTTACCCAGTTTAATTGCACCTTGCTCACCACCAATATCATGCAGCAAACAGTTCATTTGCGCTAAACGGCGCGTATTCGGAACAAGCTCAACACCAACAAAAGCATCTAAAGTGTAAAACTGAGTTTCTTGTTCAGTTAGTGCATACAAATCATTGTGCTGTCGTATATACGCATCCGCAGCAATCAGGAAGCCTGCCGTACCACATGCTGGATCTTGAATCACTTCACTTGGCTTAGGTTGTATACAACGCACAATGCTGTTAATTAGTGGACGTGGCGTAAAGTACTGACCTGCCCCTGATTTGGTTTCGGTCGCATTCTTCTCAAGCAAGCCTTCATACAAATCGCCTAGTCCATCCGCTTTAATACTAAACCAGTCCAGCTTGTCAAATTCATTGATTAGTTGCTGTAAATGGCGTGGTTCACGTAAACGGGTTTGAGCATTGGCATAGATTGATGCAATCAACTCATTCTGATTTTGCGATAAATCAAGCAACATCTGCTTATAGAAATTGAGTAATTCAATACCGTTATGATCTTTAAAATGCGACCATTTATATTTTTCAGGATAAATCTTGGCAAGTGTAGAAAACTCATCATCTAACTCATCGACCATTTTAACGAAGAGCAGCATCACCAGTTCAGACACATAATCGCTATAGTTAATCCCGTCATCTTTTAATACGTCGCAAAGATTCCAGAGTTTTTGGACAATATCATTTTGTGTCATGTGCTGCACTTCATCAGAAAATGTGAAAAATATAGAAATTTTATTACAGGTGAATTGTAGCAGTTAAGATGCCTGCCACAACCCGTCATGGATATCATCGACCAGTTTTTCAACGTCGCTATCAAGTAACTTACTCAAGCGTTTAACCCCACCATCTTTGGCGAATTGATGGTGAATCATATTCTTGTCAACCACCACCTCTTTGGCAATAAACAGGGTTAAACGTGCCAACCATTGCTTCTGATCTTCCGTCCATGCACGCTGCTTTAGAATCTTGTTCAGACCTCGCTGATAACGCTCTTCGACAGAAGAAATTTCTTCACCCAATGTTGAACGGCGAATCATAGAGATGATCTGTGAAGCATATGTTTGATTGGACTCATTGCCACCTAGTGCCTGTGTCAGCTTGCTTTGGGTAAAGCCTTTGCTAGTCAACAAGTTTTCCAGTTCTCGTAACTGCTCACGAGTCAGATCAGATGGTCGTGTAACAACCGCTTTGATAGCGGCATTGTCGTTCAGGGCTGTTTTAACGAAGCTATCAAAATATTCCAGATAATCTTCAGGCTGTTGATGTGCCGTATCTACGACGCGTTCAATCAGTTCGTCTTTCTCATCCGAAATAATTGGCAAATCAAGTGTACCGAGTGCACTGCGAACCTCAGCCAAACGAGCTTCTAAAATCGCACTGTTCTGCTGTAGCCAGATGCCAAGATCATCCACGCCTTTAGCACGCAGCATTTGTGGTAGCTTAAATGAATCAACCTTAAAGTTTTCTTTGATTTTTCCAAGTGCTTCACGCAGTTTGACCTGATCAGGATGATGCTTAAATTTCTCAGCCTTACCTAAAATACGGGTTACTTTCTGAATAAATTCATCGAGAACGATATCCGCTTGCGTACGCTTGACTTCATCAATGCAAGGAACATTGATTGCTTTAGCTTTCTGCATCAACTCGGGATTACTTAACTCACGAATCAGCTGATCAATACTGATATTTGGACGCACAACAATCGGCTGCATGGTATTCACCGCTTGTAAGGTCGAAAAAATATCTACGGCGTCGTATATACGGAATTCTGTTTTACCGATTTCAGGACATAACCGAGTTGCACGACCGAGCATCTGTTCAAACAGCACACGTGAACGAACTTTACGCATAAATACCAAATTGCAGATTTTCGGTACATCAATACCCGTGGTCAGCAAATCTACAGTGACGGCGATATTCGGAAACTTATTCTTTTTATAGCTCTCTACCAGTTTGCTCGGCTGATCTGCATTGCCTGTGATTTTCACCACAGCATCATTATTCCAGTCTTTCCCATATTTCTCTTTGAACAGCTCATTTAATAATGCTACCACCTGATCCGCATGACGATCCGTCACGCAGAAAATCATGGTCTTTTCATCACCGAGTGGATTGAGGTCTTCAACCAATGCCTGACAAATAACTTTATTGAAGCTTTCATTGATCACACGACGGTTAAAGTCTGCGACATCAAAATCCATATCATCGGGTATTAGCGCCGTGGTCTTTTGCCCGGTGGCATTAGTCATCACCTGAACGCTTGTCCCTTTAGGTATTTCAATACCTGCCTGACTAAGCTTGGTGATATAGCGAATCGGTTTATCATAGTTAACTAGATAACCTTCTTCTACAGCACGAGTAAAACTGTAGGTGAAGACAGGCTTACCAAAAATCTCTGTTGTATGTAGTGCAGGCGTTGCAGTCAAACCTATCAGGCTGGCATCAAAATAGTCGATTACACGCTTATAGGTAGACAAGTACTGCGCTTCATCACGAATCGTTTCCTCACCTTCAGTCATTTCCTTATCCAGGGTATAACCACGGTGTGCTTCATCAATGATGATACAGTCATAAAAATCGATTGGCAGTGGTGCATCACTGTTAAACAGACGATGTACCAAGCTTTGCACTGTAGCAACTTGAACTTCAGGACGTTCAGTAGTATCTACACCTAAATCGGCAACCGTATAGATTTGTGCCAGGGTTTGGCCTTGCTCAATAACTTCAGCACCAAATGCATCAAATGCCTGTGTGCCTAAAGTAGAACGATCAACCAGGAACAATATATGCTTAAAACGCTGGCTTTTGATTAATCGGTACATTAGACCAGTCGCTAAACGCGTTTTACCTGTGCCTGTTGCCATTGCCAATAAAATACGTTGCTTGTCTTTGGCAATTGCTTGCTCAACCGCTTTAATGCCTTCTCGCTGATAGGCACGATCATTGAATGGCAGAATCTCAGTCTGTTCTAAATATTCATCTGCACGTTCAATATCCTGCTCAAGTTTTCGTTTCAACCCTGTTGGTGAATGGAAACCTTGCAACACTCTAGAAATGTTAGATGGATGTCGTACATCACGGAACCAAACTCCTCCCTCATCAGCTAAACGCTTAGACTGCTTTTGACCATTACATGCATACACAAAAGGAATGTGGTAGACCTTTTCCTCAGATGTCCACGGCGTATTCTTGTATGGCTTGTCTAAATCAGACGCAAATTGAAAGCCTTGTGAGTAACGCTCCGCCTGACGAATATACTGACTGACGGTTTTGTTCTGCTTTTTTGCCTCGACCACTGCAACAGGCATCAAGCCTTCAAAAAGTACATAATCCGCAAAACCCTCTTCACCACCCAGTAACGTCGGATATTCTGCTATTGCAAGGTTTAAACCTTTTTGCGGGCGAACGCCGTTGCTATACCTTAAAAGCTGTGTATCTGCCTGCCAACCTGCGAGCTGAAGCTGACGGTCAATGAGCTCTCGTGTTTCAGCCTCGGACAATTCAAATGAAGCATTGGCTATATCCAATTGCTCATCTTCAATAGGTGTCTCTAAAGTAGGCATGGTTGCCTGCTGTTCCAGCTCTTTTACTTTTGCTTCATAGGCAGCGAGTTGAGCCTGTAGGGTTTGTGCTTCTACTTGCTGCTGGTGCTTAAGCTGTAGATTCTCTGCTTCTAGTTCTGCCAATTTATGTTGAATATCTGAGTGAACAGTTTGCTTGTCCTGTGCCGTACGCAACTGCTGCTGTAACTCCATCAATTCAAAACGCATGCGCCGTGCTTCAAGCGTTGGATCAACAGGTGCTTCAAACTCAGGGAACAATTTGGTTTTCTGAGTAGTCAGAATATACAGCCACTGTGCCATTCGATACGATAACCGTAGAGAAGTCAAAGCATCACTATGATCGGTTTCGGCATCATGCGCACCTTTGTTACCATTAACACGCAAGGTATGTAAAACAGAGATAAAGTCAGCTTTCAGCTTGAGTCTATTCTCAAGTAAACGTATACGGGAGAGAAAATCCGCCTGTTCAGGGATTTCAAGTTGATTGGCTTGGGCTACTTTATTAACCAGAATCTCAGCAAATTTTCGGGCCTGTACAAGTGTATGTGCTGGTGCTGTGTAATATGCCGCTTCTGCACTGACCAATAAAGCATGCATCAAAGGATCTACATCCTTTAAGAAATCAAACTGAGACTCAGCCAAATTCATCATATTTTTGCAACTATCTGTATTTTATTATGCTTTTATACAAAGCTACCTCTTCAACGTAGCATATCAGTTCACGTTATTTTTATTAAGAAAAATCTTTTGTACATAAGTCTAATTCAGAATGGCTGTTGCAAAAATATTTTGCAAGATGCTGATTTCCAATGGGTTTTCTAAAATTTTAATAAAAATAATCATATAGTTAAGTATTTTGCAACAAAGCCCAATAATTCTGTAACTTCAAGGCTTATGGATTGATCCTAGCCATAAAATAAACAGTTAACGCGCTAATTTCATTTAAAGGTGGTGACAATTGAACTAAGTATAACATCTCCTTTTAACTGACATTTAAACATTTATTAATGCATGTTTTTAGCCATTTCTACCAAAACAAATGTAAAATCAATAAACCACTTTATCGTTTTTTATGAAAAAACAGAGCATGTTAACCATGCTCTGGCTATAGCTTATTTAGTGGATAAATTTAGTAACATAGACGAACAATACAAATCATTTGGCATTAAATATGAATTAGATTTTTCTGCCATAAAAGACTGTAGGGCTTTATCCGCTTTTTCTAATAGGCTATTTGCCTGCTGTGTAGTAATCGGTACTGTTTGATGAAATGCGGTTAATTTTTTAGTGAACATATCTAAAATTTTTGGTGGATTTACATGCTCACTTTTTGGTGAATATGTGTATATACAGAATTGCTTACGTACAACATTCCCTTGCAAATCTTGCCATTTTAAAATATTGGTCGTCATAAAATTCATAAACGCATTTTCAGCATTTGAAATAGCACAGCATAATCCACCAGTATCATAATCCAATGCCTTTTCAATCAAATATTGCATGATAGGTGAAGACAGATCTAGCATATGTATCTGAGGATGATTCACTGCGACAGAGCGATCAATCGTTACATCTAATAAAGATGCTTTACCTAATATGCTTTTAAATTTTTTCTGAAATTCGTCATTAAATCGGATACGAATATAGCCAGACTCGCTATGTAAAGTATGCTCAATATCCAAGAGGTCAAGCATACCTAAAATAAAGCTTTCGATATGGTTAGTTTCTACCTGAATATCTGTTCGAACACTATCAGCATCCCCACTTGTAGCATAAGATAGGATTTCTCGCTGGATATTCACTGCTTCTTTGGCATTTCTTAATGCCTCTTCAATTCTTTCTTCTGTGCGCGAAATACCTATCTCAGTAAGCGTTTTCAAAACATCTTCAACGTCAACATATTGACTAAGCTCACCTAAAATTTCATCCTTCAATCCATCATTAAACTCATGTACTTGTACATTGGAAAGATCATTAACAATTTGCTCAATCCGCTCATACATTTTAAAGATAATATTTACATCAACACTGTCCGGTTGATGTAAATTAAAAATGAGAACATTTTTCTGTTGTCCATAACGATATAAACGCCCAATACGTTGGACTAAGCGCATCGGATTCCATGGCAGATCATAATTCACCATGATATTACAGGTCTTTTGTAAGTTAATCCCCTCGCCACCAGCTTCTGTAGAAATAAGAAATTGGCCTGTTTCTTCAAAGTTTTTGATCGCATTAATACGATCATCATGTTTCATAGAACCATTAATTATTTCAACTTTACCTAGACCATATTTATCTTGTAATTTGGTCTTAATATATTCTTGAGTCGTTCTATACTCAGTAAAAATAAGAACTTTCTCCAAGGAGTCTTTTGCCAAGATTTGATCTATGATGGAATCTATGAATACTTTTATTTTTTTGTCTTCACATATTAAATGATGACTTACTTCGACTAATTCTTTTAAATCTTCTAATTCTCCTGCAAAGAATTCAATCGCACTTTTACCATCATTTAAAATTTTAGTAAGCTCTTCTTCTAGAATTTCACCGGCATATCTTTCATCATCCAACTCCTGTAAATTTTCATGCGCTGACTGATAGCTCATTTCAAGGCGTGTCACCCGTTTTAACAAGGCCTTATGAATAGCCATTACACTGGATGCTGCCAATTTACGATATGTAGTCATTACAAAGCCAATTGCCCGAGCAAAATTTCCTTCAGCTTGGCTAGCTTGATACCCTTTTTTAAAGTAAGCAGATAATAGCTCTTCAAACTCTTGGAATTCATCAGTTGTAGGAATAGCTATCGCTTTTGTCACTTTTCCTTTAAAAATAAATTTACCGTCTTTATCTGTGACATCTGCCTTGTGATTTCGATAAATCATATCCCTAATAATTTCAGGATTACGATCCAGTTGTAGCAAATCTCGTCTTCTTTCAGGTCGCAATAGCTCCAAAAGTGCAACAAATTTTGCCTGATCCCCCTGGTGAGGGGTTGCAGACAAAATGATCATTGCTTTCGTTTGTAATCTAAGCTTTGCTGCTAAATCAAAACGGTCAGAAGAATCATATTTATTTCCATACTGTCTTCTAGATAGGCGATGACCTTCATCAAAAATTACGAGATCCCAATTTCCAGCATCTAATAATTTTTCAATATGATTATCATGTTTTAGGGTATCCATCGACCCTATGACATAATCATATTGTTTCCATTCACGCTGTTCGTTAATAAAAAAGTCTGTACCATAAATTCTAAATTCATCAATATGGAATTTATGATACATCTCCTCTTTCCACTGTTTGGTCAATCCAGCTGGTGTAACAAGCAATACTCGTCTTGCTTGATCCCGCTGTCTTAAAGCATGCAATAGCATTCCAGTTTCAATGGTTTTACCGAGACCAACATCATCTGCAATTAGCCAATTCAAGTTATTTGTTTTCAAAATATGGTGAACTAAATTAATCTGATGTGGTAATGGATCAATATCTAAATGTGATAGTGCACCTGTATTCTCATTCCACAATTTAATCGCATTCGCCAATACTCTTAGCCTAAATCGCTCTACTTCAGTCTGACTAATACTGACATCACCACCTTTAAAACGTGCTTCTGCATTTTTAACAGGAATCAAATGTTGGAAAGGCATCCAAACTCTAATGTTATCTTGCTCATAATTGACTAGATATTGATGAAATCCTGCAAGCTTGCGTTCAAATACAATTACCCCTCTACCAAGTCGTTGATATCCTATTTCTGGGGTAGCATCTTGTACTTCCATTCCTATCTTAAAGGCTGGTTGTAAATCTTTTAACTTCACATCTGAAAATTGATTTTTAAGATCCGTACTAATCCACTTAATAACACCAGTTTCTTCATTTTTTATTTGAGAAACAATGCCATATCCAAGCTCTCCATTTACATCTAACTTAATCAAACAACCTTGAACTGGGGTTAAAGTATTATTCATTTAATTCACACTCAATTTCTTCATCATCTTCTTGCGACTGAGCCGATTTCTTAGATTTGGCTTCCAGTTTGGCTAAACGTTCTATTTCCATTTCTTTATCAAACTGTTCCAAAATTCCACTTTCAATAGTTTTGAGATTAGAAGTCTTTGGCCTTGAAATCCCCCACTTTTCCAGATCCTTTTCTTTCTGTATTTGCTGTGTATCGTGACTTGTATGCCAATATTGTTGAGTAAATTGATTGTCTTGAAATTCAACATATTGTGGCAAATTGTCATCTATATTTAAAAATCTATATTTTAGAAAGATTGCAAAGGATGAAAACTGCCGTACATAGCTTGGGTCATTCACCCATTCATCATCTAACTCATGAAGCAATATTTCTATTTCTTCAAAATCTGGATATCCACTAAAAGATCGAACAATACTTAACAGTGTCGGCCAAGGAAAATATTTTTGTCGAATCTTAAAATTATAAACACCAGCATTATCATAGTCTGAATAAGAAAAATCACTTTCTAGAAGTTCTTTGGTTCTTACCATTAAAATAAATTCTTCAAAGGTAAATGATGAATCAGCTAATCTTTTTAAGGCAGCCCAAGTGGCATTGGATGGATGCTCCTGAAAAAACACCTGTAATTGATCTAAAATTTTCTCACCATGCCAGTCCAGCAAGCTCATAAATTCATTCGCTTTTAATAACGATTTTTCCTCACGACTCAAAGAGCCTGGGAAATAATCAATTTCACTTTCAACAAAATCAAATTCAGTAAAAGCAAATATTGCATCATCATCTTGAATAACTGAATATTCTTCTTTTTCTTCAGTAGAAATATCTAGGTCAGATAAAAAATCAAGAAAATGTGTTGGCTTATCTATTGAGAGTGCTTCAATATCTTCAATATCTTCAATATCTTCAATATCTTCAATATCTTCAATATCTTCAATATCTTCAATATCTTCAATATCTTCAATATCTTCAATATCTTCAATATCTTCAACAGCTTCAACAGCTTCAACAGCTTCAACAGCTTCAACAGCTTCAACAGCTTCAACAGCTTCAACAGCTTCAACAGCTTCAACAGCTTCAACAGCTTCAACAGCTTCAACAGCTTCAACAGCTTCAACAGCTTCAACAGCA
>NZ_VOYC01000010.1:0-9802 GCF_013420425.1 Acinetobacter sp. YH01007 | reverse complement strand
CTAGACAAAATGACACCAAATGAGTTTTACTATGATCAGCTACCCCAACAAAACAAGGTGGCTTAACTAGAGCGGAATATCACTTATAAATACGCTTTTAGTTGTTCAAACAAGTGGGACCACCTCTATCCATCGCATCTCTTGCGAAAAAACGAAGAACATACAGTGCTGAGTTTAAACAGCAGATCGTTCAGGCTTGTAAAGCACCGGACGTTTCAATTGTTTCAGTCGCTTTGCAACATGGATTGAATACAAATCTTGTATCCAAATGGATTCGCTTAATTGATGGTAAGCCAGGGAATGATCGCTCACCACTACCGAATAAACCTGCATTTATTGCCTTATCTTGCTCTGCACCATTAGATCCTACTCCTACTGACATGTTAAAAGTTCAAATTACTTTACCTCACTCAAAAGCAGAAATTGGCTTGAAATGACAAGTATCAGAAATATCTGCCTTGGCAGAATTACTCATGGTGCTGGAAACATGATCCGTATCGATGAAATCTGGTTGTCTACTCAGCCCATGGATATGCGTGCAGAAATGGATACTGCCATGGCTCAGGTGGTCAGAACCTTTGGCTCGATCAAGCCGCACTGTGCTTACCTGTTCTGTAATAAACGTGGTCATCGTATGAAAGTACTGGTGCACGATGGACTGGGCATCTGGCTGTGTACCCGGCGGCTGGAACAGGGCAAATTTCACTGGGCTAAGCTTCACCAAGGTGAAACCGTGGCCCTCAGCCCGGAACAGTTACAGGCACTGATCCAAGGTTTGTCCTGGCAGACAGTTGGATTGCAGCAACACAGACGTATAAGCTTGCGCATTGCAACACCTAAAGCACATCTTTTATTTTTATCCTGACTTAATAATTGTTGATATAAAGCTTCAATGTGTGGATTCTGTTGAATCGCTGTTAAGGTTACATATACAATACTGAGCGTATTTTACTGTCACCTGCTTTTGATAGGTGGCTTTTGTTTGTTGGCTGAACTGCCATACAGCTGATGTGCTGGAACCAAATCTACATATGCAGCAGCTTAACTTGCTGTTTTAAACTTGTGCGAATGAAATAACGCTTACAATAATAAGCCTGATTGTTCACCGATTGAAGAAATAGTTTGTAGTAATTTCAAATCCTATTTCAATGTGGAATTTTGATCTATATGGTTATTTATTAGCTTATGTGAGTGGACTGCGCTTTTAAGTAGATTCTTTTCCCGTAATAGACTACCTAGATAAACATCAGGTTTGCCTATTAAAGCTTTTAATAAGCTGAAATTCTTAGGTTATGGATACTGTAAAGAAGCGTTCTCTTGCTTATGCTCTGTATGATTTGTGTAATGCTCATCAAGGTGAAAATTTGATGAGAGTTCTTTATGGCGACCAATATTGATCGAGTGAATAGCTAGAAAATTTTAGAATTTAGCTACATCTTATTGATATGTCTGATTTTTAATCTTCGTTTAATTAGGGCTATCTAGTTAAGTATTTCCAATAAAACTATAAAGTGATGCAGTTCACATAAAAATAAATGTTCAAAATGCACATTTAATCTGATGTAAAGATGCCGAAATGTATGCTGTGTCACATTAATAATCTTTCAGTAGATTCATGGTAAGATATTTGTGTAGAAAATGTGCTTGAAATTGTTCTAAGTCCACAAGGGGTAGTAATGTTGAGATTGTCACTTTTAGCTGTTGTAGCTTCATTGGGAGTAGCGGCTTGCACATCAAGCTCATATACGAAGCCATCAGATTTACGTTTTCAGAAAAAAACACAAGAAAATAATCAACCTATTGTATTAAAGCGAGATGAGAAGCTGTGTGGTGGTGATACAGCAGAACAGCAAAATTGCCCAATTGAATTTTATATCGACAGTATTAAAGCTGGAAATTTTTATATAAATAATTCGGCTCAATATGCATTGAAACCAGAAACATATAATTTCAAAGTAAAAAACTGTACTGAAGAATCATGCCAAAGTTGTGATGTTGACTTAAACGTAGGAAAGCTAACAAGCAATGAATTTGTACTCTCTGTCAATACAGACGGTAAACCTTTTATTTCCAATAATGGTCAGCCTTTAAGTTGTGAGGTGAAGCACAAGGTTGCTGCTCAGGAACAGATAATACGAGTGGATTTAGCTGCGGACACTTTATTTAAATTTAACGGTTCTTCCTTGAATGATTTACTGCCAAAGGGGCGTCAAGAGGTCTTGAATGTTGCTTCGCAAATTCATAACAACTTCGTTTCTGTAAGCCGCATTAATTTAGTTGGTCACACAGATCGTTTGGGAAGTGATAGCTATAACAATCAATTGGGGCAAAACCGTGCAGACACAGTACGCAACCTGTTGGTTCAAAACGGTGTATCTGAAAATAATATTTCAACGTCTAGTGCAGGCAAAAATCAACCTGTGACGAATGGTTGTTTTGATGTAAAACAGCGTGAAGAACTCAAAGCTTGTTTACAGCCTGACCGCCGTGTAACTGTCGAAATTACAGGCATTACTAAATAGTTAAAGTTTTAGAAGATAAAAGAATATAATTTTTTGGGTAAAAATATGACTAATTTTATTGTAATTGAGAAAGACTCATTAAATAAGTCTACAGTAAATGCGACACAGATTACATTAACCGAAGCTTCTATTGTTCATACTAAAATGAGCCGTGATGACGTCGACGAATTTATCCGTGATGGCAATAACTTAGTGCTTAAGTTAAAAAATGGTGAAGTTGTTGTTATTGAGAATTTTTTTATAACATATGACGATGTCGCTTCAGATTTGGTTTTTGAAGAAGATGGGTGTGTTCTATATTGGTTTGATGGCGTATCGGGTTTTAAAGGCATTCCAGGATTAGAAGCATTATTGCCTGCTGTTGAAAGCAGTCAACTCGTTGGATTGTTACCTTGGTTGGTGGGTGCTGCTGTAGTTGGTGGCGCTGCAGCAATTATTGATCACAATGACAAGGATGAAGAACCGAAAGATACTACAGCACCTACAGCACCAACTGTTGAGATTAATGATGGTGGTGATGGTGTTATCAATCCAACTGATCTTGTCAACGGCAAAGTTACAGTGACTGTTAAGCCGACCGAGCCAGTTGTAGAGGGTGATAAGATTACGATCACTCATCCAGATGGTTCAATAGAAGAAATTGAAGTTACAGCATCAAGCAAAGATGACATTAACAACAATGGTATTACTGTTGAAGTAACTCCTGCTGCGGAAGGTAAAGATACAGTTGTTACCGCAACAGTGACCGATAAAGCTGGCAATACGTCACCAGAAGGCAGCGATAATTCAACAGTTGACTTGGTAGTTCCGGGCGATGTTGACGGTGACGGTGAAAAAGACCTAACAGGTGCGCCAGTTGTTGAAATTCAAGATGGCGGTGATGATGTCATTAACCCATCAGATGTTGATGAGAATGGCAAAGTTGATGCAAAAGTAACCTTCCCGAAAGATGCGGGTTATAGCGTTGGTGATACTGTTGTGATCAAAGATCAAGATGGCACTGAACTGGTTAACCGTCCATTAACAGCTGAAGACCTTGAAAACGGCATTACTGTCAAAGTAACTCCTGCAGCGGAAGGTGAAGACACTATGTCAAACATAACGCTCCTTTCATTCATTTTAAATTTGAATTTATCTTAAGTTAATTTTGGATAAAGATAGATAAAAATTGTAATGAAAATGGCTGCAATTACAGTACTCATTTAATGCTATGACGCAGCATTTGAAAAACTCCCACGGTATGAATTTACAAAGATGCTTAAATCATGAATTTTATAAAATCAAAGATATGGCTTGTGCTGTTTCTTCCGTTTTGTGCACCAATAATGCCTATTTATGCAGCAAAACCAAAAAATTATTTAGACTCAGCTAAAGCAAACATCGAACAGTTTTTTTCGTTGCAACCTGCAGATTTGAATCAAGTGAGTATTCAAGAACTAAGTAAATACTCATGGGGTGAGCAGACAGCGCAAGATACTTTGCCAGTTATCAAATTGAGTGGTATTCAACAACAACTTAAAGGTATGGAAAAAATAAGCATTAACTCTGAAGCTGAGCTAACACTTTTTGATGCAATTCATCAAGCGCTACAGCGTCGACCTGAAATCACTCAGAGTATTGCTACTATTGCAGGCCAAGGTGCAAACATTGATGCGGCGAAAGCACAATATTTTCCTCAAATCTCTGGTGGTATTAGTACAGCTGATTTAACGACTGGCGAACGGGGAAGACAGCTTTACAGTTTATCAGCGACACAGGTTTTATATGATTTTGGAAAAATCAAAAGCGATATCAATATAGAAGAAGCGAAGTTATTACGAGAACAAGCAAATACATTAAATAGCATTGATGATATTGCATATCAAACAGCGAATGCGATGGTCAATATTAACCGTTATCAAGAAATCGTTCGTATTGCTAATCAACAAATCAAAGGAATTGCTCGAATTGCAGAAATCGCTAATTTACGGGCTAAAGCGGGTATTAGTAGTCAGGCAGATCCGATTCAGGCACAGTCAAATTTAGAAGCGGCCCAATCAAATTTACTCATACAAGAAACGCAATTAAAGCAATATCAGCAAAAGTTACAAATGCTACTAGGCTATGACGTCTCTCATGTGAAGATGCATATTCCAGATACGATCATTCGTAATGCGGGTTTATACAATGACCCAAACTTCACTCAAATTCCTAAGATGATCGTAGCTCAGGCATCAGTGCAAGTTGCTAAATTACAAAAAGAACAAACAAAACTGAGCGCTTATCCAACAATTAATATTAAAGCTAGCTTAAATCAAGCTTTGAATGGGAAAAATCCGAATAATAATGAAGATGATGGTTTTTATAGCTCTGTTATGTTGGAAGCGAATAGTAACTTTTTCCAAGGCGGGGCGACTCGAGCAAAAATCCGTTCTGCAAATTATGCGGAAGAAGCAGCAAAAGCGGCGGTTAACACAGTTTATTTAGATGTCTTAGATCAAATACAACTCATTCGTGTGCAGGTCGAAAATAAGCAAAAGCAAATGGATGTTCTAGCGTTAAGAAAAGAAACCACGGCACGGACAAAAGAGTTGTATCAAGAACAATATAAATTAGGCACCCGCACAGTGGTGGATTTATTGAATTCTGAACAAGCAATTCATGCTGCCGCACAGGAAATTGAAAATGCAAGATATGATATTTACGCGGCCCTAATTCAGTATATCTATGTTACTGGTGCTTCAAGAGCATTTTATCAACTAAATAATACTTCTATTCAAGGGTTTGAAATTTTACCATGAGCAAAACTATGAATTATCAGCCATGGCTTCAAGCCGTTCTAGCAATTGCAAAACATTATCGTATCGAACCATCTGAAGAGCGTTTACGCTTGCAACTCGATTGGAATCCGAGCCAGTCACTTGATGATATTTTGATTTTGGTGAGCCGTCAGATCGGGATGAGTCTAAGAAAAACTGAATTTAGTGAAGATATTTTGAATCCGTGGCGTTTACCACTTCTTATTCAAATGAGAGATGGGCAAGTTGGCGTATTGAATCAACTCGATGCCAATGGGAATGCGAATATTCAGTTCAGTGGTGATCAGGGATTAGCACAAGTACTTACTGTAGAGTTATTAAAAGAAAATGTGAACAATGTTTATATTTTAAGACCTGAGAAATCAATTCCTGATGTCCGTATTGATGAGTATATTAAACCATATGAGCAGAACTGGTTTTGGACGATTGTACTCAAAGACTGGAAACGCTATTTGGATGTGATGTTTGCATCATTAATGGCCAATATACTTGCATTGGCGACAGTTTTATTTTCAATGAATGTTTATGATCGAGTTATTCCTGCACAGTCTATTCCAACTTTATGGGTATTAGCCGGTGGTGTACTAATTGCAGCAATATTTGAATTTTGTTTACGAGTTGCACGTATTTATTTATCAGACATTATCGGAAAACGTGCAGATCTAAAAATCTCAGATAAGGTATTTGGTCATGCTTTAAGAATTAAAAATAAAGAGCGATCCAAATCCACAGGTACGTTTATTTCGCAAATACGTGAATTGGAAGGTGTTCGTGAATTAGTCACTTCTACAACCATTTCAGCGATTGCAGATTTGCCTTTCTTCTTTTTGTTTTTGGCCATTTTTTGGCTGATCGGTGGCAATCTGTTCTGGGTCATGGTTTTGGTTGTACCTTTAATGATTATTCCTGGAATTTTGATTCAAAAGCCATTGGCAAAATTAGCATCTGAAGGAATGCGTGAAGGTGCTATTCGCAATGCAACACTGGTGGAAGCTGTTCAAGGTATAGAAGATATTAAGTTATTGCGAGCGGAATCTCGATTTCAGAACCAATGGAATCACATGAATCAAGCTGCTGCAGATATTTCAATGCGCCAACGGAAATTAGTTGGAATTGTGGGGGCGTGGACTCAGAAAGTGCAAGGGCTTACTTTTGCGATTGTCGTACTGGTTGGATGTTTTGCTGTAATGAAAGGGGAAATGACTACAGGTGCATTAGTTGCTTGTTCAATTTTATCATCGCGCATGCTAGGACCAATTACACAGATTTCAGGAGTTCTAGGGCGTTTTCAACAAGCTAAAGTTGCTAAGACAAGTTTAGATGAGCTTATGAAGAAACCAGTTGACCAAGCACCAAATGCACATTTAATTCATAGGCCTGTTTTGAATGGACATTATGAACTTAATAATATTGTCTTCAAATATAGTGAAAACGATGCAAAACCTACTCTCATCATTCCGAAACTTGAAATTCAAACTGGTGAGAAAATAGCGATTTTAGGTCGTAATGGTGCAGGCAAATCAACGCTATTACAGTTGCTATCTGGGATGCAGGAGCCTGTTCAAGGGAAAATCAAATTAGATGGGGTTGACTTGGGGTTAATTGATCCAACGGATGTACGTCGAGATATGGGCTTACTCAATCAGAATCCACATTTGTTTTTTGGCTCTGTACGTGAAAATTTGACATTAGGCTCACCTTTGGCGACTGACCAAGAGCTTTTAAATGTGCTCAAGCTCACTGGGGCATTAAACTTTGTATTAGATAAGAAAGAAGGTTTAGATCATCAAATTTTAGAAGGTGGTGTTGGTTTTTCTGGTGGCCAGCGTCAAGCTTTACTTTTATCACGATTATTACTTCGTCAACCAAATATTCTATTGCTTGATGAGCCGACAGCCGCAATCGATGACGTTTCTGAAAAACAATTGATTGACAACCTGAAAGGCTGGTTGGGCCAAAGAACGTTAGTCATTGCAACCCATCGTCGAGCAGTACTTGAGTTGGTGGATCGAATTATTGTAGTACATGATGGAAAAATTGTTATGGATGGTCCTAAAGAGCAAGTATTAGGTAATACTCAAACCAATATAGCGAGTACAGCATCATGATTAGAAATCCTATAGAAAGAAAAGATGCTGTAAAAGTTCAAGATTTAGAACCACCATTGCCCAGACCCAGTCTATTTATTTGGATTATTTGTTCGGGGCTTCTGGCTTTATTGATCTGGGCATGGTTTTTTAAACTTGAAGAGGTTTCAACTGGTACTGGTAAAGTCATTCCTTCATCTAAAGAACAAGTGGTACAGTCTCTTGAAGGTGGAATTTTAACAAAGCTTTATGTGCATGAAGGGCAAATCGTACAAGAAGGGCAGGTACTTGCCCAACTTGACCCAACTCGCTTTGCATCAAATGTTGGTGAATCTGCTTCCTTACTACTGGCATCACAAGCAACAGCAGCGCGATTACGTGCAGAAGTCAATGGAACTGCTTTAAAGTTTCCGAGTGAAGTACTTAAAGAGCGAAGTTTAGTTGAAGAAGAAACAGCACTGTATCATTCACGACGATCTAATATAGAAGAATCTTTGTCAGGTTTACAACAGGCACTTATTTTAGTTGAACAGGAGCTACAAATGACTGAACCATTAGTAGCTAAAGGTGCAGCTAGTGAAGTCGAAGTATTGCGGCTCAAGCGCCAAGCAACTGATTTGCGCAATCAAATGAATGATGTGAGAAATCAATATTTGGTAAAAGCTCGAGAAGAGTTGGCAAAAGCCAACACAGATATCGAAACGCAATTACAAGTCGTAAAAGGTAAATCAGACTCTTTAAATCGTACTCTTTTTAAATCACCTGTACGAGGAATTGTTAAAGAAATTGATGTTATGACTATTGGCGGAGTGATTTCTCAAAATGGCAAGTTGATGACAATTGTTCCTCTGGATGAACAACTTTTGGTTGAGGCACGTATTTCACCGCGAGATATTGCTTTTATTCATCCTGGGCAAGATGCACTCGTGAAGATCACTGCCTATGATTATTCTATTTATGGTGGGTTGAAAGGAAAAGTTTCAATTATTTCACCAGACACATTGAGAGATGAAGTTAAGCAAGATCAATTTTATTATCGAGTGTATATTCGAACGGATTCAGGAAAATTGATGAATAAAGCAGGCAAACAATTCAGTATTACTCCTGGCATGGTTGCAACAGTCGATATTAAAACAGGGGAGAAAACGATTTTAGATTATCTAATAAAACCATTTAATAAAGCGCAAGAGGCTTTAAGAGAAAGATAGTTTTGAGTGAGCCTGTAAATAAATTTGAGGGTGTAAATAATTTTGTTTTTGTGCTTTTTATATGTGAATACGGCTTTGTTGCACAAAGATTTGAAATGCAAAGCGCCCCTAATTGAGCCAAATTTAAGGCGTAACTTGGGTAAGTGGTCGACCTAATTCCGTAAATCTGTTGAGGACTGCTACACGTGCATGAATTTCATTCACCTGACTAGGAAAGCTTCTTGCCATTAATGACTATGCTGTTGTCGGTATTCGCGGCGGTCTTCCGCTGTACCATCGGTCTTTTTCCTGAGTTCTGCTTCTATCGCATACAGTTTCTGAATCAGCACCAATGCCTGTTCAGCGACCTGACTTTTCCCGGTCACATGCAGTTCATGGAATTTACGACGTGCATGCGCCATGCAGCCCACCTCAATGACATCGCCTGATTTAAAGCGTGCTTTATAACCACTGTAATCATCACAGACCAGATGGCCCTGCCAGCCATTCAGGAACTCTTCTGCATGCTGACCTGAACGGCTATCCTGAAAGTCATAGATCACCGCTTGAACTGGATTGTACTGTGTAGTGGCATAGGCCCAGACATAACCTTTCTTCGGTTTTTTCTCATCATCACCCATCCGCATGATGGTGACCGGCGTTTCATCGGCATGGATCACCTGCTGTTGTAGTACCACCTCTTTTAAGGCATTGGCCAGAGGCTCCAGTTCCACACCGCAGCGACCAATCCAGTCAGATAACGTTGATCTAGAAAGTTCGATTCCCGCCCGCTGATAGATCAGACGTTGACGGTACAGCGGCAAATGATCGGCATACTTCGATACCAGCACATGGCTGAGCAATTCAGGTGTAAGCATCCGGCTAACACAGCCTTACCAAGCGATCCTATAAGCCTTAATTTAGTTCCCACCTAAAAACAAGTGGGGACTTAATCCATGAACATGGATATATATTCAGCAACACCTCCTGTTGCTAAAAAACACAGAACATACAGCAAAGAATTCAAACTCAGTATTGTCAATGCCTGCAAAAATCCTAATACCTCGATCGCTTCGGTCGTAAGCATCCGGCTAACACAGCCTTACCAAGCGATCCTATAAGCCTTAATTTAGTTCCCACCTAAAAACAAGTGGGGACTTAATCCATGAACATGGATATATATTCAGCAACACCTCCTGTTGCTAAAA
>NZ_VOYC01000002.1:0-183316 GCF_013420425.1 Acinetobacter sp. YH01007 | reverse complement strand
AAATCAGTATGGATGGTAAAGGTCGATGGGTAGATAATGTGATGGTTGAACGATTATGGCGGAGCGTTAAATATGAAGAGGTGTATCTCAAAGCTTATAGCAGTGTCACAGATGCGAAAAAGCAATTAAGTGCATATTTTGAGTTTTATAATTTGAAACGACCTCATTCGAGTCTAGACAAAATGACACCAAATGAGTTTTACTATGATCAGCTACCCCAACAAAACAAGGTGGCTTAACTAGAGCGGAATATCACTTATAAATACGCTTTTAGTTGTTCAAACAAGTGGGACCACCTCTCACCAAGTGTAGCGTCATTGAAAGTTGCTGCATGTTATTGCTGTCGATGTTGTTAAAGAGGGTATTCACCTGTTTCAAATAGCATGAAGTATTCTTCAATTCTCACTTTAATTACGACACACATCTCTGCATAAAAAGCCTGAAACTCTCGAATAAAAAGAAAAACGCGTGAGGCTGCAAAAGGAAGTCATTATTATGGATACATTGAAAAATCCATCTGCTATAATCCTTCGCAATTTCTATTCGGCTTTTGCTCTGCATGAATTTTGAGGTGCAGAGCGTGTTATTTTTCAAGGTAACCCATGGCGCAAGCTAAAAAAACTGTTGATATTAAAAACATCCGTAACTTTTCGATCATTGCCCATATTGACCATGGTAAATCGACTCTAGCAGATCGTTTCATTCAAACCTGTGGTGGTTTACAAGATCGTGAGATGCAAGCTCAGGTGTTGGATTCTATGGAGCTTGAGCGTGAGCGTGGGATTACCATTAAAGCCACCTCAGTGACTTTATACTACAACCATCCAAATGGTCAGGAATACCAGTTAAACTTCATTGACACCCCAGGACACGTTGACTTTTCCTATGAAGTATCACGTTCTTTGGCAGCTTGTGAAGGTGCGCTATTGGTAGTCGATGCGGCACAAGGGGTAGAAGCGCAATCAGTTGCAAACTGCTATACCGCAATTGAGCAAGGCTTAGAAGTTTTACCTGTACTGAATAAAATTGATTTACCGCAGGCAGAACCTGAGCGCGTGATTCATGAAATTGAAGAAATTATTGGTATCGAAGCGCAAGATGCACCCACCTGTTCGGCTAAAACAGGTTTAGGCATCGACAATGTATTAGAAACCTTGGTGAATGTCATTCCTGCACCACAAGGTGATCGTGATGCGCCATTGCAAGCCTTAATTATTGACTCATGGTTTGATAACTATTTGGGCGTTGTGTCGCTGGTACGTATCAAGCAAGGTCGCGTGCGTAAAGGCGATAAAATGTTGATGAAATCGACAGGTCAAACGCACATTATTACCTCAGTTGGTATTTTTAATCCAAAACATACCGAAACAGGTATTTTGGAAGCAGGTGAAGTTGGCTTTGTTATTGCGGGTATTAAAGATATTTTTGGTGCGCCAGTGGGTGATACCATCACACTCGCAACTACACCAGAAGTAGAAACCTTACCAGGCTTTAAAAAAGTTAAGCCGCAGGTTTATGCAGGTTTATTCCCAATTGATGCCAGCGACTTTGAACCGTTCCGTGAAGCCTTGCACAAACTACAAATTAACGACTCAGCTTTGTTCTTTGAACCTGAAAGTTCAGATGCTTTAGGCTTTGGTTTCCGTTGTGGTTTCTTGGGCATGTTGCACATGGAAATCGTACAAGAGCGTTTAGAGCGTGAGTACGATTTAGACCTAATTTCATCAGCTCCAACGGTTATTTATGAAGCTGTGATGAAAAATGGCGAAACGGTTTATATCGACAGTCCATCTAAAATGCCTGATGGTTCAACTGTAGAAGATTTGCGTGAACCGATTGCGGAATGTCATATTTTAGTGCCGCAAGAATACTTGGGTAACGTCATGACCCTATGTATTGAGCGTCGTGGTGTGCAAAAAGACATGAAATTCTTGGGTAACCAAGTGTCTATTACTTTTGAAATTCCAATGGCAGAAGTCGTGATGGATTTCTTTGATAAATTGAAGTCATGTTCACGTGGTTTTGCATCGTTAGATTATAACTTTGTGCGTTTTGAAAGTTCATCTTTGGTTAAAGTAGATGTACTGATTAACGGTGAAAAAGTTGATGCCTTAGCGATGATTTGTCACCGTCAGGATGCACGTCACCGTGGTATTGCCTTGGTTGAAAAAATGAAAGACTTGATTCCGCGTCAAATGTTTGATGTGGCTATTCAGGCTGCCATTGGTGCACAAATTATTGCGCGCTCAACCGTGAAAGCGATGCGTAAAAACGTACTTGCGAAGTGTTATGGCGGTGACGTTTCTCGTAAGAAGAAACTGCTTGCCAAGCAAAAAGAAGGTAAGAAACGTATGAAGCAAGTGGGAAGTGTTGAAATCCCGCAAGAAGCTTTCTTGGCCGTACTTAAAGTCGAACGCTAAAATTATAAGGATAACAAGCCCATGGATTTTGATTTTAATTTGATTCTCGTTCCTGCCACATTATTTTTTATTGCGGTGTGGCTGCTCGATAAATTTGTATTTAAACAAAGAGCGACGAAAGGGCGAGGCAATGAAAACTTCATTATCACATGGGCTTATGATTTTTGGCCTGTTTTGGCAGTGGTGATGGTACTGCGTTCATTCCTGTATGAACCATTTAATATTCCGTCAGATTCTATGGTGCCAACCTTAGAAACGGGCGATTTTATTTTGGTGAACAAGTTTGAATATGGCGTGCGTTTGCCAATTATTAACAGCAAAATTATAGATGTGGGTTCGCCTGAGCGTGGCGAAGTTGCGGTGTTCCGTTATCCACCACAACCAAGCATTAGTTATATTAAGCGTATTGTCGGTTTACCAGGCGATCATATTGTTTATGATCATGGTCAGCTGAGCATTAATGGCGAGAAAGTAACGAAAACCCCAATCCAGTTTAGCCGTGAAAAAGACAGTCTAGATACACCTACTTCAATTTACCATCAGGAAACTTTAGGGGCGCATACATTTACCATGCGCGAGCTTGAAGGTGTAAACGTGGCGCGTCAGGCACCATTCCTGAACTATGTAGACAATGGTAAATATTCAGCAGAAAATGGTTTATATTGGGAAGTCAAAGTACCTGAAGGTCATTACTTCGCGATGGGGGATAACCGCGATCAAAGTGCTGACAGTCGTTTTTGGGGCTTTGTACCAGAGGAAAACCTAACAGGCCGTGCATTCTATGTCTGGATGCATAAAGAACCTGGGTTTAATTTGCCGTCATTTAGTCGTAACGGCAAAATTGATTAATAAAGCAGATTAGGAAAATAAAAAATGCGTCATCAACAAGGGGCATCCTATATTGCAATTTTAATTGCAATTATTGGTTTTGCATTTATGGCAAAAGTAGCAGTTGCAGTTTGGGCACCATATTTCGATGATCGAATGTTGGACAATCAAATTGAAGAACAATTGTTAAATGGGCCAAAAAATCTATCACCACAACAGTTTATTGGTGAAATGGACAAGCGTTTAAGCATGAACAACATTCGCGATATTAAATTTGCAGATGTGGCTCAAGTGACTAACGTCGATGGTTTAGAAGTGAAAAAAGAATATGAAATAAGAAAACCTTTCTTATTGAATATTGATATTGTAATGAAGTTCGAGAAAAGTTTTGATCAAAGCTCAGTCCAAGCTAAATGAGACCCGTCTAGCCAGCCGAATCGGTTATCAGTTTAAGCAACCTGAATTGCTTAAATTGGCTTTGACTCACCGCTCGGTGAGTCATAAACACAATTACGAACGTCTGGAATTTCTAGGCGATTCGTTGTTGGGAATGATTGTTGCCAATTATTTATATGTGGCTTATCCACATGAAAATGAAGGGCGTTTAACGCGCATGCGGGCAACACTGGTGCGTCAGGAAGCCTTAGGTAAAATTGCCAATGATTTAAAGCTCAGCCAAAATTTAATTCTCAGTACAGGTGAATTGAAATCTGGTGGTCATCATCGTGAGTCTATACTGGCGGATACCGTAGAAGCGATTATTGGCGCCATTTATGTCGATAGCGGTGATTTGAATTTGCTGCAAACGATTGTGCTAAAATGGTATAGCCCTTATTTAGATCATATTGAGCCAACCGATCAACTCAAAGACCCTAAATCACGCTTACAAGAGTATTTACAAGCACGTAAAAAACCTCTCCCGGTTTACGAGGTTGTAGATATTCAGGGCGATGCACCGAATCAGCATTTCATTGTGGAATGCCGAGTCGATAGTTTGCCTGTAATGAAGGGTGAAGGTTCAAGCCGTCGCTTTGCCGAGCAGGCAGTTGCGGCAGATATTTTAAAATTCTTGGAGCAAAAGTCTGAATGACCATCCATTCCGATCACGTAGATGCTGATCACGAGTCGAATAACGACGCCAATGACCTAATTAACCAATTCTTTAGCGGTCAGGGAACTGAAATTCCATCTGATTTCCGCAGTGGTTTTGTTGCGATTGTTGGTCGCCCGAATGTGGGTAAATCGACCCTCATGAACCACTTATTGGGTCAAAAACTATCCATTACTTCACGTAAACCGCAAACCACACGTCACAAAATTGTGGGAATTGATTCACGTGAAAAATCTCAGGCTGTGTTTGTAGACACACCAGGGATGCATAAAAAAGAAGTCCGTGCCATCAACAAAATGATGAACCGTGCTGCATCATCTGCTTTGCGTGATGTGAACTTGGTTTTGTTTGTGGTGGATGCACAAAAATGGACGCAAAATGATGAGTTAGTCCTAGAAAAGCTGAAAAATGCAGAAATGCCAGTGATTCTAGTGATTAACAAACTCGACACTTTTGAGAATAAAAATCAGGCTTTGCCGATTATTCAAGAACGTGCCAAGTTAATGAACTTTGCCGAAATTGTACCTGTATCGGCATTGCGCGGCGCGAACCTAGATCATTTGCGTGACACGATTGAACGCTATTTGCCATTCCAGCCACCGTTGTACTCGCTAGATCAAATCACAGACCGTTCAGAACGTTTCTTGGCATCTGAAATTATCCGTGAAAAGATCATGCGCCAATTGGGCGAAGAACTGCCTTACGATTTAACCGTGCAAATCGAATCATTTAAAACTGAAGATGCGGTTTTAAATGAAAAAACGGGTCGTATGAAAGCGCCATGTACCTATATTGATGCCACTATTTTTGTAGATCGCCCAGGTCAAAAAGCCATTGTGATTGGTGAAAAAGGCGCGAAGCTGAAAAAAATTGGTATGGATGCACGGGTCGACATGGAAAAAATGTTCGAGCAAAAAATCATGCTGACGCTTTGGGTGAAAGTCAAAGGTGGTTGGTCTGATGACGAACGTGCATTAAAAAGCTTAGGATATAGTGATATCTAAGTTTGACGAAAAGGGAACTGTGATGATGAAAGTGTTGGCCATTGTGGCATGTATGTTTGTCTTGCAAGGTTGTATTCACAAAGTTGTGACAGTTCCCGTAAAAGTCGCCTACAAAACCACAAAAGGTGTGGTGAAAGGCACTGCTGCTGTAGTTGGTGCTGTCATTCCAGATGGTGATGACGAAGAAAAATCCAAACAAGAATCCTCTAAAGAATAGGATTAATTGACGCAATCATGCGTAATGAAATCTTGCATGGTTATTTAATCCATCATCGAAAATACCGCGAACGTAGCCATATTGTGCATTTGTTTACCCGCGAACATGGGCGGGTCGATGGTATTTTAAGACAAATGCCACCGCCACAATATCAACCGATTCGCATACAAGCTTCGGGAAAATCAGACCTTAAAAATTTCACTAAGCTGGAAATTGTCAATCAACCCGTTTTTTTCTTTGGTGATGCATTTTTTTCAGGCTTTTATTTAAATGAAATTGTGTTGCGCTTGTGTTCTGCCGAAGTGGAAATGCCTGAAACTTTTGTGCAATATCACCAGACTTTGGCGCATTTACAACATTTATCTAGTCAAGAAAATCCTAATCTATTTTTAAGACAAATTTTACGTCAGTTTGAACATGCATTATTGGAAGAATTAGGCTATGCGATTGATTTTTCAGTCGATGCGAATCAAGAGCCGATTCAGCCCAATCTACATTATCATTTTCAACTGAATGATGGTTTTATCCCTACTACACAAGCTTCACGAGCCAATTTGCTTGGCGCACAGATCCTCAGTATGTGCGACTATGAAAAAGGTAGGGATTTTAACCCAGAGCAGTTACAATTACTGTCTCGGCTGTATCGACAAATGATTAGTTCACTGTTGGGTGATCGACCTTTAAAAAGTCGCCAATTGTGGATTCAGAATTCTCAAACCCAAGCGTAATGTAGGAACCTATTATGGCTTTACTCGGTGTCAATATTGACCATGTGGCAACTTTAAGACAAGCGCGTGGCACGAACTATCCAGACCCTGTGAAGGCCGCATTAGTTTGTGAACAGGCGGGTGCAGAGGGGATTACTTTGCATTTGCGTGAAGACCGTCGTCATATTCAGGATGATGATGTGCGTCGTATGCGTCCGTTGCTAAAAACTCGTATGAATTTGGAAATGGCAGTTACTGAAGAAATGATCGAGTTTGCCAAAGAAATTCGTCCACAGCATGTATGTTTGGTACCTGAGCGCCGTGAAGAAGTAACCACTGAAGGTGGTTTGGATGTAGTAGGCAATTTTGCAGCAGTTAAGGCCGCTACTCAGGAATTAACAGCAATTGGCTGTGATGTGTCACTGTTTATTGATGCAGATCTTGCACAAATTGATGCGGCCGTTGCATGTGGTGCACCGACCATTGAAATTCATACAGGCGCGTATGCCAATGCAGAAAATGAAGCTGCACAGCAAGCCGAATTGACCCGTATTGTTCAGGGCGTAGAATATGCAGCTAGCCGTGGCTTAGTGATTAATGCAGGGCATGGCTTGAACTTGGACAATGTAGGTGCAATTGCCGCTATTCAACACATCCATGAGTTAAATATTGGTCATGCTTTAATTGGTGATGCTGTATTTGTCGGCTTGGAACAGGCTGTTAAACGCATGAAAGCTGCGATTGATGCAGCGCGTTAATCTGCATATTTAAAATTGAAAGATAAAATTTGAAACGTTATGTCCAGCATAAATTATGATGAATTGATGCAGCCTGTGATAGCATTTTTAGGCTGCGAAACACCCAAAGAATGGTTGAACGAAGCATTAAATAATTTAGATATTTTGATGCAAGATCATGCTAACTGTGAGAAAAAAGCAGCAGGCACAGCCATGAATCTGATGTTTCGTTACAGCTTTTTTACCGATTTGCAGGTCAAACTGGCACAGTTGGTACGCGAAGAAATGCTGCATTATGAGCAGGTGCTAGAGTTCATGGCAAAGCGTGGGCAAATGTGGCAGGGTTTAAGTGCAGGGCGTTATGCAGGCGGTTTACGTAAAGAAATCCGTACCTATGAACCTGAAGCACTAATTGATGTTTTGGTGATAGGTGCCTTTGTAGAAGCACGTTCATGCGAGCGGTTTTATGCGCTTGCGCCATTGGTAGATGAAGAATTAGGTAAGTATTACCGTTATTTACTGAAATCAGAATCACGGCATTATGAAGATTATTTGGCACTGGCTTTGGATGTAGCAAAAACAGCAAAACTGAAAAACCCTGAAGAAGATATTCAGGGGCGAATTCAGCATATACGTGAAGTGGAAAAGAATCTTATTTTAAGTCCAGATGATCTGTTCCGTTTTCATAGTGGTGTGCCTGTGCAAGCCGCTTAAAACTTGTAGATGATCTAAGATAGAAAACGGAACTTCGGTTCCGTTTTTTTATCAATCAAGTTATTGCTTAGGTATTTTGATTGTGGATTGTTGCCTAAGTCACTTAGAAATGATCAAGGCTAAGATTAGGAATTACATTAAGCTGAATTGCCCAAAACAGTTACATTCTTCTTTTTGAACGATTAAGGCATGAATCGCTGCTTGGTTATTTACAGACCACATCATCCATAAATTTTAGGCAATAAAAAACCCAAGTCGTTATGCTTGGGCTTTTTAGAATTTGGCTCTCCCACCTGGGCTCGAACCAGGGACCTGCGGATTAACAGTCCGTCGCTCTACCGACTGAGCTATGGGAGAATCTGAATGCGATTATAAGCAGATTTAAGCAAGGGTCAAGCATAAATTGTCATGTTTCTTTCATTTTGACTTTATATGCTTTTTATTTGAACAAAAAACAAAATTTTATTAAAAAATCACCCACAAGACTTGCGTTACACAAAATCGGTTGTTAGTCTGAGTGACAGAACAAAGCGTTTAAGTAGCATCTTAAACAGTGTGGATTTAACCCAACTTGCCAGCACTAAAATGGCTAAATCGGAGTAAGCGAATGAATACGCTCAGCATTTCTGACATTTTTTCTCAATTTTCTTATTATCAAGAACATTATCTTTCTATCTTGTCTACGCCTGAACAATACTACACTGCTGTAGAAGGCGCGTTTATTCATGTCTGGCCTTTGGCACCTCAAGATTTGTATTTGGGCGATTTATTGCAGTTGTGGTTTAGTGAAAAATGGCTCATTCAATCGACCTGCCAATTGCTTTCAGACCATCCAGACAACGGCACAAAAAAACCATTGCAGCGTGATCATGATTTGTATTTGTACCAACTGGCGGGCAGCGCGCTTTCGGGGAGTAACCGTTCACGCGTGTGGTCTGTGTCTGAACAAAAACAATTGCGTGTAGAATTAGACTTTGCTTTTCGCTATTTATGTGAATATAAAGGAACATCTCAACCTACAGTGTCTAAATCAGAACTGATTACTGCGTTGAAAAACAGTGTTTAATCTATGATGATTGATCATTGCCAGCCAAATAGATTTGCATTGAATCGAGTTAAATGACTCGCACCAAAATAGTGTTATAAACTGTGATAAAAATTTGCGAACAGCTTGAAAAGGATATTCAGCCGTGTGGATTAAAATATGCATTGCCATGCTCGCATTTGCTGCAAATTCTTTGCTGTGTCGTTTGGCATTGGCTGAACAGCAAATTGACCCTATGAGTTTTAGTTTGCTCAGGGTTGGCAGTGGGGCAGTGTGCTTAGGCATATTCTATGCTGTTTTGCAGGTTCAACAACCAATTCAATTCCAATGGAAATCTGCATTAAGCCTTGCTGTATATCTACTCGGTTTTTCGTTGGCATATTTGCATATAGATGCAGGCATTGGTGCATTGATTCTATTTGGCGCAGTGCAAATCACCATGATCAGTTATGCGATTTTGCATGGTGAGCGCATGACTTTGCCGCGCTGGGTCGGGTTAGGTTGTGCTATATTGGGGATGGGTTTGTTGCTATTGCCTGAAGCCAGTACGCCAACGTTCAAATATGCATTGATGATGTTACTGGCAGGTATTGCATGGGGTTTTTACAGTATTGCTGCAAAGACGATGCAGCATGCTTTAACCAATACTCTATCTAATTTCATTCTGGCGACACCACTTGTTGCTGTATTTTTTCTTTGGTATTTACCCGAAAGTTTTATCACTTGGCAGGGTGTGGTTTTGGCAGTGTTGTCGGGTGCATTGGCTTCGGCTGGCGCGTATGTGTTGTGGTACAGCATTGTGAAAAAAATTGATCACATTACCGCAAGTACTGTGCAACTTTCTGTACCGTGTTTGGCGATTTTAGGCGGTGTGATTTTTTTAGGTGAACAACTCACCCTGTTGATGGTCGTGGCAACCTTGATCGTGTTGTGTGGTATTTTGATGGTGATTTTAACCAAACCTCGTGTATAAAACCGTTTAGATTGCTGTTGTTTTGATTTTTTTGTATTGGAATTTTTATATCAATCAAGAAATGATCTTGAGGCTTTTTAAAAGCGTTATTTGTGATCTCTCTCCTCAGAAATGAGGAAAAATGATGAGTGAAAAAACGTAATTAAAACAAAAACCCACGATTCAATCGTGGGTTTTGTTCATCTAAACAGGTTTAGATTATTTGGCAGCTTTTTCAGCTTCGATTGAAGCAATCGCTTCATCTACACCTTCAATTGATTCTGCTGCTTTTTTGATACGTGCAAGCGCATCTACAAGCACTTCGTCTGCAGTTGCATAAGAAATACGCATGAAACCGCCTAAACCGAACGCATCACCAGGAACAACGGCAACACCAGTTTCTTCCAATAACCAAGCAGAGAATTCTGTGCAAGATTTTAAGCCTTTCGCACGAATCAATGGTTTGATGTTTGCATACGCATAGAACGCGCCATCTGCAGGTAAGCAAGAAATACCTTTGATGTCATTCAAACCATTTACAACTAAGTCGTGACGGCGTTTGAATGCTTCAACCATTGGCTCAAGTACGTCTTGTGGGCCGTTCAATGCAGCTTCTGCAGCAACTTGCGAAATAGAAGTTGGGTTAGAAGTCGATTGAGATTGAATTTTCTTCATCGCACCAATTAGTTTAGCAGGGCCCGCTGCATAGCCAATACGCCAGCCAGTCATTGCATAAGCTTTAGACACACCGTTTAATACGATTGTGCGGTCATAAAGGTCTGGTGCAACTGTTGCGATGTTATAGAACTCATCATCCCAACGGATTGGTTCATACATATCGTCAGATGCAATGAATACTTCAGGGTATTTACGTAGTACAGCAGCCAAAGCTTCTAATTCAGCTTTGGTGTAGATCATACCTGTAGGGTTAGATGGGCTGTTTAACACCACTAAACGTGTTTTGTCAGTGATCGCAGCTTCTAATTGTTCAGGCGTGATTTTGAAACGTTGTTCTTCACCACATTCCACAATGACTGGCACGCCTTCAGCAATAATCACCATATCTGGATAGCTTACCCAGAACGGTGCAGGGATAATCACTTCATCACCCTTGTTTAACAAAGCCAACGCCAAGTTAAAGAATGATTGCTTACCACCACAAGACACCAAAATTTGGTTCGCTTGGTAGTCAAGATTATTGTCACGTTTTAATTTTGCGATAATGGCTTTTTTAAGACCAGGCGTACCGTCAACAGCAGTATATTTTGTAAAACCGTTATTAATTGCTGCAATAGCTGCATCTTTGATGTGTTGTGGTGTATCGAAATCCGGTTCACCTGCACCCAAACCAATAACGTTATGACCCGCAGCTTTAAGTTCAGCGGCTTTATTGGTTACTGCAAGTGTTGGGGACGGTTTGATGGCATTGACACGATCAGAGAGACGTACGTCCACGGCATATTCCTTCTTATAGGGATAAAAAAATAAAAAGCATATTATCTTAGCCTAAATTCGATGTCTGCGTCGTTTAAAATTGCATCAAATTAATAAAAAATCACCAAATTAGACCAATTTCCTATGAAATCGTGATTAAAACTGCTGTGAGGTGGAAGTTTCTCGCATCGGGCGGCAAAAAACTTTAAAATAGTCCAAATTTTATAAGAGTGATGGTCATGAGTAAGCAGCAGCCTACTTCAAAAAAACCATTGGTGAATCTCCCATTCCCAATGCCAAACACAGCGCAGGATAATGATCAGGCGGTACATAATTCGGTGCGTCCTAAACCTGAGCAATATGCGGATAAGACTTGGCCACCGCCACGTGGTACTCGTCGTTCGATGGGTAAGCGCTAAAAAAAATGCCACAATTACGTGGCATTTTTTATTGATGGGGATTTAAAAGTATTGAAATTAACGAACATGCTTACGCGCTTTGTTGGCAGGTTTTGGCGGCGAGATTTCACGTACGCCATGCCATACATCGCTAAAATCTTGCTCGTTGATATTATACAATTCCAATAAAGCCAAAATCGCTGCACCAAATAGCATTGGGCCTTCTGAATTATTTTGGAACTCGAATACCTTACCATTTAAGTTGTGCAAAATATCCTGAATTTCAAAGACCCGATCACGACCATTGCTGTCAGTTGGGTACATTTGTGTATTCAATATGATTTTAGCCAAGGCTTTTTCATTATCGCTCAATGCCAAGACTTCAATTAATTCATCGGTGGCAGGGGTAAAAATCACAGAATCACGGTAAATGGTGTGTAGTAATTTTTGCGTTAGTTTAGGCAATGCTTTTTCGACAAAAGGACGAAACGACGCAGGAAAAATCACATTATGGGCAATGCCTTTAAACATAGGGGCAATTTCTTCAACCGTATAACCTGCAATACCACAACCAATTGAAGTTAAAAAATACTTCATTTTAGGATGGTTTTTGGCATAGATTTTAAAGTCATCCACATAGTGCTGAATTTGCGATAGTGGCATTTGTTGTAAATGTTCATTCATGGTTGGAATGGCAAAACTTTGTCCTGCCCAACCGCGCCCGACGCCTTCAACGGCACCAAAAAATTCTTTGGCTGTTCGTGCTGCACCACCTGCATGTTGTCCTGCCATGTTACTGCCAAATACGAAAACAGTATCTTCAGGGAGGCTTTTGATAATTGATTCGTCGTGATATTGGTAAGTCATGAATGTGTGCTTTTATGGTTGTCGTCCTGAAATTTCATGTTGCCTTTGAATAGCCAGTGGGTCAAGTCTTAAAGCAGTTTCCCCGTGCTCAATTTAGTCGTAGCACATCTTCGTTCTAACAGCGTCCAATACAGAATTAAAACCGAGCAATGGCTTTGTAGCTACGCAACATCGCCACAACATATTCGGATGTCCTGAGTGTAGGCAAATCTGCTAAAATATTAGGTCGCATCAAACCTGAGAGCTGCATTTGTGAGTGATAAGCAACCTTTCGATTTAGTCACCAACTATCAACCTGCGGGTGACCAACCACAAGCCATTGAAAAATTGGTTCAAGGGATAGAACAGGGCTATCATGATCAGCTATTACTTGGGGTTACAGGCTCAGGTAAGACTTATACCATGGCCAATGTGATTGCCAGAACACAGCGTCCGACCATTGTCATGGCACATAACAAAACGCTGGCAGCGCAGTTGTATGGTGAGTTTAAAGCGTTCTTTCCGAACAACGCAGTCGAATATTTTGTCAGTTATTATGACTATTATCAGCCTGAAGCCTATGTACCATCTTCCGATACTTTTATTGAAAAAGATGCGGCTATTAATGATCATATTGACCAAATGCGACTCTCGGCCACACGTGCTTTGCTAGAGCGTCGTGATGCCATTATTGTCGCATCGGTATCTGCAATTTACGGTTTGGGTGACCCCAATGCTTATATGAGCATGTTGCTGCATGTGGTGCAAGGTGATCGGGTGAATCGTGATGATTTGATCCGTCGTTTGGTGGAAATGCAATATAGCCGTAATGAGCTAGAGTTTTTGCGCGGTACTTACCGTATTCGTGGTGAAATTTTAGATATTTTCCCTGCTGAATCTGATCAGCATGCTATTCGCATAGAATTATTTGATGATGAAGTCGATTCGATTCGTTGGTTTGATCCATTAACAGGCAAATTGGTGCGTAAAGTGCCGCGCGTGACTATTTATCCTAAAAGTCACTATGTTACGCCTAAGGATAATTTGGAACGTGCGATTGGTACCATTAAAGAAGAACTAAAAGAGCGTTTGGTGTTTTTTCGCGAACATGACAAATTGCTAGAAGCGCAGCGCATAGAACAACGTACCCGCTATGATTTAGAAATGATGCAGCAATTGGGCTATACCAACGGCATCGAAAACTATTCACGACATTTGTCTGGACGACCTGCAGGCGAAGCACCGCCCACTTTGTTTGATTATGTACCTGATGATGCCTTGCTGATTATTGATGAATCGCACGTGACCGTTCCGCAAATTGGCGCGATGTATAAAGGTGACCGATCACGTAAAGAAAACTTGGTGAATTATGGTTTCCGTTTACCTAGTGCGTTAGACAACCGTCCAATGAAATTTGAAGAATGGGAGCGCATCGTCCCATCCACAATTTATGTGAGCGCTACACCTGCACAATATGAGTTGGAAAAATCGCAACAAATTGTAGAGCAAGTGGTGCGTCCAACAGGATTGATTGACCCAGAAATTGAAATTCGTCCTGTGTTAACGCAGGTGGATGATGTGCTGTCTGAAATCAATTTGCGTAAAGAATTGAATGAGCGGGTGTTGGTCACCACTTTAACCAAACGCATGGCTGAAGATTTGACCTCGTATTTAAAAGAATACGGCATTCAAGTGGCTTATTTACACTCTGATATTGATACCGTAGAACGCGTCAAAATTATTCACGAATTACGTACAGGCGTGCATGATGTCTTGGTTGGCATTAACCTGTTACGAGAAGGTTTAGACATGCCTGAAGTGTCTTTAGTGGCAATTTTAGATGCCGACAAAGAAGGCTTTTTACGTTCAGAACGTTCGTTGATTCAAACCATTGGACGTGCAGCACGTAACTTGAAAGGTAAAGCAATTTTATATGCAGATCGCATTACCGATTCAATGCAAAAGGCGATAGATGAAACAGAGCGTCGTCGTGCCAAACAAATTGAATTTAATGAATTGCACGGCATTACTCCACGTAGTGCAGTGCGTCAGGTGATTAAAGAAATCGACACAGGTGAAGTGCTGAACGATGAGCAAATTGATGAAAAAATCAATGCACAAAGCCGTGCTTTAAGTGACGATGAACAGCACATTTTGGCTGATCCTAAACTGTATGCCAAACATATTGCCAAACTTGAAAAAGAGATGTTGAAAGCATCTAAAGAACTGCAATTTGAACAAGCGGCTCGTTTACGTGATGAAATTTTGCGTTTAAAAGCGCAAATGTTGCAATCTGGCTAAATTGGGGCGAATTGCACTGTCAGTGTAAGTGCGAGTTTGCATACTAAACTTGCTATGTAAAATTTGAGTTGCAAAAATTACATATCCATACAGTAAATTGAAATGCTTGCGGTTATTTTTGAAGAAGATAAACAAAATTGACTGAACATTAGAGTTTAGAGGTTGGGACAATGGCTAAAAAACTTCCGTTTGCAGGTGCGCGACTTGCCAAAATTGCCCTTGGTGGTGTGGTGCTGATTGGTTTGGGTGCTGCGACTATGGCATATTCCAAAACCAATGAACCGATGAAAACGGTAGAAAAAGTCGAATTAGATAAATATTTAGGCGTTTGGTATGAGGTTGCAAGAAAGCCTTTATATTTCCAAAACAAATGCGGTTCAAATGTAACAGCAGCATATACATTGAATGAAAATGGCAATGTGCAGGTGGATAACCGTTGTATTGCAAAAGATGGCAAACAAATGCGTGCTTTGGGCGAAGCTTTTGTACAAAATGCGCCTTTTAACAGCAAACTCAAAGTTAGCTTTTTACCTGAAGTCATTCGTTGGTTGCCTGTAGGGCGTGGTGATTATTGGGTGTTAAAGCTAGATGATGACTATCAAACTGCCTTGGTGGGTGAACCACGCCGTAAATATTTATGGGTACTTTCACGTACGCCGCATCCTGATCAGGCTGTCGTGACTGAATATCTGAACTATGCCAAATCACTCGGTTATGACTTAAGTGATGTGATTTATACCAGACATACGCAAACTAAAAAGTCAGACTAAGTTGCAGCAGCTCCAGAGCTACTTATAGATATAAGCAGACAAACGTATGCAGACCAATTGACCACGCAAAAGCTGCGTGGTTTTTTATATCCTGTCATTTTAAATTTTGAACATTCGATCAATCTCTAAAACAACGTATATATGAGTATAATGCCGACTGATATAGGGGAGAGTCGGATGTATAAAGGCATTGCACTATCGGTTTTAGCATCGGTCACTTTTGGGGTGCTGTATTTTTATACCCAATTACTCAAACCTTTAGACAGCGAAGAAACTTTTGCGTGGCGTATGTTGGCAACTTTGCCATTCCTAACTTTGTTTATGTGGTGGTCGGGAGATTTAAAACATATTTCCGCGATTTTTCAGCGGCTCAAACAACAACCACAATTCATACTTTGGCTGATTTTTAGTTCTTTTTTATGCACTACGCAATTGTGGTTATTTTTGTGGGGGCCGATTAACGGGCGTGGTTTGCAGGTTTCTTTGGGTTATTTCTTATTGCCTTTGATCATGGTTTTGCTTGGCTGTGTGCTATATAAAGAAAAGTTATCGACTTGGCAGATGGCAGCAGTTGCCTTAGCCGTGCTAGGTGTCAGTCATGAAATCTGGCGCATTGGCACGGTGGCGTGGGAAACCTTATATGTGGCATTTGCCTATCCTTTATATTTCTTTTTACGTCGGGTCTTTCAAACCGATCACTTGGGCGGGTTTTGGTGGGATTTACTGCTCGTGATTCCTATTTCGCTGTATTTGGCCTTTGTCTATAGTGACAGTGTAAATGTCATCGCAGCTTTTCCATATTTAATTTGGTCGGTACTTGGATTGGGCTTTTTAAGTGCACTGGGACTTGGCAGTTATATTTTGGCCAGCCGCCATTTGCCTTTTGTGATTTTTGGTTTACTGAGTTATTTAGAACCTGTGCTGTTGGCTTTTGTGTCTATGTTGTTAGGTGAACGAGTTGAAGCAGGGGAATGGCTGACTTATATCCCAATTTGGTTGGCAGTTGCATTATTGGTGGTTGAAGGGTGCTTGCATTTAAGAAAGCAAAAAATGAATCAGCAAGATTTACAGCGGAAAATTCAACAGTCATCTGAATAATAAAAGCCGTCGTTATGGTGAGATATTCAAATTTCCAAGAGGATAATGAGGTTTGGCATCATCCTCCTTTTCGTCTAAAAAATTGAACTTTTGTTGAAAAAACTAAAATCACAAAAATAATTACAACTATTTTATGAATTTATAGTGAATATATAGGAAAATATTCGGGTCAGTACCAGCTTTTGATTCAATCTTGACGACAATTCCATTACAATTATCGGGTTTTGAAATTCATGCCTAGATATACAATTAATTAGAGGACGTATCTGTGAGCAAAGAGACTATCATCGCCCTACACGCAGAGCACCAAGGTCGCTGGAAAAACCGTGAAGAAATCGCGGAACGTATGATTGCTTTACTCGGTCAGTTGTACCGTGAAAAAAATATCATGGTTTCAGTTTTTGGTCGTTCTTTAGTTAACCGTTCTGTGATTCAAATTTTGAAAGCACACCGTCGTACTCGTATGATGGACGTAGAACTTTCAGTTGTTCACACTTTCCCATTGCTTGAAGCTTTGGCTAAAGTAGACAACATCGGTTCAGCAGAAATCGACTTAGGTAAACTTGCTGTTGAATATAAAGAAAAAGGCGGCGATGTAAATGCATTTGTTGCAGACGCTGTGAAATCTTTAGCGGGCAATCCAACAACTGTAGAAAGCAAAGATGTTGTACTTTACGGTTTTGGTCGTATTGGTCGTATCCTTGCGCGTTTAATCATTGGTCAATCTGGTCTTGGCCGTGGCTTAAACCTTAAAGCAATTGTGGTACGTAAATCGTCTGATGGTGATTTAGAAAAACGTGCGTCTTTATTGCGTCGTGACTCTATTCACGGTCCATTTGCAGGCACGATTTCTGTAGATGAAGAAAATGAAGCAATTATCGCAAATGGTAACTTCATTAAAGTGATCTATGCATCTAACCCATCTGAAGTAGACTATACGGCTTATGGCATCAACAATGCATTGGTGATTGACAACACAGGTAAATGGCGTGATGCAGAAGGTCTTGCACAACACCTTCAATGCCCAGGTGCTGCACGCGTAATTTTAACTGCACCTGGTAAAGGTGACATGAAAAACGTGGTGTACGGTGTTAACCAAGCAGACATTCTTGATGAAGATACCATTATTTCTGCAGCAAGCTGTACAACAAACGCAATTACACCAACTTTAAAAGTGTTGCATGACAAGTACACTGTTGTGAATGGTCACGTTGAAACTGTTCACTCATTCACTAACGACCAAAACTTGATTGATAACTATCACAAGGCAGATCGTCGTGGTCGCGCAGCAACATTGAACATGGTTATTACCGAAACAGGTGCAGCGAAAGCAGTTGCGAAAGCATTGCCTGCATTACAAGGTAAATTAACAGGTAACTCTGTACGTGTTCCAACGCCAAACGTATCACTTGCAATCTTGAACTTAACGCTTGAGAAAGAAGTAGATCGTGAAGAAGTGAACGAATACATTCGTCAAATTTCAATTCACTCTAATCTTCAAGGTCAAATTGGTTATACCAACTCGACTGAAGTGGTTTCAAGTGACTTCATTGGTTCGCGTACTGCAGGTGTATTTGATGCGCAAGCAACCATTACTTCAGGCAACCGTTTAACTGCTTACGTTTGGTATGACAACGAAGTGGGTTATAGCTGCCAAGTATTGCGTATTGCTGAACAAATGGGCGGCGTAAGCTATCCTAAAGTTCCTGCTGAAACAAATGCATAATTTGTAGATACAGAATTTAAAATCAAAAAGAGCTTCAAATGAAGCTCTTTTTTTTGCATTTATTTCATTCTTAAATATAAGGATGAGTGTTGAAATTTCCACCTAATACGCTATTCTAAACTTACCAAAATAAAGTCTATGCTAAAAAGTAAGTAGATTTGATTTTGCTTTCAAGCTTTCAAAGCCTGAACAATAGAAATAACAGAAGGATACCGTTATGCAATATGCAACCAGTCACTTACTCGGGCAAGTCCTTGCTAAAGATTGTCCATCACGGATTCGTTTAGAACATTTAGCCAATAAATGGTCAATGTTGGTGTTGCATTGTTTAAGCGAAGGTTTGCACCGCTTTAGTGAGCTAAGACAGCGCATTGAAGGGGTGAGTGAAAAAATGCTGGCGCAAACCCTGAAAACTCTTGAGCAAGATGGGTTAATTTTACGTACAGTTTACCCAACGGTGCCGCCTAAAGTGGAATATCAACTCACTTTTGAAGGCTCACAAATTGCAGCAAGAGTGAATCAACTGATTGAGTATTTAGAACAGCATTTGCCTGAAACTTCACAGCAATCTTCTCACTAATGGATTACTCATCTTTTAGGGAAGTCGCTGTAGATGTTCCTACTCCAAAGCACATTCTGGATGATTAAATAGTGCGTCGATGTGAAAAATCATAACGATCAATCAGCAAAATCCCGATGGCAAATACCAAAATACTGACAACACAACCCATCCAGCCCCGGTGTTGCCATGCGTAGACCGCCGTCAGTGAACCAAGTGCTGCACCTGAAAAATAAATAGTCATATATACCGCATTAATGCGGGAACGTGCGGTGGCATCAATTCGGTACACCAAGTTTTGATTCAATACGTGAAAAGCAGTTAGACCAAAATAACTCATCAATACGCCAACGGCATAAGCCACAATATTCTGCTGTGCAAAAAAGAGTGGAATGCAAGAAAACAACATCAAGCCAATACATAATATTGCGACAAAATTCACACGACCTTTGCCCACCGTTTTACCCGACCAACTTGATGAGAAAATTCCAATCACACCCAATAAACCAAAAAGCCCAACTTGAAAATCACTAAAATGATAAGGCGGATTGGCTAAAACAAAAGTCATGGAAGTAAAAACCAAGGACAAAATGGCAAAGCCCAAAGCGCCTGCGCAGGCTCTACGAATTAAATGTGGCTGGGTTACAGCCAGCTGAATTAAAGAACGATAAATGCCCGCTACAGTTAAATTTTTATTGGCAGCCGTAGATGGAAGTTTTGTCCACATTAGGCCTGCAAAAAGTAGGGTGATGATGCCGCTGCTGAAATAGACAGCTTGCCAAGACCAATAGGTCGATACAAAACCCGCGAAAGTGCGCGATAAAATAATCCCCATTACCAAGCCACTCATCAATTTGCCGACAATGGCAGCACTCGATTCAGGTGGACTGATGCTAGATGCAAATGGAATAAGCACTTGTGCAGAAATCGCACCAAAAGTGGCACATACGGTAAAGAAATACAGCATGGCTAAATTGCTGCTAAAAGACAGCAAAATTTGCGAAAACGCAGCAAAAACCATCAGACTGACAATCAATTTACGCTTATTTAGCAAGTCACCTAAAGGCACGAGTAACATTAAACCTAGTCCATAGCCTATTTGTGCCAAAACCACAGCAAAGCCTGCCTGACTGGTGCTAATTCCTAAACTTTTTTCAATTGAATAAATTAAAGGCTGATTAAAATATGCCGATCCCGCACACAAGCCACAGGCGGTTGCTATGAGTAAAATAAATTTAGGCGATAAAGCAGGCGTGGTTGTGGTGGCAACAGCATTAGACATGGCGGCAGAAAGCAAACAAGGGTTAAAGCACTATAAGAACTTAGATGAGGAAGGAGAAATAAGAAAAAACGATCATATCATTGCTAAAAGAAATGAGTGTTTTGAACAATCAAGGATAAAAAGCATCTACGCATACGATTGCATAAATATAATTCGAGAAATTCTCTAAAATATGGCAGAATATACGGCTTTTAAAGTTTTTAGAGGATTGGCAAGATGCGCTTTGTTGATGAAGCAGTCATTACCGTAGAGGCTGGCGACGGTGGCAATGGCGTAGCCAGTTTTCGCCGAGAGAAATTTGTACCATTTGGTGGGCCAGATGGCGGTGATGGTGGTCGTGGCGGCAGTATTTTTATTCAAGCCGACGACAACGCAAGCACCCTTGTAGATTATCGTTATACCCGTAAATTTCGCGCTGAACGTGGTAAAAACGGTTCGGGCGCAAACTGTGCAGGTCGTGGTGGTGAATCTGTCGTTTTGACCGTTCCAGTGGGCACAACCATTGTTGATACAGACTCTGGCGATATTATTGCAGATTTAGTCGAAAGCGGTCAGAAAGTATTGGTCGCTCAAGGCGGTGATGGTGGTTTAGGGAATACTCACTTTAAATCATCTACCAACCGTACACCGCGTAAATTCACGCATGGTACGAAAGGTGGGTTTCGTGAAATCCGTCTGGAGTTGAAAGTCCTTGCCGATGTAGGCTTGCTAGGCATGCCAAACGCGGGTAAATCGACCTTTATTCGTGCCGTGTCTGCGGCAAAACCAAAAGTTGCTGACTATCCATTTACCACCATGGTGCCAAATTTAGGCGTGGTGGATGCAGATCGTCATCGTTCTTTTGTCATGGCAGATATTCCAGGACTAATTGAAGGTGCAGCAGAAGGCGCAGGTTTGGGGATTCGCTTCCTGAAACACTTGGCGCGTACTCGTATTTTACTGCACATTGTGGATGTTCAACCTATTGATGGTTCTGATCCTGCGTACAATGCCAAAGCAATTCTGCAAGAGTTGGAAAAATTCTCTCCAACTTTGGCAAAGTTACCAATCGTGTTGGTGTTGAATAAACTTGATCAACTTCCTGAAGATTCACGTGAAGAATGGTGTAAACACATTCTTGAAGAATTGCAGTGGGATGGTCCTGTGTTCAAAACTTCAGGTTTAATGTCTGAGGGTACACAGCAAGTGGTGTATTACTTGATGGATCAAATTGAACAACAACGCGAACGCGAAGTTGAAGATCCTGAGTACGCAGCAGAAATGAAAGCATTCCGTGATCAGCTGGAAGCTGAAACACGTGAACAAACCATTGCCGCGAAAGAAGCGTATCGTGAGATGCGCCGTCAGCAACGTCTTGCAGGTATGCTGGGCGATGATGACGAAGACGATGATGGTGAAGATGGCGAAGTAGAAGTGTACTACGTACGCTAAGCGCTACAAAAAGTGACTGAGGACAAGATGATAGAAGTGGTAGATGGGCAACGTCAGCTCAAGGGTTGTAAACGAATCGTTGTTAAAATCGGATCATCTTTACTCACAGCCAATGGGCAAGGTTTAGATTTGGATGCAATCTCGCATTGGGCGGGACAAATTGCAGATCTACACAATGCTGGACACGAAATTATTTTAGTGTCATCGGGAGCTGTGGCTGAAGGTATGGTGCGAATGAAACTTGAGCATCGACCCACCGATCTACCCAGTCTTCAGGCATGCGCTGCCATTGGTCAAATGGGCTTGATTCAAACTTGGTCAAGTGTGCTGGAAAAACACCAGATTCAAACTGCACAAGTCCTATTAACCCATGATGATTTGGCAGATCGTCGTCGTTATTTAAACTCGTGCGATGCATTGCAAAACCTGATTGAATGGCGCGTGATACCAGTCATTAATGAAAATGACACAGTGTCTACTGACGAAATTCGCTTTGGTGATAATGACACTTTGGCTGCGATGGTAGCAGGGCAGGTACATGCAGATTTGTTGATTATTTTGACCGATCAACAAGGTATGTTTGACTCCGATCCACGTTCTAATCCAAATGCAAAACTGTTCCATACTGTACGTGCTTTAGATGAAAGTCTGTTTGATATGGCAGGTGGTGGCGGCAAGTTCGGGCGCGGCGGCATGCTGACCAAAGTCCGTGCAGCGCGTTTAGCGGCTAAATCGGGTTGTCCAACTTTAATTGCCAGTGGTGAAAGTGACAACGTGCTTGCGCGTTTAATGGCGGGCGAAATGTTGGGTACGCTGTTCATTACTGACAATGACCGTATTGCAGCGCATCAACAGTGGTTGGCGGCACATTTACAAACGGCAGGACGTTTGGTGATTGATGATGGCGCAGTCAAAGCCATTAAAGAAAATCATCGCAGTTTATTGCCTGTGGGTGTAAAAGCGGTAGAAGGGCATTTTGAACGTGGCGATGTGGTGGAGTGTGTAGATACACAAGGTCATCGTGTCGCTGTGGGACGTGTTAATTTTAGTTCACGTTCTGCAGATTTGGTCAAAGGCTTGGCTTCTGACAAAGTGCATCAGGTGTTAGGCGAGGCACGTTCGTTGGAGATGATCCATCGCAACCACATAGCGATTTATTGATGATGCTGTAAGTTATCATTCAATTGAAGTTATTAAAAAACCCGCTTGGAATATCTAAGCGGGTTTTTTATTACTTAAACAACGCATGTCATGCTTCAAGTTTATTTAAACTGAATCGTTCCATTTGCATTGACTGTAATTTTAGATTCACCTGCTGCCATATCTTGATCAGCTACAGCCGTTTCTGCGACAGCAAATTTAGCCATACTCGCGCGCATAACAGGTTGCGGAAAATAAGAATTGGTGTTTAGGTTCAAATTAACCAAGTTATAGCCCGATTTATTCCAAGCCTGACTTAACATTTGCGCACGTTGTTGAAAGTTTTTAGACGCTTCGACCATCAACTCGTTTTCAACTTTTTTGCGTTGTGCATCCGACACACTAAAATTAATAGATTGGGTCTGAAAGTTTTGTTGTAGCTCACTCACCAATTGGCTTGCTGCTTTAAAATCGGTACTTTGTACCCGTACCTCTGCACGACCGCGCCATTCTTTTAACTTACGACTGTCGTTGTCGTAAATTGGATAGGTGGTTTGCGAACCCGTTTCAACTTTCACTTGTGGATACTTACGTGCAGTTGCAATGGCTTGGCTCATTAACTGGTTAATTTGTGATGCAAGTTCAGCAGGCTGTTTGTGACTTTTTTCAATATATAACACAGCGTGCATTTGATCATTTGAAACTTCGCGTGTAGCTTCAGCTTGAACATTGATGATATTGTAATTTAAAGATTCATTTTGTTGGGCAAAAGCGGTGCTTGCAGCACCAACAGCCAACAGGGTAGCAGCGAGAGAAAGTAAGCGCATATTTTGACCTATTATTCAGGGGATCAGGATTTATGAAAAGCGTTTGAATTGATTTAAATAGTAACTTTGCTTTGTGAGGATTTTTAGTTGAATTTGTGGTGGCTTTGTAAAATATGCGTTAAAAATTGCGGTAAATACTGCTTTATAAAATTCAATAAAAATAATGATCTATACTATTTTGAAAATAAATGCTGCATGACTTGAGAGATTGTGTAAAAAAAAGTATAAAAGGAAGTGGAAAGAGTTAAATTTTCTTTCCTTTGTCACAATGTAAGATGATAATTCAATCGAATCATCTGCAAGATATGTTTTTTCGATGAAATTAGGCAATATTTGGGTTAAACCTGTTTATTTTCTAGAAAAATTAGGTATTATCCCGCTTCCTAGTCTTGAAGAACAAAACTCTATCTCGCTAGATCAAAAAAGCACCGAGTCAAAGGACCGCAAGTCACCAGACTTATTTCTTTCAACCCATATCAGAGATGGTAATTCGATATGAGCGTTACTTCTGTAAACCCTGCCAACCATTCCACAAACGAATACTACTTGACTCGCCAAAGTCAGATGGAATCGAATGTGCGTAGTTATCCTCGTAAATTACCGTTAGCGATAGCGAAAGCACTGGGTTGTTGGGTTACCGATGTTGAAGGTACTGAGTACCTAGATTGTTTGGCTGGGGCAGGAACCTTGGCATTGGGCCATAACCATCCTGCGGTGGTTCAAAGCATCCAAGACACTTTAGCGAGTGGTTTGCCATTACATACCCTAGATTTAACGACACCTTTGAAAGATGCTTTTACTGAAGCGTTACTTTCACACATGCCTGGTGGTCAAGAAGAATACTGCTTGCAGTTCTGTGGTCCTACAGGTGCAGATGGCACAGAAGCGGCAATCAAACTTGCAAAAACCTATACAGGTCGTAGCTCAGTCATCAGCTTCTCAGGTGGCTATCATGGTATGACTCATGGTTCATTGGCGATGACAGGTAACTTGTCTGCAAAAAACGCAGTCAATGGTTTAATGCCTGGTGTTCAATTTATGCCATATCCGCATGAATACCGCTGCCCACTTGGTATTGGCGGTGAAGCGGGTGTAGATGCTTTAACGTATTATTTTGAAAACTTCATTGAAGATGTAGAAAGCGGTGTAACTAAGCCTGCAGCTGTGATTCTTGAAGCAATTCAAGGTGAAGGCGGTGTAGTGACTGCACCAATTAAATGGTTGAAAAAAATCCGCGAAGTGACTGAAAAGCACAACATCGTTTTAATTTTAGACGAAGTTCAAGCGGGCTTTGCACGTTCAGGCAAAATGTTTGCATTTGAACATGCAGGTATTGAGCCAGACGTGATTGTAATGTCTAAAGCTGTTGGTGGTGGTTTGCCATTGGCTGTACTTGCAATTAAACGTAAGTTTGACGCATGGCAGCCTGCAGGTCACACGGGTACTTTCCGTGGTAACCAATTGGCAATGGGTACTGGTCTTGTGGTGCTTAAAACCATTAAAGAACAAAACCTTGCACAAAATGCGCAAGAGCGTGGTGAGTTCTTACAAGCTGAATTGAAAAAATTAGCTGTTGAATTCCCATGTATTGGTAACGTGCGTGGTCGCGGTTTAATGATTGGTATCGAAATTGTAGATGAACGCCAAGAAAAAGACCGTTTAGGTGCTTATCCGGCAGACTCTCAATTGGCTGCTGCTGTTCAAGCTGCATGTTTTGACAACAAATTGTTGCTTGAGAAAGGTGGTCGTGGTGGTACGGTAATCCGTTTACTTTGTCCACTCATCATTACTCAAGAAGAGTGTGTAGAAGTCATCGCTCGCTTCAAGAAAGCAGTTGCTGAAGCGTTAGTCGCAGTTCGAGGCGCATAAGTTTATGGTAGATTTTGCAGAACATCGTAAAGCGTTACTCTGCAATGATGCTCAATCCATTGCTGACTACAGTGCAGCAATGGAACAAGCGACTCAAGCAGTCGCGGCATGGTTGCAAAATGACAAAATGTACACAGGCGGCAGCATTAAAGAATTGCGTGAAGCGATTTCTTTCCAGCCTGCAAAACAAGGTTTGGGTGTACAAAAGTCATTGGAACGCATGGTTGAGCTTTTCTTAAACAAAAGTTTAAAAGTTCATCATCCACATTCTTTGGCACATTTGCATTGTCCAACTATGGTGGCAAGCCAAATTGCAGAAGTTCTCATTAACGCAACCAACCAATCTATGGACTCTTGGGATCAAAGCCCTGCAGGTTCATTGATGGAAGTACAACTAATTGACTGGTTACGTCAAAAAGTTGGCTATGGTGCAGGTCAAGCGGGCGTGTTCACTTCAGGTGGTACGCAGTCTAACTTGATGGGTGTGTTATTGGCGCGTGATGCGTGTATTGCAAAGAACTGGAAAGATGAAAACGGTAATCCGTGGTCTGTTCAGCGCGATGGTATTCCAAGCGATGCAATGCGTAATGTGAAAGTCATTTGTTCTGAAAATGCACACTTCTCTGTGCAAAAGAACATGGCGATGATGGGTATGGGCTTCCAATCGGTTGTTACTGTACCTGTTAATGAAAATGCACAAATGGACGTGGTTGCACTTGAGCAAACCATGGCGCATTTAAAATCTGAAGGTAAGATCGTTGCGTGTGTGGTTGCGACTGCAGGTACAACCGATGCAGGCGCGATTGATCCGCTTAAAAAGATTCGTGACATCACTAATCAATATGGCGCGTGGATGCACATTGACGCAGCTTGGGGTGGTGCATTAATTCTTTCTAACAGTCATCGTGACATGCTTGATGGTATTGAGCTGTCTGATTCTGTGACACTGGATTTCCATAAGCATTACTTCCAAACTATTTCGTGCGGTGCGTTCTTACTGAAAGATGAAGCGAACTATCGTTTCATGCACTATGAAGCAGAATATTTGAACTCTGCTTATGATGAAGAGCATGGCGTACCAAACTTGGTGTCTAAGTCATTGCAAACAACGCGTCGTTTTGATGCGTTGAAACTTTGGATGACGATTGAAGCATTAGGTGAAGAGCTTTACGGTTCTATGATTGATCATGGTGTGAAGCTAACCCGTGACGTTGCTGATTATATTAAAGCGACTGCAGGTTTAGAATTGTTGGTTGAACCACAATTTGCTTCAGTGTTGTTCCGTGTTGTGCCTGAAGGTTATCCTGCAGAGTTCTTGGATAGCTTGAACCAAAACGTGGCAGATGAATTATTTGCACGTGGTGAGGCCAATATTGGTGTAACTAAAGTCGGTAATGTTCAATCATTGAAGATGACGACTTTAAGTCCAGTGGCAACACTTGAAAACGTGAAAAACTTGTTAGGCTTAGTATTGGCAGAAGCAGATCGCATTAAAGATGCGATTGTCGCGGGTACTTATACGCCACCAATCGACTAATGCTTTCATTATTCAGATTGTTATGAAATACAACAAAAGAAGTCACTACGGTGGCTTTTTTTGTGTCTGATTAAAAATATTGCAGTGAAGTGTTGTACCGTTCTTGCTTGAATTTTGTGATGGATTGGGTGTTTTGGGCTCAAATAATGCACTGCGGATGTCATAAAAATTACGCAATTGGCGAATAAACCATCAATTTTGGTAGAAAAAACCATAAATAATGATGACATTGGCATGAATTATTACAATTTGAAATTTAAATACTGAAAAAAAATAAGCACTCTAGTGTTTTATTAGTTATTGATTTTAAATCATTTAAAAATTATTTCAGATACGAAAAGCAAATATAACCAAAGCGTAACAAAGCTGTAACATGGTTGTCATATTATAAAACCACAATGCAGTTATCGAAATAAGTACAAAACTTAATAACAAGTGACGTACTCCGAACTTGCATACTATGAGAGAGAACAGAATGCGCTTTACTAACATCGCCATTGCTTTAGCCGTATCTGCAGCAGCTGTAACAACTGCTAACGCAGCTCGTGACACCATCCAAATCGCGGGTTCTTCAACCGTTCTACCATACGCAAGTATTGTAGCAGAAGAATTTGGTAATACTTTCCCACAATTCAAAACTCCAGTTGTTGGTTCAGGCGGTTCTTCAGGTGGTTTGAAGCAGTTCTGTACAGGTGTGGGTGATAACACAATCGACATCGCGAACTCATCTCGTAAAATTAAAGATTCAGAATTAGCTGCTTGTAAAAAAGCAGGCGTAAACCAAGTTTTAGAAATTAAAATTGGTTACGACGGTATCGTATTTGCTTCTAACGCAAACAAAGCGGCTTACAAATTAAAGCCTTACCATGTATATGCAGCAATTGCAGCTCAATTACCATCTAAAGGTAAAATGGTTGCTAACCCATATACACGTTGGAACCAAATTGACAAAACACTTCCAAACGAGCCTATTACACTTGTAATTCCAGCGTCTAACCACGGTACACGTGAAGTGTTCCAAGAGAAAATGGTTGATGCAGGCTGTGAAGCTTATGCTGCAATCAAAGCATTAGACAAAGATGCGCAAAAGAAAGTGTGTACTACTTTCCGTAAGGATGGTCGTGTAATCGAAATCGCGGGTGACTACACAGAAACACTGGCACGTTTGAAAACTTCTCCAAGCGCAGTAGGTGTATTCGGCTTAGGTTTCTATGACCAAAACCGTGACCGTTTACGTGTTGCAACTGTAAACAACGTAGCGCCATCTGAAAACACAATTTTAAATGGTTCTTACCCTGTATCACGTCCATTGTTCTTCTACGTGAAAGGTGAGCACCTTAAATCAATCAAAGGTTTACCGCAATTTACTGAATACTTCTTGAGCAAGAAAGTATCTGGTAAAGGTTCTAAATTAGACAAAGCAGGTTTGATCTCTATGTCTGACAAAGAGCGTGCACAAGTTCTTGCTAACTTCAAAGCTGGTAAAGCGGTTAAGTAATTTGAGTTAAAGCAGCTGATGGCAGGGAACAACCTGCCATCGGCTTTTTGCTAAGAAATGTTTTTTCAAAAACACAAATTGAAAAAACAGTGGAGAATACATGAATCTGCTACTCATAGGTGTGTTATTGGCGATTATCGCCGTAGCCTATCAAATCGGGTTAAGCAAGAGCCGTAACCTAGCAGGTAAGGGAAATAACTCTGCAATGTTACATTCACGCCCAGGATATTATGGCGCGTTGGTAGCATTATGGTGTGGTATCCCTGCTTTTTTAATTTTGATTGTTTGGAACTTGGTTGAACCAAGTATTCTAGAGCAAGTGGTGTTAAATAATGTGCCTGCGCACATTGCTGCTGGTCTAGATCCTGCAAGTACCAGTGTTTTAGTTGATCGTGTACAAGCGATTGCTTCTGGTTTTGGTGTAAGTGATACACCAGCTGCTTATGAAATTGCAGCAGCAGAGCAATTGTCTAAAGTAGCAACGATTGGTTCATACGCTAAACTTGCGGTTGTTATTTGTGCGGCTTTATTTGGTCTGGTGTGGGCAAAGAAACGTGTTTCACAACAATTCCGCGCACGTAACCAAGTTGAAAAAATCATCAACATTTCTTTGGCATTATGTTCTGGTGTCGCGATTCTGACTACAGTCGGTATTGTGATGTCTATGTTCAGTGAAGCAATGCGATTCTTTAGTTTCGTTAGCCCGCTGGATTTCTTCTTTGGTACAGTTTGGAACCCTGGTTTTAGTACATCGGGTAGTGCAGACGGCAGTTATGGTTTATTACCATTGCTGTGGGGTACCTTAATGGTCAGTGGTATTGCCTTACTTGTTGCAGTACCAATTGGCTTAATGATTGCAATTTATCTAGCAGAATATGCATCTCCTAAATTTCGTGCTTGGGCAAAACCAACCATTGAAGTTTTAGCGGGTATTCCAACGATTGTATATGGTGTATTTGCCATGATGATCATTGGTCCGTTCTTAAAAACTGCAGGTGCCTTAATTGGACTCGATATTAATGCCACTAGTGCATTAACTGCAGGTCTGGTCATGGGTATTATGATCATTCCATTTGTATCTTCATTGTCTGATGACATTATTACGCAAGTGCCGCGTGCGCTACGTGATGGTTCTTTAGGCTTGGGTGCAACCAAATCTGAAACCATTCGCCGTGTGGTTATGCCAGCTGCATTACCAGGGGTGATTGGTGCGTTCTTACTTGCTGCGTCACGTGCGATTGGTGAAACCATGATTGTGGTGTTAGCTGCAGGTAATAGTCCTTTACTACACGCAAACCCATTAGAGGCGGTATCTACGGTTACGATTACGATTGTCAACCAATTAACAGGTGATACAGATTTCGCAAGTCCGCAAGCATTGGTTGCTTTCGCACTTGGCTTGACCCTGTTCGTGATTACCTTAGGTTTGAACATTGTTGCACTATACATCGTGCGTAAATATCGTGAGCAATACGACTAATGAGTACTTCAAATACATCGTCTTTGGATCAGTTAGATCCACAAGCTGCTGCCGAATTACGTGAACAACGTAAAAAAACCATCGCCAGTTCATTGGGTAAGCGTCATCGTAAGGAAAAAACCTTCCGTTTGATGGGGTTCTCGGCAGTTATTGCAGGTTTATTCTTTGTCGTATTGTTATTCGGCAGTATCTTATCTAAAGGTTTGCCTGCGTTCTGGCAAAGCAGCATGAGCCTTCCAATTTACTTCGATCCAGCGATTGTCAATGCAGGTCCAAAACCTAAGGCGATTGCAGGTGAGTCACCAGCACAATACGAAGACCGTATGATTGCGTGGCAAACCGAAATGGGTATGGTCGATTGGGATGCTTTAATCGTGAATGGTATTGTGGCGAAAGACAAAGCGCTTGAAGCTAAGCGTGATGATCTTGGTTACTTATATACCAGTTCTGAAGCATACCGTATTCGTGACATGGTCTTGGCTGATCCTTCTTTAATTGGTCAAACCAAAGAAGTGAAAGTGCTTGCAGATGCGAACGTTGATGTATGGTTAGAAGGCAAGATTGACCGCAGCTTACCAGATGAGCAGCAACAATTAAGCCCTGAAGTACGTCAATTGGCAGATCAGCTCGAATCACAAGGTATTATTGAAAGTACTTTCAATACCAATATTTTTGTTAGCCCAGACTCACGTAGTTCTCCAGCGACTTCTGGTTTGGCAGGTGCATTCATGGGTTCATTATTCATGATGCTGATTGTGATCTTTATTTCGATTCCAATTGGTGTTGCATCAGCAATTTACTTAGAAGAATTTGCGCCAAAAAATGCGATTACTGATATTATTGAAGTGAACATCAATAACTTGGCCGCTGTACCTTCTATTGTATTTGGTTTGTTAGGTGCCGCGATCTTTATTGGTTGGATGCATTTACCATTGTCTGCACCATTGGTCGGTGGTTTGGTACTGAGTTTAATGACTTTACCAACAGTGATTATTACCACGCGTGCATCATTAAAAGCAGTGCCGCCGTCTATTCGTCAAGCTGCTTTAGGTTTGGGTGCTTCTCGTTTACAAACTGTGTTCCACCACGTACTCCCACTTGCATTGCCGGGTATTTTAACGGGTGCAATTATTGGTGTCGCACAAGCTTTAGGTGAAACCGCACCATTGTTATTAATTGGTATGAGTGCTTTCGTTGCCAGTGTACCAGCAACTCCACTTGATCAATCTACTGCGTTACCTGTGCAAATTTTCTTATGGCAGGGTAATGAATTGCGTAACTTCTTCGAGGGACGTACCGCTGCAGCCATTATCGTACTACTTGCGCTAATGATTGGCTTAAACAGCCTTGCAATTTGGTTACGTAAGAAGTTTGAAGTACGCTGGTAATTGAGGGCAGAGAATATGAATGCTGTAGCAAGCACAGAAAAACAGAATTCCTTAGAACAGGATAAGCAAGTGAATCCACAACAAAGCCAATTTACATCTACCGATGTAGAACAGAAGCAATCATCGACTTCGTTTGTTTCACAATTTGATACGCAAACTTCAAGCAAAAAAGAAGCGAAATCTTCAAATGTAAAGTTAAGCACCAATGACGTGCATGTGTATTATGGTGAGTCTGAAGCCATCAAAGGTATTGATTTAAATATCTATGAAAATGAAGTGATTGCATTTATTGGTCCATCGGGTTGTGGTAAATCGACTTTCTTGCGTACTTTAAACCGTATGAACGACACGATTGATAGCTGTCGTGTGACGGGTAAAGTAATGTTGGATAACCAAGATATTTACGATCCGAACTTAGACGTGGTGTTATTGCGTGCACAAGTGGGCATGGTGTTCCAGAAACCAAACCCATTCCCAAAATCAATTTTTGAAAACGTAGCCTATGGCCCTAAACTGCATGGTTTAGCACGTGATAAGTACGATTTAGAAGAAATTGTAGAAAACAGCTTGCGTAAAGCAGGTTTGTGGGATGAAGTGAAAGATCGTTTGAATCAACCAGGCACAGGTCTTTCTGGTGGTCAGCAACAACGTCTTTGTATTGCGCGTACCATTGCGGTAAGTCCAGAAGTAATTTTGATGGATGAACCATGTTCGGCACTTGACCCAATTGCAACGGCAAAAGTAGAAGAGCTAATTTCTGAACTTTCTACTCAATATACGATTGCGATTGTAACGCACTCAATGCAACAGGCAGCGCGTGTATCTGACCGTACCGCATACTTCCATTTGGGTGATTTGATTGAAGTGAATGCGACTGAAAAAGTATTTACTCAGCCAGACCATCAATTAACAGAAGCATATATTACAGGTCGTTTTGGTTAATCTGCTTAAGTCCTGAAAGCTATTAAAACAGAATCTTAGGATTCTGTTTTTTTGTTATAGTATTGATTGTTTTGTACGCGCAGCGAAAATAAAAAATGCAGTTTCCTTCACAAGAAGAACGACAACAGGCAAAACCAGCACGCCAAGCCACGAAAAAAATAATCGATGCCTTGTTTGGATTTCAACATAGTGCAGAGACGATAGCAGCACTTTTGGTTTTGCTGAGTATTTTATTGGCAACGTTTTTTAACCATGATGGGTGGTTTCCAACTTCTCAAAGCCCCAATATGAGCAATTATCATCGTTGGTTGTATGATCAATTTGTGATAGTTTCAGGTGTGATAGTGCTTGTTGTTTATTTTAGGGTACAGCAGCAAGCAAGTGATCCCCATTTTCGGCATGCTTGGCGAGACTATATCGATGCCAATGCTAAATTTAAGTTTTATCGCTATGTAAAAGCACAACAAAAAAATAAGTTACCGTTCTTGCACAGTGCAGTAGGTGAATTTCTTTGCGTAATGTGTTTCTGCGTAGGTTTAGTGTGTTTCTATTCAATGCTTGCACCTTCAGATCATGAGCGTAGAGGTAGTTTTCTACTGTTTGGTTGGTGGCCGATCAACGCACTTATTATTTGGATTTGCTATCAGGGGCAAATTTGGTTTGCTGTACGTTTAATGGCTGTTCGGCAGATTTCTAAACGATATTTACGATTGATTCAAAAAGAAGCTGCTTTAAGATAGAAAAAGTATTGAAAAAGTCGAAATTGACCTAATGTAGTCCTAATAAACCGAATTAAATTGAGAACTCATTTTTATGTTATTTCATTTACCTAAACTACCTGCCGAAATTCGGATTAGTCATTTGAATGCGCGAATTAATGAACAACGAAAAAAAATTGCGCAAACCACGGCATCTAAACTCGAGCTATTACAACTTTCACAACAAATGGCACGTGAAGCGCGCGCCCGTAAAAAGAACAATCAAAAAATTTATGTGTTGGATTTTAAAGGTGATACTGCTGCGTCTGCTGTAGAGCAATTGCGTGAAGAAATCACCCTAATTTTGGCAACGGCCAAAGCTGGACGTGACCGTGTTGTGGTACGTTTGGAAAGTCCAGGCGGTATGGTGCATGGTTATGGGCTTGCAGCTGCACAATTGGTACGTTTGCGTGATGCAGGTTTCCATCTCACGATTTGCGTCGATAAAGTCGCAGCAAGTGGTGGCTATATGATGGCATGTATTGGTTCAGAAATTGTGTCAGCGCCATTTGCGATTTTGGGTTCTATTGGCGTAGTGGCACAAGTGCCTAACTTTAATCGCTTGCTCAAAGAAAAAAATATAGATTTTGAGATGTACACAGCAGGTCAATACAAACGCACTGTGACCATGTTTGGTGAAAATACCGAAGAAGGCAAGGCTAAGTTTGAAGAAGAATTGCAACAAACTCATGTACTATTTAAACACTTTGTCGAAAAATACCGTCCACAACTGAATGTTGAAAAAGTGGCAACAGGTGAGCATTGGTATGGTCAGGATGCACTGGATTTAAACTTGGTAGATAAGTTACAAACCTCAGATGAATACTTACTAAGTTTGTTGCCACAGCATGATATTTATGTGATTCAAACCCGTAAAAAGCCAACTTTGGGTGAAAAACTGGGTTTGCAAGCTGCACAAATGGCAGACAGTTTGATTCCTGCAGTGATGAATAAACTGGTTGATAGCCTAAGCAAAGCCAACAGCAGTTTGTTGCAAATCCGTGATCCTAAACTGTAATAGTGATGATCTAACTTCTAAAATTTATCTAAAAATTGCGCTCAATTGAGCGCAATTTTTTTATTCACTTTTATTCAAAAATATAGGGTCTTTGATTTAAGCATCTTAATTTTCAATTCAGCTTGATGTTATATCTTTGTGATAAGAACAAAACCATCTTGATAGATTGAATATGCAAACAAATAGTGTGCCCGCGAAGCAATCAACATCTACAGATTTAATGATTCGCTTTTTGCATGTGGTGATGCTGCTAAGTTTTACAGGGGCTTACTTAACAGGTGATACGGAAGAATGGCATCAGTTACATATGGCTTTTGGCTATACGTTGGGGATTAGTTTAGCTTTACGAATCGTATGGCAGGTGTTGAGTATGTTGAACAGCACACAGCCGACAGGAATTTCTAAACGTTTAGGCATGATTCAACAATTTGTAAAACGCGATTGGAAACAGCCACAGCAGTTTTTTTCATTACCGTTTTTAAAGTCAGGCAGTTCCAGTGCGTTTCAATTCAGTATTTTGTTGATTTGGTTGGCATTGCCTTTAACTGTGTTGGTTGGATTTTTCACCGATTATACCCAAAGTCATACTTTAAAAGAGCTACATGAATTTGCAGCAAATTTATTCTTAGCTGCGGTATTGGTGCATTTAGCGAGCTTAACTTTAAGCAGCGTATTGTTTAAAAAATGGCTTGCCAAAACCATGTTTTGGGGTTCAGGTAAACCTGCAGTATTAACGGTGTTGATCTGGATGATTTCAGTCGCAAGTTTAGCTGGCTTCTGGTGGTGGTATTGGCAATAAATTTGGATTTAGTACGAAAGAGGCATCCTGTTAGGGTTTCTTGATCAAGTAGAAGCATCCCATCAGCATTACTCCTATCGTTGCTAAAAGCATATCCATGTGTGCATCCCAAATATCACCTTGCTGACCATTATAATTTTCAGCATCTTCTGGCGATAAGCCAAGCGCAATGAGCCATTCCACCCATTCATAAATTAAACTGCTTGCCATGATAAATTGAATGACCAAAAGATATAAAACGATAGGTTTGTTTTTTGGAAACCAGACTTCAAACAAGCGCAATAAAACAGGATAGAGCAAAATACCATAAGCCAAATGCACAAAACGGTCATACATATTGCGTGACCAACCCATGCTCTGATCTAAATTGAAGCCAAAGCTGTGCAAAATCCAATCATTATAGGGCACATAAGAATACAGATAATGTGCTCCGACAATATGAATCAGTAAAAATATTAAATACAGCACAAAGCTAGAAAAACTCAGTCCTACTTTTTTAAACGCAATCAATAAAGCCGCGAGCATAAAAACTGTGCCTGCCTGATGCAGTAGATACGATTCAAATTCCAGTGGTTGAATACTGGCAGCAAGCATGGCGAGTATAACCAAGCCTAAAGCACAGTAATGTTGAATGCGGAATTGATTTTGCATGTGATGTTTAAGTTGGAAGATTTGTTTTATTCTAATAAAAATGCGAAGCCGAAGCTTCGCATTTTTGTATTGTGATGAATGCTTTTACAAATTAGATTTTAGCAATTAAATCTTGAATTTGTTTTGCTTGTTCAGCTGCATTACCTGTGTAAGTTGCAGGCGTCATTGTCGCTAAACGTGCGCGATCTGCTGCAGGAACGCCTTCCAACTCATTACCATTCACGAAATCTACCATCATGTCACGTGTCATAGCTTGACCACGTGTAAGAGCTTTTAATTTTTCGTATGGTTTTTCGATGTTATAACGACGCATCACAGTTTGAATTGGCTCAGCCAATACTTCTTGAGCATTGTCTAAATCTTCAAGAATACGTTGTGCGTTCAATTCAAGTTTGCCAATACCTTTAGAGCAAGCTTCAAATGCGATCAAGCTTTGTGCAAAACCAACACCCATATTACGCAATACAGTCGAGTCAGTTAAGTCACGTTGCCAGCGAGAGATTGGTAATTTTTCGCCTAAGTGAGCCAAGACTGCATTGGCGATACCCAAGTTACCTTCAGAGTTTTCAAAGTCAATTGGGTTTACTTTGTGCGGCATGGTTGAAGAACCAACTTCACCTTCTTTCAGTTTTTGCTTGAAGAAACCAAGTGAGATGTAGCCCCAAACGTCACGGTTGAAGTCGATTAGAATGGTGTTGAAACGACGTAGCGCATCAAACAATTCTGCCATATAGTCGTGTGGCTCAATTTGAGTCGTGTATGGGTTAAAGCTTAAACCTAAAGATTCTACAAATGCTTGAGAATGTGCAGGCCAGTTGATTTCTGGGTATGCAGAAAGGTGAGCGTTGTAGTTACCTACTGCACCATTGATTTTGCCCAAAAGCTCAACTTGCTTGAACTGTTTGATTTGACGTGCAAGACGATATGCCACGTTTGCCATTTCTTTACCCAAAGTTGTTGGGCTTGCAGTTTGACCGTGAGTACGTGACAACATTGGTTGATCTGCGTGTTTTTCTGCCAATGCAACAATCGAATCAATGATTTGCTGCATCGCTGCAACCAATACTTCACGACCATTTTTAAGCATTAAAGCATGTGACAAGTTGTTGATGTCTTCTGAAGTACAAGCAAAGTGAATGAACTCACCTGCATTTTTTAACTCATCAATGTTGGCAATTTTTTCTTTTAAGAAATATTCAACTGCTTTTACGTCATGGTTGGTGGTGCGTTCAATTTCTTTAATGCGGTTGGCATCATCTTCAGAGAAATCTGCAACAATTGCATCTAATGCAGCATTCGTTGCAGCACTGAAAGCAGGTACTTCGGTAATTTCAGGACGATTGGCAAGCGCTTGTAACCAACGCACTTCAACAGTCACACGAGCATGGATTAAACCAAACTCAGAGAGGAAAGGGCGGAGAGCATCACATTTGCTTGCATAGCGCCCATCTAATGGAGAAAGTGCGGTTAAAGCGTTCATATCGATTCCTTAAACTTTGGAATTAAACCTAAAACAAAAGCGTGTTCAGCATGGTTTAAACCACCTGATACTGTAAACGCGCCAGATCTTGAATATCACGTAATAATTTACGTTTGCTAAATACCATGCCCCATGAACTGCCACCAAGTTGACGCCAAAGGTGTGCCATTTGTAAGCCTGTAAAAAGCGAAGCTCGAATTCGGTTGGTATGTGCAGAATCCTTAAATGCTTCTGCATTGCCACGTACCATAATGCGCGGGTTAATTTGTCCCGCAGTATCGACATAGGTTTGGGCTAAATTGGCAATAATACTGGGATGCAAATAGTTATGATCAAAAAATGAAAGTTGTTTTAAGATTTTTTGCTGTGACTGCTCAATAATTTCGACGTATTTAGGATTGCTATACACTTTCTTTTCTAATTGTAAGAGTGCCATCGCATACGACATGGGTAGTTTGGTATTGGATAGTTTAGGTAAACGCGATTTAGGAGCAGTATTAAAAGGTTGGTTGATGCTGCTTTCTAGCGTTTTTAAACCCAAAGAAATATCGGCCAAATGATTAAAAAAATCCAAAGTTTGCGAACTGTGATTGCTACTTGGACGGATATTTAAACTGGCTTTAATTAATTGCTCAAAATAAAAGTTACCGCTTTCACCAATACTTTGTCTGCCTGTGAGTGCAGTCATGTGCGTGAGCTGGGTGGCTTGAAACACACCCGCTAACGCCAAGGCACGATTTTGGCGAACATTCAGAGTTGGTGACTGTTGAAACGGTAACTCTGTCATCCAAAACAATCCTTAAATAAAATCGGGTTTAGGTGCATTGGTATGGTGAATCACACCACCGCCTAAACACATTTCGCCTGAATAGAATACGACACTTTGACCAGGAGTGACTGCACGTTGTGGTTCATCAAATTCCACACGTACACCGCCAGGCATGCTGTCATCATTGAAAATTACACAGTCCTGATCATCTTGGCGATAGCGAGTGCGACAAGTACAACGGAAGCCTGACGCTGGAATTTCTTGTTCACCTGCCACCCAATCAATTGCTTCGCTCCATAAAATAGTGCTTTGCATGAGTGGATGTTCATGACCTTGACCAATCACTAAACGATTGTTTTCAATATCTTTATGCAGGACAAACCATGCACCTTCAGCAACACCTTTTAAGCCGCCAATACCAATCCCGCCACGCTGACCGAGCGTATAGTACATTAAGCCGTGATGTTCACCAACCTCTTTGCCATCGTCTAAAACAATTTTTCCAGCTTGAGCAGGCAAATATTGTTTTAAGAAATCATTAAAGCGACGTTCACCAATAAAGCAAATCCCTGTCGAGTCTTTTTTCTTGGCAGTGACTAAATCTAGTTCTTCGGCAATTTTTCGGACTTGCGGCTTTTCAATTTCGCCCACAGGGAACAAGGTTTTATTGATTTCACGACCATGCACTGCATGTAAGAAATAGGTTTGATCTTTATTTTTATCTAAACCACGTAACAGTGGAGCGTATGCTTCACCTTTGGAGTTGTACTGCGTTCCACCACGACGAGCGTAGTGACCTGTGGCGATAAAATCTGCGCCTAAATTCATGGCGTGATCTAAAAAGGCACGGAACTTAATTTCTTTATTGCATAAAATATCTGGGTTTGGCGTGCGTCCTGCGGCATATTCGGCAAGAAAATGCTCAAAAACCCGATCCCAATATTCCATCGCAAAGTTGGCTGTATGCAACTTAATGCCTAGCTTGTCGCACACCGCTTGCGCATCGGCAAGATCTTCCATCGCGGTGCAATATTCAGTGCCGTCATCTTCTTCCCAGTTTTTCATGAAAAGCCCTTCAACCTGATAACCTTGTTGAAGTAGAAGTGCAGCAGAAACAGATGAATCTACACCACCTGACATACCGACGATGACACGTTGTTGCATAGGATTAGGCATCCAAACTAGAAATAAGGGGAGAATTTTGGTGCTCGTAAATGAGCGATAAAGGATAAGATTGACCACTGAGCGCATCTTGAACCGCTTTCAGTACCAACGGACTTCGGGCACGTGCTGATTCAGCCAGTTCGTCTGCAGACATCCATACTGTACCAATAATATCGGGATCGAGCTGGGCTTGCGCATCATGTTGCAGCGATTCGGCTAGAAAGCAGAAGCGATAATAGGTGCGGTCAGGAAACATAGGCGGAGTATAGCTATAAATACCGAGTAAGGCATTAATTTTCACCCGATGCCCAGTTTCTTCCATGGTTTCACGTATTGCTGCTTCAATTAAGCTTTCGCCAGCTTCAACATGCCCTGCAGGCTGATTAAACACGCTATGCGTCACACCTTCTGTATGTTCTTCAACAAACAGGAATTTTCCGTTTTTTTCGATAACGGTGGCGACAGTAACGTGAGCAGTCCAAGCGGTCATTGAAAAGCACCATGGGGTAAAACGCATATTCTACAAAATTTAGGGGGATGTGGCTATGTTGAAAGGGGATTTCTTTAAAACTGTAAATGTAGGTTTGTGTAGTTGTGGGAAGATGTGAGGGGTACTTTGTTCTTTGATTCATTTGGTGATGCTGGATGTGATCTCATTTGCGCTAGGTGTTGTTGCCAAAGTCAAAGCTATTGCACAAATAGAAAAAGAGGCAGATATTGACCGTAAAGCTTTGTATAAAACTCTAAGTCAAGATTCAGCCTCTCGATTTGATAAGATTAATCATGTCATTCATACACTGAGTTTAAAATTAACGGTGCAGAACGTGTAATCCCTCAAATTACAACAATCAAAAAGAACTTTGAGGGGTGGATTATTGATAATTCCCCGCCACTTTTACATAGTGCCGTGCAGAATAAGGCAAAAACTCTTTTTCCTTGTCGGTTAAAGGACGAACTTTTTGCACAGGGCTACCCACGTACAAATAGCCACTTTCCAAACGCTTACGCGGTGGCACTAAAGACCCTGCGCCAATCATTACATCATCTTCAATAATGACATCATCCAAAACAATTGTGTTGATGCCCAATAACACCCGATTGCCAATGGTGCAGCCGTGTAAGGTCACACCATGTCCAACTGTGACATCTTCGCCAATAATCAGCGGTGAACCTTCAGGTTTGTCGGCTTTTTTATGGCTAACATGCAGCATGGCATGATCTTGCACATTGGAATTTTGACCAATCCGAATATGGTTAACATCACCACGAATCACGGCAAATGGCCAAACCGATACATTTGCGGCCAAATGCACATCACCAATCACCACCGACAATTCATCTACATAACAGCTTGCGTCAATTTTTGGGGTTTGCTCTAAATAAGCACGCACATTTTTTTTCATGATGGACAAATCTTTAGCTTATAAATTTAGGATTGAGGACAGTATAAAATAAAAAAGCACACATGCGGGCATGTGTGCTTTGCGCTTTAGTCTAAGCTTATGAATCTTAGAATAAGTTGCTAAAGAATTGTTTGATATGGTCTAGCATACGTGCAAAGAAACCCGCTTCTTCCACTTCCTGCAACGCCACCAATGGTTTTTCAGCAATCACTTTACCATCTAAGGTTGCGACATATTTACCAATCACTTGACCTTTTTTCAAAGGAGCAGTCAATTTAGGTTGAACCACCAATTGAGTTTTAATTTGGTTGGCTTTGCCTTTTGGCATGGTCACGTTAAAGTTTTCTGGCAAACCAATTTGTGCTTCTTTGCTTTTACCGTACCATACTTTTGCTTTAGCTAAGACTTGGTTGGCAGGCTGTACACGTACAGTTTCGTAGTTTGCATAACCCCAAGCTAACAATTCACGAGTTTGAGTTGCACGAGCTTGCATGGTTGGCGCACCAAAAATCACCGAAATTAAACGCATTGGGCCACGTTTAGATGAAGTGGTTAAGCAGTAACCCGCTTCGTTGGTATGACCTGTTTTTAAACCATCCACGCTTGGGTCGGTATATAACAGGGCATTACGGTTGCCTTGTTTAATTCCATTAAAAGAAAACTCTTTTTCAGAATAAATTGGGTAGTATTTTGAGCTGTCATGGATGATGTGCTGCGCTAAAGTCGCCATATCTTTTGCGGTAGAAAAGTGACCTTCAGCAGGCATACCCGTAGAGTTCATAAACTGGGTATTGCTCATGCCAATACGTTTGGCTTCTTCATTCATCATGTGAACGAATGTGCCTTCATTACCTGCAATGTGCTCTGCCATGGCTTTAGATGCATCGTTGCCCGATTGCACGATAATTCCGCGTAGCATTTCAAGTACGGTTGCTGTGCCATTTAAAGGAACATACATACATGATTCTGTGCTGCTGCCACGACACCATGCAGACTCATTCATGCGGACTTGTTCATCTTCCGTGAGTTCGCCTTTTAATAACTTTTGTTCAATGATGAAACTAGTCATCATTTTGGTCATTGAGGCAGGGGCGAGTTTTTCGTTTTCATTTTTTGAAGCTAAAATTTGTCCCGTCTCATAATCCATCAAAACGTATGATTTGTTATTGAGTTCTGGTGGTGTAGCTAAGACAGTTGCTGCATAAGAAAAGCTTGGTAATAGTAATAATGCAGCAAGGGCGCTTTTTGGGGTCATTCTAAGAGGTTCCAATACTTGAGGTATGCACAAAAGAGCTAGCATTTTAGGGCAAAGCTCAGCCGACTTCTATGGGAGAAATCGGCTTATTGATAAAAGTATTGTAACCAAATTGTATTATCTGCTATATGCTGTCAATTCTTGGCAAATTGCTTGGTTTTTGGCTGTTCCAGCAGCTTTGGCATCGGCACGGGCTTCTTTTAAAATTGGCTGGAAGCTTTTTTGTTTGCTGAGTTTACTTAAGGCAGTAACAGCGTCTTTTTCTTTAGGCATATATTCTTGGGCAAGTTTTGTATAACCCTGATGAAATTGATCTTGTTCTTTGACTAGTGAAGGGCAAACTTCAGATAACACATAAATAGCGGCTAATTCTTGCTGAGTCACTTGTTGTAATGGCGTCACTTCAATATTTTCTTCTTGCGCAATTGCGGCTTGACTTAAACCCAAACTGAGCGCAACTGCGCCAAAAAAATGAACTGCACGTGAATTTTTTAAGCCAGAAAATTGCATATCAAGTACCTTAAATATTGTTTGAACTGAATCTACCGATTCATTTAAGTGCTTATAAGATGAATCATTTATTTGCGAATTGAAAGAGTGAAAATGTATTAAAGCTGTGTGATCTGAGCGCAAATCATGTATAAAAAGTGAAGATTAAAGTCTGAAATTTGAAAATCAGTGGCTTGATATAAAGCGTAAAATAATAGTGGAAAAATACCAGATATAAAAACTAAGCATAAAATTTAAGGCAAACTTTGAAAGTTTGCCTTAAAGGGTGAGTATGCAAAATTATTTACAGGCTCAAAATAGTATTTAAATCATGTGATTTAAAGTGCTAATTCTAAAGCTTCCTGACACACTACTTTTTGCTCTTCTTTGGCTGTATCTTTTGCTGCTTCACGCGCTTCAGCTAAAACGGATTGATATTCTGCGTCGGCTTGTAGTTTGGCAAGCGTCATGTTCGATTCTGAATAATCTTGTAGATAAGTTTGAATCAGTGCTTGAATATTGGCATCTAATTTTGCATTTTTTCCAATCAGTGCAGGGCACATTTCAGTCATGACTTGTGCCGCTGCAACATCTTCTTTCACAATCGTATTGGCTTCTGCTGCAGTCAAATCTTCTGCAATTACAGACTGCGTTAATACAGCAGCAAAACCTAGACCCAATAAACGACGAAATGACAAAGCTAAAATCATGAGAATCACATATATTTTTGGATGGATGTTAAGCGCTAAATATATATAATCTTTTGTATATTTCAATGAAATGTGCTGATCAGTCATTTTGTTGTCGTGTGCTTATTAAATGTGCTTAGGCATGAATCAGGCACAAACAAGTTTAAGATTGAACCGACGTTGCTATATTTTAGTATATAACCTTTATATTTGTTTTATCTGAGATTTTTCTGTGAATATTTTGATAGCCAATGATGATGGCGTGTTTGCACCTGGTATCCAAGCTTTGGCGAAAGCCTTAAAACCTTTGGGTCGCGTGGTGATTGTTGCACCCGAAAGTGAACGCAGTGGTTTTTCGAGTGCGCTGACTTTAGACCGACCATTACGTCCTGTGCAAATTGCTGAAGATGTCTGGGCGGTGAATGGTACACCTGCAGACTGTGTCTATTTGTCGATGAATGGATTGTTCGATTTCGAATTTGATTTGGTGGTCAGCGGCATTAACAGCGGTGCAAATCTAGGGGATGATGTACTGTACTCAGGCACAGTCGGTGCGGCATTTGAAGGACGTTTGATGAAACAGCCTGCGATTGCGGTATCACTTGCAGGGCATAATGTACGTGCTTATCAGCATCCGCAAGATTATATGCAGGCAGCGCAGTGGGTACATGACTTTATTGCTCAAGGTTTACCAAGTTTACCTGCACGACATATTTTTAATGTGAATATTCCAGATGTGCCAGTGTTGCAGGGCACAAAAATTACCTATCAAGGACAGCGTACCCAATCTAAGCCAATTACTAGTCAGGTCGATCCACGAGGGCGTCAAGTGTATTGGATTGGTTTGTCGGGCGAGGCAGTGGCTGCACCGAAAAAAGGCTTAACTGAAATTGAGTCTGATTTTTTTGCGGTAGCAAATGGCTATGTCAGCGTGACACCAATTCAGATGGATGCCACCAATTATGACGTTTTGCAATCATTGCACAGTCAATTTTCCCAAATTGGCTAACTAATGTTATAACTTTGTGAAAAAGTAGCTTGTAAGCCTCATTACAAGGACTTTTTTGCTACTCTTAGCGCAATAGAAAATATTTAGAATTTGTAGAGAGGAAAGAATGCCTGTGGTGTTTCAGTATCGTTTATTTAGCACACCAACAGCATTGTTGAAAACCTTAGTGTTATCAAGTGCTGTTGTGGCTACCGTCGTGTTGAGTGGTTGTGCCTCTAAACCTCAAGTGAATAATTCTGCGCGTTATGCAACAGCGCCGAATTTTTATACTGTGCGTTCGGGTGATACTTTAAGTGGTATCGCTGCACGTTATGGTTTGAGCTATCTCAGCATTGCAGAAATGAATGATATTGCACCGCCGTATCGTATTTATGTCGGGCAGTCGATTCGTTTGAAAGCGGGCAATGCACCACGTACAACAAGCACTCGCCCTGTAACACAGGCTGCACCAATTCAACGTCAAACAGTCACATTACCAACGACACCTGTGACACCTGCACCGGTAACATCGACTACAACCACGACCACTAGCTCAACAACACCAAGTACACCTGTGCGTAGCAGCACATTGCGCTGGGTGAAACCATCACAAGGTGCTGTGATTGCACAGTTTAATTTGGCAAGTAATATCAAAGGAATTCGTTACGGTGGCAATGTGGGCGATCCAATTTATGCCGCAGCAGATGGGCAGGTGGTTTATGCTGCAGATGGATTAAAAGAATATGGGAACTTGATTTTAATCAAGCACATTGATGGTTATATCACCGCCTATGCACATAACAGTAAGATGAATGTGAGCAGTGGTCAAAATGTCACAGCGGGTCAAAAGATTGCTGAAATGGGTTCTTCTGGTGCAACACGTACCATGTTGGAGTTTCAGGTACGTCTAGATGGCAAGCCAATCAATCCAACTAATGTTTTACCAATAAATTAAATATCACGAATACAAAGCATAAATTTCACCGTATAATACAATAAGTTGCTTTTATCGATAGATGAGGGCAACGATTATAATTTCAGAGGGAATTTATGTTAGATCAACTTCGAGCAATGGGTGTATTTGCTTGTGTTGTTGAAAAAAGCTCGTTTAGCGGTGCAGCACGTGATTTAGGGATCACCACCAGCGCCGTCAGTCAGCAAATCCGTTCACTAGAACAAGATATGGAAGTCACGCTTCTGCATCGTTCTACTAGAAAACTGAGTTTGACTGAAGCAGGACAAGCTTTTTTCCACAGTTGTCAAGAAATGCTCGCCGCTGCTGAGCGTGGTAAAATACGCATTAATGAGTTAAGAGATGATTTGGTCGGTGATTTAAGAATTGCCACCACTCCAGAATTAGCCGCGAACCATGTGATTCCCGCACTTTCTCATTGGCTGTCTGCCCATCGTGGCTTGTCTGTACATCTAGAAACCGACAATCAATACATTGACCTGATTGATGGTCGTATTGATATTGCGCTGCGTATGAGTCCAATAATTGAAGATCAAAACCAGCATGTGATTCCTATTGCACTTATTGACCAAGTTTTAGTCGCATCACCTAGTTATTTAAATCAAACCGCGCCCATTTCACGTCCTGAAGATTTAAAACATCACGAGTTAATTCCATTAACCATTATGAAGAATTTTCAGCAACTCAATTTTAAGCATATCAGCACTGCTGAAAATGTGGATGTAGAGTTGGGCTCGCGTCTATCGACCAATAATGTGTTGGTGTCTAAATCTTTGTGTATGCAAGGGCATGGGCTTGCGCGAATTTTGCATTTGGATATTCAAAAAGATTTGCTTAATGGCAGTTTGGTTGAAATTTTGCCTGAGTGGAAATTACCCGCATTTACCTTGTATGCAATCATTTCCAAACATGAGCAACAACCGATGAAAGTACATCGTTGTTTGGAAGCCTTAAAACAATATTTTTCTCAATTGCCGGGTGGGCGAGTGTTTCAAGAAGCATCTTAATTGAATGTTGATAATATACTGATCGACCATTTAGTTAGCAAAAAGCCGCAGTTCAAACTGCGGCTTTTTGTTAGGGATTTATTTAAGCCAAGAATTTTTTAATCATTGCTACAAGGCGTTCAATCAATTGATCTGCCTGGGCTTGAGTAATATTTAATGTTGGCAATAAACGCACTACAGAACCTGCAGTTACGTTAATAATCATTTTGTATTCATCGCGGGCAATATCGACCAACTCTGCACATGGTTTTGGTAATTCAATACCAATCATCAAGCCAAAACCACGCACGCTTACATTTTGGTCTGCGAGTTGTTGACGCAATTGTTCCACAATGTAGCCACCCATTTTTGCTGCATTTTCTACCAAGTTTTCTTTCTGGATGGTGTCAATAACAGTGTAAACCACGCGTGAACCTAACGCAGTACCACTGTAGGTTGAGCCATGATTACCAGCAGTAAGAACGCCCACACCACGACCTTGAGTCATGACTGCACCAATTGGGAAGCCATTGCCCAAACCTTTCGCTGTAGTCAATACATCAGGCACAATATTGGTGTGCTGATAAGCAAAGAATTTACCTGTACGACCATTTCCTGTTTGTACTTCATCCAGCATCATCAGCCAGTTGTGTTGATTACAAATACGGCGGATGTCTTCTAGGTAGCTAAAGCCTTGTGGTGCAGTATTCACACCGCCTTCACCCTGAATCGGCTCGACTAAAATAGCCACAATATCAGGATGCTGAATCGCAGCTTCTTCAATGGCTTCGACATCACCAAAAGGCACACGAATAAAGCCTTCAACCAAAGGTGCAAAACCTTCCTGAACTTTTTTATTGCCAGTTGCAGACAGGGTAGCCAAAGTACGACCGTGGAAAGAGTGATCTGCAACAATAATTTTAGGATTGGCTACGCCTTGCATATGACCGAATTTACGTGCAATTTTAATTGCACCTTCGTTAGACTCTGCGCCACTGTTTGAAAAAAACACTTCTTCCATGCCAGCAACTTGCGCCAATTTTTGTGCAGCAGCAGTCTGCCACGGCACTTCAAACAAGTTACTGGTGTGAATTAAGGTAGCCGCCTGATCTGCAATGGCTTCGGTAATTGCAGGGTGTGCGTGACCTAAACCACATACGGCAATGCCTGTAAGTGCATCTAAATATTCTGTGCCATCTTCAGTATAAAGATAAGAACCTCGACCGCGGACAAAGCTGATCGGCTGACGGCCAAATACAGGCATCAAATGTGATGGTTGATCAGTTTGCACAGGAGCAAGGGTAATGTTATTCATGACTAACTCTTATCTGTTAGGTTGGAGGGAAAAACTTATATAAGCAAAATCTACTGCAGATGAAAAGCCTAATTGTAAATAAAATTGGATTTATTGCTTTAGACGTACTGTTTTGCTCGGTTTTGGGTATAATGCCACACAGATGAGTTGAGGATTTACCAATGACTGAACAAGTACGCGATACCGAAGCGTTAATTCGTGAACAAATTGCTAAACATGCTGTTCTTCTTTACATGAAAGGCACACCACAATTTCCACAATGCGGTTTTTCTGCGCGCGCAGTAGAAGCACTCAGTCAAATTGGTCGTCCTTTTGCTTATGTGAATATTTTAGAAAATCAGGATATTCGTACGACTTTGCCAAAAATTGCGAACTGGCCAACTTTCCCACAATTGTGGATTAATGGCGAGCTGATTGGCGGTAGCGATATTATGTTGGATATGTTCCAAAAAGGTGAGTTAAAACCTTTGGTTGAGCAATATAGCCCAGCACCTGAAGCTTAACGTATTGGACTTGGGTCAAACTAGGTCAAAGTCATCCATACAAAAAGTTGATATAAAAAAAGCGCCTTGGCGCTTTTTTATATCTAGAATTAACTTGAATAGCTGACTCGAATTACTGCGTTTAGTTTACCGCAGGGCTTTCAGTTGCAAGTTCAACTATTTCAGCCGATTCGGTAGTGACTTCATCAGAAGTTGCCGCATCAGATGGTTCAGCCGATTTCTGTTTTTTCTTGGCTTTTTGCGCTTTGTCCTTTTTCTCTGAGTCCTTTTTGTCCTTTTCTTTCTTGGACTTTTTCTTTTTCTTCGGCTCTTCTTCAATTTCGGCACCATCTTCAATGGCTTGCCAATACTCAAGTTGTTCCATCACTGCAGCGTAAATTGAACCTTTACTGTAACGTCCTTTTTTAGTGAGTTTACCCACAGGACGTGCCATTAAAATTTCTAAGGCCTGATCAATGGTATCAATGGCGTGAATGTGGAATTGACCTTGTTCTACCGCTTCAATCACGTCTTTACGTAACATGAGGTGCTGCATATTTTGACGCGGAATAATCACGCCTTGCTTGCCAGTTAAACCTTGCAGTTTGCAGGCATCAAAGAAACCTTCAATTTTTGCATTCACGCCACCAATTGGCTGTACTTGACCAAGTTGGTTCATTGAACCTGTAATGGCCCAAGATTGGTCAATAGGTAGTTGGCTAATTGCAGAAATCAAAGCTGAAAGCTCAGCTACCGTTGCACTGTCGCCATCGACCTGACCATAACTTTGTTCAAAGGCGAGGGCAGCAGAAAAATGCAAAATTTGCTCACGACCAAAATGTGCTTTGAGGAAACTGGCCATCAACAACACACCTTTGGCATGTAAAGAACCGCCAAGTTCAACACTGCGTTCAATATCTAAAATATCGCCGCCACCTTGATAGACTGAGGCAGTTAAGCGCGAAGGTAAGCCAAACTCGACATCGGCATAGTGAATGACCGACAAGGCATTGATTTGCCCCAAACGGTGTCCACGAGTTTCAATCAACTGCGTACCGCGCGATAAATCTTGCCAGTACAGTTCTCTTAAATAGCCTAAGCGATATTTGCGATGATCCAGTGCGGTATTGATATGCTGTTCGGAAACCGTTTTATCGCCCGCCTGTGCCGCATGGTGATGCGATTCACGAATTAAATCCCCCAAGGTGAGGGCATGTAAGGAGAGTGAGCTTTGATCTTCAGCTTGACGGCTTGAGTCAGTAAGTAAAGCTGCCAAAGCAGAACGGTCAAATGGTAATAATTTGTCAGATTGCACATAGTCGGCAATCAGCTGCATATATGCCTGCTCGTTTTCGTCATTACGTTGTAATGTATCGGTAAAGTCGGCACGGATTTTAAACACGCTGCCAAGTTCGGGTTCTAGCTCTAAAATTTCATAATAAATTTCAGGCTCTGCCAGTAAAATCACTTTAATATTTAGTGGAATGGCTTGTGGTTCAATTGAAATGCTGCCTGTTAAAGTTAGCATGTGTTCCAAAGATGAAAGTTTCAATTGCCCCGATTTTAAAGCGCGTTTCAGTCCTTGCCATGCATAAGGCTGTTCCAGTAACTGCTCTGCTTCGAGCATCAAAAAGCCGCCATTGGCTTTATGTAAGCTACCTGCACGAATTAAGGTGAAGTCAGTGGTAATGGTGCCGTTTTGCGTGAGTTGTTCTACATGCCCCAATAAATTGTAATGGGTTGGAAAATCTTCAAAAATAACAGGTACACCGCTGTTGGGTTTGTGCGTCACAATAATATTGGCTTGGTAGCGCGCAGGAATACGGCTAAAGGTGCCAGGACGGAAATCATCTTCTTCCTGTTCTAAAACAAACTCGACATTATTAATAATATCTTCGGCATAGTATTGTAAATATTCAGTCAAACCTTCGACACTAGGATATTTATTTTGAATAATATCAATGCGTGGCATTACCACTTGTTTGGCAATATCACGGTTCAGGTCTTGTACTTTGTCACGTGCGTCATCTTCTAAATCGCCTAAATGCAAACCCAAACGCTCCAGTTTTTTATTCATATAACGAATATTGGACGCAATTTCTGCACGGGTTTTGCTGTCCAAGGCGTTAATATCTTCCTTAGACATTTCCTGCATTTTGTCATTTTTCAGATGCACGGGTACAAAGCAATGTTCATCTTCCTGCGCAATCAGTTTTAAATCGAGTTCTTCACCTTCACTGGTCAGCTCAATTAAGGCTTGTTGCTGTTCATCACCCGCTTGCTGACGAATCATTTCAATGCGGTTGTGATAGGTTTCTGCGGTAAAGCGACGTTCGAGTTGCTTTAAAATAGTTTGCCAAGTTTGATGTAACAAACTTTGAAATTTAGGCGCTTGACCTGCAGGCAGTTGCAAGGCAATCGGTTGGCGCGGGTGTTTGAAATTATTGACATAAACCCAGTCATTCGGTGTGGGCATGCTCTTGGCATGTTGCTGCAGCAAACGCTTGACCATGGTACGTTTGCCCAATCCCGCCGTACCCACTGCAAAAATATTGTAGCCAGAATATGGCAGGGAAATACCTGCTTCCACCGAAGCGCGTGCCCGATCTTGTCCTAAAAAATTATTCAGCGGTTTAATGCGTCGGGTCGAAGCGGGAATGTTATCGTAATTTGGAATATGGGTTAGTTGTGTTGCTTTGAGTCGTGTATTTTCTAAAGTCGTTTGTATTTCGCTTTGTTCAAAGGCAGAGCTGAGAAGCGGTTGTTGTTCATCTTGCGCTGCTGTTGTTGTGTTGGTTGTCATTGATGGGGTGATTTGATCAAGTCTTTGGGTCACTGTAGAAATCCAAAACGAAATATTGCAGTTAGAAGTTTAAAGGTATACAGGTTTAAGCGGAAAATTCAAGCTAAGCCGTAATTTTTACTACAAAATGACAAAGCTGTTGTGGATAATTTCATAAATACTGTTGAAACAGAAGCTATTCCGCGATTGAATAACAACAATTTGACTTGATAGAAAATAATAATCGAATGACCACACAACAGACTGGGCAAACTTCAGCACAAAATACAGGGTGGAAAGCTGCATTTACGGCATTTTTAGACCGTCGTGCGCTGATTATGCTGTTTTTGGGCTTCTCTGCAGGTATTCCAATTTTACTGATTTTTTCCAGTCTATCTTTGTGGTTGGGCGAAGCAGGCATTGACAAAAGTGCGGTCACTTTCTTTAGTTGGGCTGCCTTGGGTTATTCCTTTAAATTTGTTTGGGCACCATTGATTGATGAATTACCCGTACCCTATTTAACCAAAAAACTGGGGCGACGTCGGGCATGGCTGCTCATCGCCCAATGTTTAATTGTTTGTGCAATTGCGGTGATGGCATTTTCTGACCCAGCTTTGGGACAGGCGCATTTATATCAAATGGCATTGGGTGCAGTATTACTGGGCTTTTCTGCAGCCACGCAAGATATTGTGATTGATGCTTACCGTATCGAACTGGCTGAAACTCAAATGCAAACCGTGTTGGCATCGACTTATAACGCGGGCTATCGCATTGGGATGATTGTCGCAGGGGCAGGTGCTTTATTTTTGGCAGCCTCGTTAGGTACAGCCAAAGGCAACTATATTTATAGTGCATGGAAAATTACCTATTTGGCGATGGCTGCGGTGATGCTGATTGGCATTATCACGACTTTGGTGATTCGTGAGCCGCAAGTGAATCGGGTCAGCAAGCATTATCAACGACGCGACTATTTTCGTCTGGTTACGGTGTTTTTTGTTGCGGTATTCAGTTTTGTATTGTGCTACGTCTTTTCGGGTAATTTTACCGAAGCCTTAAAACAACAATTCCAACTCAAAGATGCATTTTTATTATTTTCTATAGAAGCTTTACGTTTTATTGCATCGGGTGCGGCTGCTGTAGGCATGGGCACAATTTTGGTCAAATTGGGCGCAGTCAATAAACAGATGGCATTTGAAACATGGGTGCATCCTGTTGCAGATTTCTTTAAACGCTACGGCATGAAACTGGCACTGGTGTTATTACTCTTGATTGGTTTTTATCGAGTTTCAGACATTATTGCAGGTGTAATTTCCAATGTGTTCTATCAGGATTTGAACTTTAGCAAAGAACAAATTGCCGAAGCGGTTAAGGTTTATGGGGTCATTTTCAGTTTAGTGGGTGGCTTCTTGGGCGGTTTACTGGCACAGCGTATGAACATTATGAAATTAATGTTTGTTGGCGCGGTGTTGGCATCATCCACCAATCTTATTTTTATTGGTCTGGTGAAGTCAGGACAGCAACTGAGCGATGTGCAAGTTTCTGTGGGGCAGCAACAATATCAAACCCAGGCCGATGAAGTTGGATATTGGAAAGTGGCTGTGCCTAGTCAGGTTTTAGCAACACAGGATGAAATTCAGGTACGTGCGCAATACCAAACGGGCGATACGCCGTCACGTTTAGTGTCGATGCCGTATTTGCACCAAACTGAGATTGAAACTGCACAACTCCAGTTTTTACCACTGACTTCGGATAATCGTATTAGCGAAAATGAAGCCAGCAACAGTATTGTCGTACGTGGGCAATATGCAGGGCCTGCCTTAACCGAACAGCAAAAAATTGTACTGCAGCTAGATGGTCAAAATTTTGATGCAAAACTAGATGCACAAGGAATTTTTACGGCAGCGATTGCAGGGCAGCTTTTGGCAGACTCACCAAGTAAACAACTGCAAGCCGTATTATTGAATAGACAGCAAACAGTACAACAACACAGCCAAACCTATCAGGTCGATTTAAACACACATGAAGGCAATGCTTTGGATGTAGATATACAACCTTTGCCGATCGTTCAATCATCTTCAAACAATATGGTTGAAATTCAGGGCAAGGTGATTAAGCCATATAGCACAGCATGGTTATATTTTGCGATTATTGTCGATAACTTGGCTTCAGGTTTAGCGGGCGCGGCTTTTATCGCATTTTTATCCAGTTTAACCAGTGTGTCATTTACTGCTGTGCAATATGCAATTTTTAGCTCACTCATGACCTTGACTCCTAAGATTTTAGGTGGTTATTCAGGTACTATAGTGACCAATATTGGTTATCCAAACTTTTTCCTCATGACCACATTAATTGGAATCCCTATTTTAATTTTAGTGGTGTGGGTGGCGAAATTGTTACGTGACCATCAACACATACAAGCAAAACCGATTGAACAAAAGGATGAATGACATGCGCATGCTGCATACCATGTTACGTGTAGGTAATTTAGAGCAATCATTAAAATTTTATACAGAAGTTTTAGGCATGACTTTGCTGCGTAAGCGTGATTATGAAGAAGGTCGTTTTACCCTTGCTTTTGTAGGCTATGGCGATGAAGAAAATCACACCGTTTTGGAGTTGACGCATAACTGGGATACAGACAGCTATGATTTGGGCAATGGTTATGGTCATATTGCAATTGCGGTAGACGATGCCTACAAAGCATGTGAAGAAATTAAAGTGCGCGGCGGCAATGTGGTACGTGAAGCAGGGCCAATGAAAGGTGGTGTAACTGTCATTGCTTTTGTTGAAGACCCAGATGGTTATAAAGTTGAATTGATTCAGCAAGATCAGAACGCACGTAATAACTAAGTCTTCATCAGTGAAGCAGTAAAAACCAAACCTTTATGGCGCAATAAACTGAATGTTGTTCAGTATTCATTTTGAAAATATTGAACATCGCCTGAAAATGCTCGCTTTTTGAATATTGCTCAGTAATATACCTTTATCGAAAGGTAAAAATTGCTGGGCTTTTTTGCAACAGTAAAAGAATATACAGGATGTGTTTATGTTGAAGTTATTGGCATTGGATCGCTTTACCATTCTTTTGTTTGTGATGGTCATCCTCGCCAGTGTCGTGCCTGTGTCAGGGCAAGCAGCCGAAGTTTTTAGTGTGATTACGACAGTTGCCATTGCAATCTTATTCTTTTTGCATGGGGCGAAATTATCACGTGAAGCTGTCATTCAGGGCATGATGCATTGGAAATTGCATGCGTTGGTATTTACTTTTACCTTTGCGTTATTCCCAATTTTAGGTTTGCTGGCAAAGCCAATTCTAGTGCCAATGCTCGGGCAGGAGCTGTATTGGGGCTTTTTGTTCATGTGCTTTTTGCCTTCAACCGTGCAATCTTCAATTGCCTTTACGTCAGTGGCAAAAGGCAATGTTGCCAGCGCAGTCTGCAGTGCGTCATTCTCTAATTTAATTGGGATGTTTATTACCCCAGTTTTAGTAGGCATCTTTATTTTAGGGCAGTCTGAACACGGTTTTGACCCGACAAATTCGATTATTCAAATTACTTTATTGTTATTGGTGCCATTTATTTTGGGGCAGTTATTACGTCCTTATGTTTTTCCTCAGATGTTGAAATTACCAAAGCTGGTCAAGGTATTTGATCAGGGTTCGATTTTGATGGTGGTTTATGGTGCATTTAGTGGGGCAGTGGTAGCAGGATTGTGGCATCAAGTTAGTGGTATGACTTTATTGCTGTTGATTATTGCTTGTTCCGTGTTATTGACCCTTGTGATGTGGTTGGCGTGGGTTGTGCCGCAATGGTTGGGTTTTGCACGTGAAGACCAAATTGCCGCATTTTTTTGTAGCTCCAAAAAAACCTTAGCCAGTGGTGTACCGATGGCGCAAATTTTATTTATTGGGCAGCCGTTGGGGATGATTGTTTTACCGATCATGATTTTCCATCAAATTCAGTTGATGGTGTGCGGTGTGATAGCCAATTATCTCGAAAAGCAGCCCGATTCGACTGAACCTCAGGAATTAAATTCCTAAGAATAATTAGCTTTAAAATATTTTATTCCGTATAATATTGCCCAACTTGTTGTGCTTAGCTCTGACGGTATCCGTCTCGGTGGGCCAAAAGAATGGTCTGTTGTGGTGTTGGTCTGCTTTTAAAGCATGTCCTCATTTTTTTAATGAGAGTGACCAATTGCGATGACAGCTTAAGCCTTCTTAAATCTTAGGAGTAATCGACGATGCGCGCCGATATTCACCCAAAATATGAAAAATTAGTTGCAACTTGTTCTTGCGGTAACGTAATCGAAACTCGTTCAGCAGTTGGTAAAGAAACTCTTTATCTTGACGTATGTTCTGCATGCCACCCGTTCTACACTGGTAAGCAAAAGAACGTTGACACTGGCGGTCGTATCGACAAGTTCAAACAACGTTTTGCTGGTATGTCACGTTCTATCAAACGTTAATATCCAGTACGAAAAAAACGGGCAATTGCCCGTTTTTTTGTGCCTTAAATTTTAGGGTCTACAAATAGACCCTAATGCACAAGACCTTATTGGTCTTGCACATCAATTAAATGATCGAGTTTTTTCTGGAAATAATCACCCTGAATAAAGCGCGCATCGACATTCCACGCATTCGCAAACAGGTTCATATCATTTAAGTCACGCAATAACACTTCTACAGGTTTAATTTCACTATAAATGCTCAATTGTTCCTGTAATTCTTGCGTCGAGTCATCAGCAGCCAGTTTTTCAGTCAGTGCACTGTGCAAGGTCAAGTAGTGAATATCGACTTGTTTCAAGATAGATTCACTATAAATCGAATGACCAAAATCACGCAGAGAAATTTCAGCGCCGTGCTGACGTAATAAACTGATTTGTTTCTGCGCATCACCTAAGTTTTGGCTGATGTCTTCTTCAGAGAATTGCAAAATTAATGGATGGCTGAGGCGGCTACCAATAATCGTTATCAGTTTAGACACAAACTCAGGGAAGCTGCGGTCTTGTAATAAAACAAATTTGTTTAAATTGATAATCAGCTTCGCTTCAGGATATTGGGTGATGAAGTTGTGCAATTGTTTACAAGCTTCGACCAAAATCCAACGATCCAGTTTAATGGATAATTCTGGGTCTTCAGCCAAATCTATTAAGCCTGTCAGTGATTTCCATTCACTATTGAAAATAAAGCCACTAGTTACTTCATAGGTATATAAATTGGTGTCTTGCTTATCATAAAGTTGTTGATACTTCAGATGAATTTCACCACGATCAAGACTTTGACGTATCGCTGCAATAATCGCAGATTCACTATACGATTGTGGTACAGCTGCAGCAGATTCAATTACATTTAAGTTAGATTCACCAAAGGACATGTCTAAGGTTAAACCTGAGTTATGTTGTTCTTGCTGTTGTGGTAATGCGTTGGCAAAACCTTGGCTAATCAGTTGCTCAAAACTGCTTTCATTTTGAATGTCTGGAGTGAATGGCACATAACCAATACGCAAATTAAGTGGGTAAGTATGTTGATCTACCGTAAGTAATTGCGGTTTCGTGAGTGAATTTAAGCCAATCAGTTTCGATTCTAAAATTGCAGGCGATTCTGCTTGGAACAAACCAACCACTAAACCATTACTCACATTAAATAATGGTACATTGGTCTGTTCTTTTAAAAAATTTTGAATGTTGGTAAAGTAATTTTTTGTGGTTTGCCAGTCGGCTTGGAAAATTGATTCAGGACAGTTCGCCAAAGAAAACACCACCAAAGCATTGGCACTAGAAGGCTGTTTGGCTAAAGTGCGATTTACCAATTGGTATGTGCTTGGTTTTGCCGCTGCTTTGTCTGCTGTCGTTTGAGCAGGGACAGTATTTTGCGCCGTATTTTCAATATCTATGGTGATTTGTATGGCGTCGTCAGCTGCTCCAACAAATTCAATTTTGAGTGGGTTTTGTTTTGCCAGAAGCGGGTTTTGGCTATGAATATCAAAACGGCCGTGTTCAAATTGTCCTTGACTGACTTTCTTAAAGCGGAATTTAAAATCTGTAATATCTTGCGGTTGCAATAAATCCAATAATGGCAAGCCAATAAGGTCATCTTCACTTTTTAAACCAAATAGCTGTAAATATTCAGCATTGGCTTGTGCATGAATTCCTTCCTGAATAATGGCTACTGCTTTGCTACTGTCTTCGACCAACGCCTGAGCTTGTGATTGCGCATTTTCCAGTTCAGTCATAAGTTGTTCTTGTGACTGCTGTAAGCGACTAAAAGACAGTGCGCGAATTAAGCCAAAATAGAAGCGTTCGGGGTAATCTAAATTGATAATGTCATAGATGCCTTTGCGCACATAACTGGTGTATTGCGTGGCATCGTAATCGTCTGGTTTGAGCAAAAGTAGCGGTAAATTTGGTTGCTGTGATGCACGAATTAAAGTGAGTGCCTGATCGACTTTTAGGTCATAAGCACGACCAAAGATCACCAAATCCCAAGTTAAATGTAATTGTTTTTCAAAGTTTTTAATGTCATCTAATAGATAAGCCTGAACACGGTGCTCATTTGCAGTGAGTTGTTCACAAATTTGATTAAAACGTATTTGGTTGTCATCGATTATGAGTAAACGTGTTTCGGTACGTTTGAGCTTTTTAGACAATAATGGATTTCTCACTTTAATGCTTCCCATAAATCGTGATTTTTAACTTCATTCACTTGTTTCTGAATAAAACCATCAAGTAAAGGCTGTTGTTGGTCATTCAACAACTCAAAATCAAAGCGCATAAAGCTTTGGGTAATCAATAACGGCTTAATTAAGAACACTTTTAGTTCTTCTTCACCTAAACGTAGCTGTACGGTTTGTTTGTCACGTAATAATTGCAGACTTGGCAAAATCAATGAGGTATTGACTTCATTGACCTGCGTACTTTGTACCAATAATGCTGGATGATAATGTCCTGTATGCCGATCTGTTTTAACAAAAACAGCACAAGGGTAAATATCTTGGGTTAAAATTTCCAAGCCAAGTTCTAAGCTTTTTTCAGCAGATTGTTTAATCCAGCGAATGACACCACCACGCCACGGACTTTGGCTATTTTCCTGAACCAGAATAAATTCACCTGTTTTAAGGTTTTTCGGTGTTTCACCCGTCCATTTAATACGATAGCCATTGACACTAATATCTAAAACATCGGCATTGTAAATTTGTTTGGCTTCACGGTCTAAGGTTTTAACAGCGCTAATATCTACCGTAGAGTTGGTATGCATGGCATTGATAAACTGGCTTTCATTCTGGAATTGGTAGTTATCGCCCAAAGACAGCGTTTCATTGAAGTTTTTACCATTAGACAGATAAAAATGTGCCACAGTCAAACCAAAGCAAATTTTAATCCGTGCCGAATATTCATAACGCTCATGCACACGTTCTGCTGTATTGGTCAAAATATTGTGCAAATGGAAATGCAAAGCAGGGGTTAAGAATAGCTTTTCATTGCGTGATAAATGTTCACCTTTACGACCTTGAACTTCATTTAAATGATCGAGTAGGGGTTGAGTTGCAATAAAAATATTGGCATGAAAACCTTGGCTTTGGTGCGTATTGTAAATAGGTGGATGATCTTTGCTTGCATCGACCACATAACGTGAAAGCGTCGTTTCTTTGGGTAAAACTTGAATCAGTTTTGCCCAATCAAAGCTACAGAGATATAAGCCTTGAATTTCTGCAGGTCGAATTTGATGGGTATTGAAAATTTCCAATAAAATCAGCTGTGCATAGGCTTGAGCAATATTAATCAGTTGATGTTGTGTGCCTTGTAACTGATTAATATTATTTAAATAATAATGTTGTTGAATGGCTGTATCTAAAAGTTGGTGTGCAATTAACCACTGATTTGGCAAGGCGTGGCTATAAAGCATGTGTTGTTGATAGCGCAGTAGAGCTAATTGTTGTAAAGCATAATAGCTAGATAGAACTCGTGCAGTTTGTAAGTTCTTTTTTAAATTAAAGGCAAATAAAGAAAATTTTTGTTGGGTGAGTTGTTGGTGGCTACGTCGGGAAATATTAATATAGACTTTGGCGAAATGACTGCGTAATAACAGCGCGAGTTCAATAATATGATCGTTGCGGTCATTACTAATCAAAGCCTGGTTGAAAAAATGCTTTTCCAGACTGGTAAGCACATTTTCAAGTGTCGGATGAATAGCTTGAATTAAGTCAAAACGTAATGTTTCCTGACATTTCAGTTCTGAAATTTCTAAAAGTGCATTAAATAGAGCTTGGGAAGAATCACCCAATTGTAAAATGGATAAATCCGCTGCCCATGCCTGAATGCTTTTAACCGTATTTTGACAAAAACTCAATTGCTCCAGCTTTAGTTCGCTGGGAACTAGAAAAAGATCTGAAGTATTCATATTCATGATTGTTATTTAACTCAATAAGTTGAAACCCCAAAAAGCGGTGTCTTGTTTTTTTCGCCCGCAATTTCCCTAACGAGTTTAGGAACTAAATAGCCGGGTAAGTTCGCTAAAAGCTCTTTATAGATGTGATCAATGTCTTGCGGCATTAAATCAAAATGATGCGCTCCTTTTACTTTATCTAACACGTGTAAATAGTAAGGCATCACCCCCGCATCAAAAAGACGATAGCTTAAATCGACCAAGACCTGAGCAGAATTATTGACCCCATTTAATAAGACTGCTTGATTCAGAACGGTGATGTTTTGTTCGACTAACTTGGCAAGTTGCGAACAGGTAAAGTCATCTAATTCTGATGCGTGGTTCGAGTGTACCACTAGAATAATACGCAGCCTACTATTTTTTAGTAAGGAAATCAGCGATTCATCGACACGGTTGGGAATAACAATCGGAACTCGTGAATGAATTCTCAAAAATTTTATTTGCGGAATAGACGCCAATCGCTCAATCCAGATATTTAATTTACGATTTGACAAAGTGAGCGGGTCGCCACCACTTAAAATCACTTCATTAATATCGGGCTGACTTTCAATGTAATTACGGATATTGTCCCAGTCTTCAGTTTTTGGCAGATTTTCCTGATAAGGAAAGTGCCTGCGGAAACAATAACGACAATGTACTGCGCAAGCACCAGTCAAGGTCAGCAAAAAGCGTGATTTATATTTGTGTAAGACTCCAGGTTGTTGATTGGCTTGTTCCTCACCCAAAGGGTCGGTCACAAATCCAGGATGATCTTCCAGTTCTAAATGATGTGGCAGAACCTGTAACAGTAAAGGATCGAGTGGATTGCCTTTTTGCATTTTGGCCACAAATGCACGCGGGATACGCAATTTAAACTGATTGGATGCCAGTAAAGCACCTGACAGCAACTGCTGTTCAGACAGCTCTAAAATATTTAACAATTCGCGTGGGTCGGTGATCAAGTCACTGAGTTGAGATTGCCAGTTTTGTTCTTGGTACAGGTAGTTGATCATGCCAGAAAAGATTTAAATATGAGGTGAAAGGAACCAAGTACACATCTATTTAGCGTAGATGAATTCTTTGTTCATTGAGCGTGAATGCCGCGAATGATTAATCGCTTTGAATCAGAATCATTACAAAACAGCTGATTTTACCGATATCTTGAGGTGATCGGTAGTGGATTTTCATTGCTTCGTTATGGCTTGCTCATTTACAATACGTCCGATGAAAAAAGATGTTGCAAGATGGCGAGCATCGCAAAGCTGCGTTGGTCATTTGCTTTGTAACATAAATAGTTAAGTTAGTCAGTTTGGAGTGTGCCAGTCATGGCCTATTATTCTACGAATGATTTCAAGTCAGGCCTTAAGGTTATGCTTGATGGTAACCCATGTTCAATCATGGAAAATGAATATGTAAAGCCAGGTAAAGGTCAAGCGTTTAACCGCGTAAAACTTCGTAACCTTCGTTCTGGTAAAGTTTTAGAAAAAACATTTAAGTCTGGTGATTCACTAGAAGCAGCTGACATTGTAGAAGTAGAAATGGAATACCTCTACAACGATGGCGAAATGTGGAACTTCATGGATCCTGTATCTTTTGAGCAAATTGCTGCTGACAAAACCGCAATGGGCGATGCTGCAAAATGGTTAAAAGATGATTCAAACGAAAAATGTACCATTATGTTGTTTAACGGTGTGCCTTTAACTGTAAACGCACCAAACTTCGTGGTATTAAAAATTGTCGAAACTGATCCGGGTTTACGTGGCGATACTTCTGGTGGTGGCGGTAAACCAGCGAAATTAGAAACAGGTGCAGTGGTACGTGTTCCTTTATTCGTACAGCAAGAAGAAAGCGTTCGTGTAGATACACGTACAGGTGAATACCTAGAACGCGCATAATGATTTATTGATAAATCATAAGTAAAAGAGGGGGATGATTCGCGTCATCCCCCTTTTTTGTTGATTTGATTATGTGGTAAAAGAATAGGTGAAAAGTATAGGAAACTGTTGGTGCTCCATTTAAGTGTACGGTAGCGCACACTATGGATGTAAGGGCAGCAGACATCAAAATAAAAGGAGCAGGATCAACCAAGGATTTAGGAATTAAAGCAAGGGTCTGTAGACATTTCATAAATGGCTTGCGCTGTAGGCTAAAACTGAGCAGATCAGGCATGAAACGCAGGGAATAGCGAGACTATTGCCAAGTTTCATAACGCAATCTGAGAAAGTTTTAGCCACAGCCTTAGCAAAAACAAGCACTGCTTTGTTTGCAGTGCAAGGCGCAGCGAAGGACAAGCATATTTTTTTGCTGCTATTTCGTTATGAGTCAGTCATTTAGAATGACTAAATTTCCTGCCTCATGCCTTATATCAGTTAAAAAATATGCGTAGTCGCAAACATAGACGAAGTGTCTACAGCCCCTAAATCTCGACAATAAAAGTAACGCTTAAAAAATGTAACAAGAAGAGAGATTGACATGGAAACAGTTCAACCGAAGTCAGGTCTGACTTCAAAAATTATATGGCTTTTGGTCGCTATATTGGGTGCAGTATCTTTTGGGATATTGGCAGTCAGTAGAGGCGAACACGTCAATGCAGTCTGGTTAGTTTTAGCTGCGGTCTGTGTCTATAGCATTGCATACCGCTTCTACAGTTTATTTATTGCCACCAAAGTATTTGAGTTAAATGAGCGACGCTTAACGCCCGCACATCGTTTGGCTGACGGTTTAGATTATGTGCCCACCAATAAAAGTGTGTTATTTGGTCACCACTTTGCCGCGATTGCAGGTGCAGGCCCTTTAGTTGGGCCTATTCTTGCAGCACAAATGGGTTATTTACCCGGCACGATCTGGCTTTTAGTAGGGGTGGTGTTGGCAGGTGCAGTCCAAGACTTTTTGGTTTTGTTTATTTCTACACGTCGTGATGGGCGTTCTTTGGGAGAAATGGCAAAACAAGAGTTGGGTTCATTTGCTGGTGTGATTGTCATGCTGGGTGCGCTGGGCGTGATGGTGATTATTCTTGCCGTACTCGCTTTGGTTGTCGTGAAAGCTTTAACCAATAGTCCGTGGGGCGTATTTAGTATTGCAGCCACCATCCCAATTGCGATTTTCATGGGCATTTATATGCGTTTTATTCGCCCGGGGAAAATTGCTGAGGTTTCCATTATTGGTTTTGTCCTGATGATGATGGGTATTATTTATGGTGAAAATGTTGCACAGCATCCATTCTGGGGGCCTTTATTTACTTTAAGTGGCACAGAATTAACGTGGTGTTTAATTGCCTACGGTTTTATTGCTTCAGTTTTGCCAGTGTGGTTGTTATTGGCGCCACGTGATTATTTATCGACGTTCTTAAAAATTGGTGTTATTGCGGGTTTGGCTGTCGGGATTGTGTTTGCAATGCCTGAAATGAAGATGCCTGCGGTGACCCATTTTATTGATGGTACAGGGCCAGTATTTGCGGGTTCATTGTTCCCATTCTTATTTATTACCATTGCCTGCGGTGCGATTTCAGGTTTCCACGCCTTAGTGTCTTCAGGTACGACGCCAAAACTAGTCAATAACGAAAAAGACATTCGGATGATTGGTTATGGCGGCATGTTGATGGAGTCTTTCGTGGCAATCATGGCAATGATTTGTGCCACGGTGCTAGACCCAGGCGTGTACTTTGCCATTAATGCACCCACTGCAGTTTTAGGTACAACGGTGGAAAGTGCAGCAGAAGCGGTACGAAATTTAGGCTTTGTAGTGACTCCTGAGGCTTTAACCATTTTGGCAAAAGAAGTCGGTGAAAGCTCGATTCTGTCACGTACGGGTGGTGCGCCAACGTTTGCAATTGGTATGGCACATATCATCACCGAGATTTTTAATAACCGCTCAATGATGGCATTCTGGTATCACTTTGCCATTTTATTTGAAGCCTTATTTATTTTAACTGCAGTAGATGCAGGCACACGTGCTTGCCGTTTTATGGTGCAAGATACTGTAGGTATTGTTATTCCTGCAGTGAAAAATTCACATAACTTCTTTGGTAACTTGCTTGGCACAGCAGTTGCGGTGGCTGGTTGGGGCTTCTTCGTCTATCAAGGCGTGGTCGATCCTTTAGGCGGTATTAATAGCTTATGGCCTCTATTTGGTATTGGTAACCAAATTTTGGCAGCGATGGCGCTCATTTTAGGTACAGTGATTCTGTTTAAAATGAAAAAAGAAAAATATGTTTGGGTGACGATTATCCCTACAGTTTTCTTGTTCATTACTTCAATGACTGCAGGTTGGCAAAAGATTTTCCACGACAATCCCAAAATTGGTTTCTTGGCGCAAGCAGATCGTTTCAATGCTGCAATTCAACGCAATGAAATTTTAGCACCTGCAAAAACAGTGACTGAAATGCAAACCATTGTCATGTCCAATCAAATTAATGCCGTGTTATGTGGTTTCTTTATGATTGTGGCATTTGTGATGTTGTTCGCTGCCATTGGGGTGATTCGTCGTGCCTTGGCAAGTCCAACACCAACTGTACATGAAGCTGAAGCGATTTATCGTGATCCTGAAACGATTCAGCCGAATAGTGGTCATTAGGAGTGAGCACATGATTAAGCTTAAATTTGCCCAACAGGGTAAAACGGTGATTTACAACATCATTAAAATGACCATCATGTCGCAAAAGGATTTGATTCTGAATCCGAAAAACTGGTCGCGTATCGCTACTTTATGGCAGCGTTTGCAACAAAGTTTTCGTTTAATGGTCGGTGTACCCGATTATCAGAATTATTTGGAACACATGCGTAAGCATCATCCAGATTTAGAAGCCATGGATCCGAAGACTTTTTATCGCTACTGTGTCGATGCGCGTTATCCATCGGCAAAAGGTGGTTTGAAAAAGTGTCCGTGTTAATCCCGTATCACGATGGAAACGTATAGAGATACGAGCTGTTTAAAACTTACTTTTTTAGGCAGTTTAGAATATCTCGAGGATTTCTTTGGAAATTTAGCAAAACGGTGTATGTTTAAACATGCGCCGTTTTTTATTGGGGATAAGGGGATTTACTGTGATTTGGGGTACAGAAAAAGTTCAAAAACAACAACTGACGCAAGCGCAGCAACAGCTCAATGCACAGATTGAATCTTATGCTGGAAAAATTCAGGCTTTTTTGACTGAAATTAATACCATTATTTTAGATAAAGAACAGCAGACCAAATTGGCGTTAAGTTGTTTGTTGGCGGGCGGGCATGTGCTTTTTGAAGATTTACCCGGATTAGGTAAAACGACTTTATCGAGTGCCTTATCGCACTTGGCGGGTCTGCAATTTCAGCGTATTCAGTTTACCAATGACATGCTGGCCAGTGATGTGATTGGCGTGAATATGTTTAATCAAAAAGAACATCAATTTGAGTTTAAGCAAGGCCCTATTTTTACCCAAATTTTATTGGCAGATGAAATTAACCGTTGTTCGCCTAAAACCCAAAGTGCCTTGTTGGAAGCGATGGAAGAAGGCGCGGTTACGGTGGATGGTGTGCGTTATAGCTTGCCGCAACCTTTTTGGGTGATTGCCACACAAAATCCACTGTTTCAAAGTGGTACTTATGCGCTGCCAGAATCACAGCTTGATCGTTTTTTAATGCGTCTGTCTTTGGGTTATCCATCGCGTTTTGCTGAAAAAATGTTGCTGCAACAAAACTCCAGACATGCGCTGATTGCCAGTTTGGCCCATATTTTTACTGAAACAGAAATTTTAAATTTACAGCAATTGGTCACGGAAATTTATGTGTCAGATACCGCGCTAGATTACTTACTCGACTTAGCCACAGAAACCCGTAAAGCGCGTCACGGATTATCTACCCGTGGTGTTTTGGCATTGAAAAAAGCAGCACAAGCACATGCTCTAATTGAGCAACGTAGTTTTGTCACTGCCGATGATATTCAAGCGGTATTTGTGGCAGTTGCTGCACATCGTATTGGATTGAGTGAGGCAGAAACTTTGTATGTGATGCAACAGGTTAAAGTGAGTTAGTACACGCATGTTTAAGCAGGCATGGCAAAACTGGATCAAGACACGTTTTAAATTTGATCGACACAGGGCCTTAAAACAAAAAGATATTTTGGTTTTTATTTACCAACAGGGCTATCTGTATTTAGTGCTGATTTTGATCACGTTTATTGCAGGCGTGAATTATGGCAATAACCTGATTTTAGGCTTTTGCTTTTTGATCAGTGCCATTTTATGTATCAGTTTTTATTTGACCTTTAAGCAGCTGCATGAATTAGAGATTGAAATTGTGACCACCGAAGTTGGGCAAGTAGGTGAAGTATTGCAATTACAATTGCATTTCAAACAAGAGGTCGCGCAGGCACGCTATTTATGGATTAAAGCCGATCATCAATTAGAAAAGGTTCTTATTCAAGACACTCAGCAGCAGTATGTGTTGACATTTTTTGCAGCGCAACGTGGGCAGTTTCATTATCCTTATTTACACATTTATTCGGTTTATCCTTTTGGCTTGGTACGTGCGTGGACTTATTTGAATTTGTCACGTACCGCGTGGGTGGCACCCAAAGCCGCCATGTATAGCGCAGAGAATAAACAGCATCAACACAGCTTTCAACCCGATTTAGACGAGTTTCGTGAGCTGCGTGATTTTCAATTGGGCGATTCCTTACAAGCCGTGTCGTGGAAGCAAGCGGCACGCGGTCAGGGCTTATATGTGAAAGTTTTTGAACAATATCAGGATCAACAGAGTATCGACATTCACTATGAACACATGCCTGCACCGACCCACGAAGAAAAACTAAGTTTGATGATGGGCTTAGTTGAACAATGTGAACAACAACAGTTGAATTATGCGATGTTTTTGCCGCATGCGACCCTTGAAAAAGGCGTAGGCGAGCGACAGTTGAAACAGGCAAAAATTCTTTTGGCACAGGCTTGATGATCATGCACAATTCGATTCAGCAATCTATTCTGCTTAGCCTGATCTTAATTTTGGCTGCTCACATGCTGTTTAGCCCTGTGGCATTGAGTGTCATTTTCGGACTCATGTTGTTGCTGTTGTATCTTCACTATAAAAACAAGACAGCGCATATTTCTAAAGTTTGGACTTATGGATTGACCTGTTGTGCCTTAGCCAGCATTTATTTGAGTTATAAAAGCCTGATTGGTGTAGAGGCAGGGGTTGCCTTATTAAGCACCTTTTTGTTTGCCAAAGCTTTAGAAAGTCATACTCAGCGCGACCTGATTATTTTATTTAATTTTGCGCTTTTTGTGAGCGCCAGTTCATTTTTATACAGCCAGAGCATGTGGATGACCGTGTTGGTCATTCTATGTTTAATCAGTTGTTTAATTGGGTTATATCGGATTCAAAAAAGTGCATTTTCAGATTATGCGTCGCGTCATTCGAGCAGGCAAGATGCAAAGCATGACCTTAAAAATGTCGCCAAGTTTATCGCATACGCTTTGCCATTCTTTTTATTATTGTTTTTATTCTTTCCACGTTTACCGCCATTGTGGCATGTACCTATTCCTGATGCCAAAGGCGTGACAGGTATTAGTGACACGATGTCACCGGGCGATATTGCCGAATTATCACAATCTTCTGCTTTGGCATTTCGTATTGTGGGGAATATGCAGCAACTGCCGCCACGTTCAAAACTATATTGGCGGGCGATGGTACTTGATCAATATGATGGTCGCACATGGACAAGCAATTTTAGCAATCAACAACCCGTTCAGGCAGCACAATTACAGCCAGAGCAAGTCGATTTTCAGTATCAATATATTGCAGCAGACCCACGTGCACAGTGGATTATGGCGCTGGAAAAATCTGTACCGAATCAACACGGTTATGTATTACGCCGTGATTGGAGTATGGTGCCACAGCGTCAAAATGGTCGGATTCAACCGATTGCTTTGCAGTGGGTTGGGGAATCTGCACGTATTCAAGGGGATGATGCACAGAACGAGCGTTATCGACGCTTTAGCCAGCGTTTAAATGTTCAGGTACAGACGCAATCTGACCCAAAAGCTCAGCAATTTGCCCTGCAGATGTTTGCTCAAAGTCAGCAACAACCTGAACGCTACGTGCAGAATGTATTGCAGTGGTATCGCAATAATGGCTTTAGTTATACCTTAAAACCTGGAATGCTCGGACAAAACCGAGTCGATGAATTCTTGTTTCAGAGTAAGCAAGGTTTTTGTGAACATTATGCCTCAAGTTTTGCCTTATTGATGCGTTATGTCGGGATTCCAGCGCGTGTAGTCGTGGGCTATCAGGGTGGGGAACTTGCACCCGATGGACAAAGCTGGGAAGTACGACAGCAAGATGCACATGCTTGGACAGAAGTGTTGCTCAATCAACAATGGGTACGCATAGACCCGACAGCCATCATTGCACCTCAACGTATAGATGATGGTATGCAAAACCTAATGGCAGATGATCGGGCCGTTTTGGGTGCTGACACACAAATGTGGCAATATCAACATTCTAATTTTATTCGTTCTTTACGGGTGTGGAGTGATTATGCAAGTTATCAATGGCAAAGCAAGGTCGTGGGTTATGATGCCGAGTCACAGCGTCACTGGTTTGGACGCTTAGGGCTGCACTCAAACTATGCTTTGGCAGCGGTGTTGGTTTCAAGTATTCTCATGATCTTAGCAGGGTATTTTGGCTGGATTTTTTGGAAAAAACGTCAGCAAGGTTCTCGCATAAATCGTGCCATAGACAAATTTTCTAAAAGATTGCCCGCTCAGTTGAAAAAACAGGATGCAGAAACAGTGAGTGTGTGGATGCAGCGTTTAGCAGCGCAGGTAGATGCAAATGAACAAGAGGCATTTAAGCGTTTAGGCGTGTGCTATCAACAATATTCTTATGCGCCTGAACATGACCGTGTTTCAGAGCAGGTGTTTTTTGATTTGCTTAAAACTTGCTCGGATGTGTTGAAAAAACACAGAAAGGACTTGTCTTAAAAATCAAAACTGAATATGATGCGAAGCACTTTAGGCGTATAGCTCAGTTGGTTAGAGCGCTACGTTGACATCGTAGAGGTCTCCAGTTCGAGTCTGGATATGCCTACCATATATATATCAAAGGTTTGCAAGGAATTTCATGTACTTGCAAGCCTTTCTTATTACCTTTTACTTGTTGCCATTGTTGCCCGTGTTGCGAAATAGACAACAACTAAAACTTAATTTGTGTCATCATTGTGTCAGGATTTGTGTCAAGAAACGTGTCTAACCTTGTTTGAAAAGACGTGGCGCTCATTTCTTACATAACTTTACATAAATGGTGAGCAGCAATGAAATTACCAAAACCTAGACAGCGTGGCAGCAGTTGGTCAATCTCAATCATGCTAAATGGCAAGCGTGAATATTGCACACGTGATACCGAGCAGGAGTGCTTGCATTGGGCAATGGCTAGATTGATTGAAGCCAACTCCACGCCAAAAGAAGAAATAGAAGCGCAGCGTAAAACTGTGACCACGTTTCACGACTTATTCAATCTTTACTACAAAGCACACGGCAAAGACTCTAAATCTAAAAAATATATTCGTGAGCAGCTAGATTCATTTGAGAAGCGATTTGGCTTACTTGGTCGCAAAGACATTACGCAGATCACGCCGCAGGACTTAACGCACTGGCGCAACAAGAGACAATCCGAAGTATCAGACGGCACAGTATTAAAAGAAATATCTCTCTATAGTTCCGTGTTTACTTTCGCACAAAAGGAATTGTTTATTTTAGACAGTAATCCATTTTTCAGTCTTAAAAAACCACGTAAGCCAAAACCAAGAAACAGACGTATTTTGCATTCTGAAATAGATAAAATTCTTGCTGAATTAAAATATGAAGTTGGTAATGTGCCGCGCACCAGTAGCCAATACGTTGCATGGGCATTTCTCTTTGCAATTGAAACGGCTATGCGTCGTGGTGAGATATTGTCAATTCGCAGGGCGAATATATTTAAAGACCATATTCACTTGGCTGATACGAAAAACGGTGAAGAAAGGGATGTGCCGCTTACCAAAAAAGCTAGGGAATTAATGGCGCTGATTCAGCATAATGATGACCGATTAATCCCGCTTACTGAGAATGCATTTAGATTGCAATTTGAGCGCGCAAAGGCAAGGGCAGGTGTTGAAGAAGTTAGATTTCACGACACACGCCATGAGGCGATTACTCGTTTTGTGAATGACCAGAAATTGCCAGTTGAGGTTTTAGCCAAGGTCACAGGGCATAAAACAATTAAGGTTTTGGTGAACACTTACTATAATCCTGACGTCAAGGATATATTGAAAATGCTAGATAACTAGGCGTTAATTTTTACGCCTAGGACCACCAGTGGATTTTTTAGCTTTAGGGTTTAGGATTTCATCTGCAATCGCTGCATTGTATAAGCATTTTGTGCTTAATCCTTGATTATATCCCGCCAGTTTACGTCTAACAGTTTGTGCGCTGATATTGTATTTAGCTGCAAGCTGTTCAGAACTCAGTAGCACCGTATCAACCAACTTCATTTCTTTAACGATGCCACCAAAGACATTTTCACCGACCAAAACCTGTGGCGGCTTGTCTGCCTCAATTGTGATTTGAAAAGTTTTCATTTGTCACCCTCCAATCTTTTACCCGCTTTGATTTCTGCATCTGTGGCGTGTCTATACCTTGACGGATAAAACCCATTTGTAATACCCCAACTACACTCAGCCATTAAAAAACCACAAATAGGCTCGCTAACTTCGATGACTGTCATTAGTCTTGGGTTCTTCAACTCGCTTTCGATGAAAACCACCTTATCCCCAACCTCAAAAATATTGTGTTGTCTGCGGTATTCGAGAAGCAATAAACCTAATGATTCTTTGCTGTAAATTGTGTTCTCAATCAAACACGCTGTTGTACCATCGGACAACGACTCATGATAAGCATGAGCCATACTATACCCACCCAACCGTTCAATTAGATTCATGGAATTTCTCCCAAAGCTTTAACCACGCCATACTGGTCATGCTTATTAATATATAAAGCAAGCATGTTGTAGAGCGGATGCACAAAGTGTTTTTGCACACGGATAATGACTCCAGTACCATCAGCCTTTCTACCCTTTGTGACCTCGACAACCCATTCAACAAAATCAGAATTTAAATGACGCATATCCACCGCTATTTCATAAAGAGCACCTGTTTCACCTGGATTTAACACCAAGTCAAAGGGCAACTCCTTCTGCAACTCACCAGCAATGAAATTCGCCACGCCGACGTTTGTTTGTTGAATTTCAGTCATTTCAACACACCCCACTTCATAGCAAGAATCACAATAATTGCAGCAACAAAAACCACAGTTGCCGCAAGCAAAGTAATGCTTTCAATTGCTTGGCGTTTTAATTTGAGCTTCTGCACCTGAATGTCGTATTCGTTTTTTTGATTTTCAGTCATTGGCTTGCTCCTGCGCTTCGATCATGGCTTTGTAGATAAACTCATTACGAGTGTTGTGGCTCATGTCCTGAATTTCATCATCATAATTCCATGTCGCATCAATCATTTTTGGTGTAGGCTCTTTCGGCACTAAAACATATCCGTCAGGAACGGCTTGGGCTTTGGCTGCTTTCCAAATTTCAAAAGAAAGGGCAACGTAAGTACTTCGATATTTACCCCCTCTCATTTCAAATACAGATGTAAAAGGGCAGTCTGGTTTTTTTAATGCCTCAAGCATTCCTTTATAAAAGCCAGTTTTTGAGAATGCGTGTTCAAACGCTTCTCTTTCTTTCTGAATATCCATCACGCTTTTCCTTTTTCAAATTGGTGTACGCGGTGTTTGATCTTTGCCATAGCAACGCACGTTTCGTTTGTTTCTGGTGTCACCAGGTGTTTGTAAGATTGATTCAAGCGGGCAAGTTCACCGCGAGTGATAATTTCTAGATTCTCAATCCGACAATCTTGTTTATTCAAATTTTTGAAAACAAGCGCATGACCACTAGGTATCTCACCATGTGCTTTCTTCCACACCACACGATGCTTTAACTCAAATGTTCTTGGTTCTGCGGTCTTAACCTCGATATATCCATCTTTAGTGATTCGCTCATATCCGATTGGTTTGGCATTCCAGCCTCGCTGACCTTTTTTAAAACTGGTGATATTTGCACCCATATAACCCTTTAGGCCTTTATTCCAAGATTTTTGACCAGGTGAAAAGCATCCATTTCGACCTGTCTTTAATCCCATTCGCAAGCATTTAGCCTTGATGCTATCTGCTGAAAGGTTGCAGCCAAACTTTTCATTGAATTTACAAGTGAGTTCAGTACGTGGAGTTTCTTCATGCTGACGTAAAAACATCAGCATTTCTTCGGTGTACTTAATCGCAATACCTTTAGGCATATCAGACACTCACATTCATATCGCCAACAGAAATCTGTGGCGCTTCTTGATTCGTGTTAAGCCCCTTGTATTGAGCCACCAGTTTTACCGCTTCCAACTGAGTAGCATGTGCCTTGATAATCTCAGCACTAACACCCTGAATTGTCTCAGCGCGTTTAACCTCAGTTTCAAGCTCGCTTTTGTCAGCTTTCGCTAGGCGGTCAAGCTGATCAAACAGATGCTTGTTTAAATCTTTCAATGTGCTCATCACGCCACCTTCGCCAAATTATTCATCATCACAGCCTTGCGATACTTACTCGCCATAGCTAAATGCAAATCTTGAATAAAACCTTTCCCATTATTAAAATACTGCTTTAGAAAAAGCTCATAACGCTGAGATAGGTATTCGTCCAATTCGTAAAACTCTTTAATTTCGTGACGCTCGAAAGGAATCACGCTGCGTTTCACACCATCGCTAAATTGCTTTTTCACAATCATGGTGTTTTTCTTGAGTTCGATTTTGTGACCGCCTCGATCTAGCCATTCGATAAAGGCGGGTGAAATACTGTTGGGTAGTTTCATGCTGTACCACCTACTGCGGTTAATTCAGCTTTCTTACCACTGCATTGCTCGATAATCTGTTGTTCGTATTCAGTGCCTCTAAATTGAGCCCAGATAAACCCGAGTTCTGCAATATCTTTAGTATTGCCGATGCGCTCAACAGCTTCTTGGTATGCTTCAAGCAAAGCTTCTTCTTGTGAGCGACCATCATTCAGCCAAGCCAAAATTCGCTTACCTGTCTCTCGGGTAATAACTTCACCTTCAGGATTAAATAGCTTCGTACGATCTTTTGTAGGTACCGCCACATGATTTTCATGTAGAACATCTAGCGCCACAGTCAATTCATACTCATATCCATCGCGCTGCTCAGCTTTCATGCCAAGCTTTAGAGTCTTTTTACCCTCACCTTGTACAGTTTCAGTCTTAGCGCGTGTCGTTGTGATAATGTGCATGTCTGTCTGCAATATCGCATCAATAAACTTTCGGTGCTTTGGTGTAGTTTCAGACCATGCCGCCCAGGTGTTGCCCTTAAAACGTGCAGCCGCCTTATCGTTGATTTCCAAGCAACCGCCTGTGCCTATCCATTCATGTGATACGCTATCAATAATCAGCACCTCATAACCCATGTTGTATGCCGCATGAATAGCTCCAGTAAAACGCTCTGGAGAGTAGGGCGGGCGCAAAGGCAAGGTGTCAAATTTAAATTCCGATGCGTACAATGATGCAGACTCATTTTCTGTATCAATTACAGCAATCTTCTTTCCTAAACCCGATGCCATTTGAAGTGCGCTGTAGGTTTTACCACTGCCTGACGGCCCATTTAGGTTGAGTTTTAGCTTTGCTTTTTTTCGCTCTGCTTTTGTAAATACAAATATTTCGCTCATTTTTTTAATCTCCCGCACGTCGATACGATGGATAGATTTCTGATCTGTGCATTGGTGCAACGTATTTTGGTTTTTCAATTCTTGGCAGTGATGGCCCGCGAAATTCAACAAACTGACAAGTGAGCTTTATTTCATCTTCTGTGATGACAAAATTAAGCTTTGTCTTAAAGTCAGTTATGTAACTTGCTGATTTATATTCACGGCAAAAACCTTGCTGTGTAAGCTTTAAACGCTTGAGCAGATCACCAGTGATGCAAACCTTTTCAAGCTCTGTGCCGTAGCTGTTCAGCAATGGCAAGATCAGTGTTTCAACAGATGCATTCATGCTGCCACCTCGCCAAACATTTCCTTGATTGTTTTCAAGGTGTTTTCAGAACAGTAGGTGATACGTGTTGAGTGACCTTCACTGCAAACCCAGATCAGTACGTTTGGCTTGCCGTGAAATTGGTGTGGCTTACTTGCAATGCGACCACATCCGCAGGTAGGGGCTTGGATACTCATCGCATAGCCTCCTGGTGTGCCTTAGCCGCTTTCACTTGAGAAACCTGTTCCGCTTCACAAGCCTTTAAACCAACACCCAAAAAGATGAATGTACTTGCTGCAATCAAAGCAGATGCAGCAGCATTTGAAGCAAAGCTTTTAAGCTTAGAAACGAAGCGTTTTTTGTCTTGGCGCTTAATTAGCGTTTCGACTAGCTTGTTTTGAGAAGTATTTGTTGCCATAATGACCTCGTTGTATTCGAGCCCGCCTGATTTGACCGTCTGCGGGCTTTTTGTTGTTTACGAGGTCAATAGTAAACATGATGTGTACCGTAGTCAACACTTTAAATAAACAAATGTGTAATTAATTTATAAACAACTGTTTTATATAGACATAAAAAAAGACCGCATAAGCAGTCTTAAAATTTCATTTTGTTTACTTATCTATGGCAGCGAATTTTGCACATTAAATGCATAAGCGATAACTTCAAACTCCTGGTCAATAATTTCTTGCTGCGTTAAAACTTCTTCTTTGTATTCGTCACTATTGGCGCTAACAACCCTTATGCCGCCCATTGGCATTCTGTATAAGTATTTAAACTTAAAAAGACCACCGTGACATATCGCATAAATCTTGCCATCAATAACATTCTTTCTGCCTATATCAACGTAAACCGTTGCACCATCATTAATGACTGGAGACATTGAGTTGCCAAAAGCTGTTAATGCCAGTGCATTTGCTGGATCAACCCCATAACGTCTTAGTGTTGAAGCACTTAGTCTTAATTTTCTTGTTTCTGTATTTATGATTTCGCCAAGCGACCCTGAGCCACAAGACACTAAAACATCTTTATAAAACGGCACTTCAACCTCATCACTTTCTAGTGGGGTGGAGCTATCCCACCCTGCAACACGAGAAACATCACTACCAGAGCTCTCACCAACACCACTTAAAATCCAGTTTGCAGAACAGCCAAACTCAGCAGCAGCTTTTAAAGACCCAGCTTTTGACACACCACGCTTCTTCCAGTTGGTCAGCGTTTGTGGTGATTCATCAATACGTCTTGCGATTTCTTCCTGGCTTAGATTGTTGCTTGCCTCAAGCAGTCTTTTAAATGAATCGTGCATAACAAACCCCTTTTGTTCTTGGTTTTATTATCTCAACAGTAAACAAATTGTGTTAAACAAATGATTTGACATCAGTAAACACAGCGTTTACTATCTAATACACAAATGTTTATAGGAGAGTGGAATGTCTATCAGCACTGATAAAGACATCATTGTTGCTCTTGGTGGGTCAACAAAAGTTGCTGAGATGCTTGGCTTAAAAAGCAAACAGCGAGTTCAAAACTGGATGACAAGAGGGATACCTGCGGAAGTGAAACTTCAGTATCCGCATATCTTCTTAAATCCAAATATTTCAAGCGTGGCTCGTGACAAGGGTGCTGCGTAATGGGGGTGGATGAAATGCAAGAAGCATTGGATTTAGGTTTTCTTGATGTGCATGGGAAAAAGACCGACTCAACATCAGTCCGCATGACACATGAAGCATTGCAGGCGATTGATGCACTGGCAGCAATGGACGACATAAAGCGTTCAGAGTGGATTCGGGATGCAGCCATTGAGAAGCTCCTGAAGTTCAAGAAACAACATGAGTATCTCAGCAGGGCATTTGGTAGTGCCACGAATACGGTGAATACATCGTCCACAAACAAAGAAAGCCCAGTAGCGCGAACTACTGAGCTTGAGCATTCACACAATACATACGAGTAAAAATATGAACGCATCAATATTAGCACGCAATAAAGACTTAGTAAAAGTAAGCCAGCGCAGCGAATCAAAAGAAGTCACAACTACCTCGTTAAAAGTTGCTGAGTTTTTTAATAAACGTCACACAGAAGTTTTGAGAACAATCCAAAACCTAGAATGTTCGCCAGAATTTCGCCAACGCAATTTTGCGTCGGCTGAATATTTAGACAAACAAGGCAAGCCACGCCCAATGATCGAGATGACCAAAGATGGCTTTACGTTCGTTGCAATGGGATTCACTGGCAAAGAAGCGGCAAGATTCAAAGAAGATTACATCAATGCATTTAATGAAATGCACGACTTCTTAAATTCAGAACAACTCAGCCTGACTGCTCAATTCAACAAAGCATTGCTTGAATTTGAGCAGGCTTCTGATATTGCAAGCCAAGCAGGGCGCACCCTTTCGTTGTTTGGTCGCAAGATTAAACCACTGGCAGCGGAAAAAGTTGCAGCGCTTGAGACTCAATTGCAGCCTCAATTGTTTGGGGGTGAAGCATGACAGCACTCAAAAAACACGAGGACAACATTGTCCAATTCTCCAAAGGTAAAAAAATGGCTGACAAGTTTGAAAAAGGCTATGTCATGTCTAGTCGATTATATCGCCAAGAGGTTCGTCCATTTTTAAGTGATGCGGCAAAGAATGTGTATGCAGAACTTGAGGATCGTATTAACGGCTTTAAGGACAAGGTGACTGACCATGTTAGCTACTCTCAATTGCAAGGCGGAAAGCTCGAAGGCTCTAAAAAAATAAGTGCCATGACCGTCCGTAAAGGCCTTAAAGAGTTGCTTAATTTGGGCGTTATTACACTGGTTAGCGAGAACAGTCGAAAGGGTAATGAGTACCAGATCAATGAGGTCTCACTAGCTGACCACTTCAAAAACTGTAGTACCACTACAAAAACTGTAGCACTACAAAATTTGGAGTGCACCACTACAGAAACTGTAGCGCTAGGTACTACAAAAACTGTAGACACAATAGAATTAATTTATAGAACTCTATCTATAGAATTATTAATTAAGTCGCTTCGCTCCAAAAAACCTTTGGAAGCCAATTTTTACAGTTACCCAATCTTTGTAAAACAGCAAAAAGCAAAAGCCGAAGCTGAGCGTAAAGACAAAGCTCGTAAATTATCTTATGACGAAGTTATTAAATTAACTGCAGCAAGCTTTGCGCAACTCTGTGATTTCTCTCTTTGGGAACAATACGTTTCCAGTCGCTCAATTACAGCAAAAACCAAGTTGACCAAAAATGCCCTAAACACGATCTACAAAGATTTCAAGAAATGGGGTTATGACGGCAGCAACGAGTCTTTGAAAACATCCATCACTGGAAACTATCAAGGCTTGTTTGCGCCTAAGCAGCAGTTCACACCAGCAATTCAAAATGCATCACAAGCAAGTAATCGCTGGAATGAAATTCAACAATTGATCGAAAAAGAGGAAATGGGAAATGACAGCTTTGGTTTCTAATCAACAAAATATTCAGCCGATTAACTCCGCTCAACTTGTTGGAATTTTTAAAGCAATTGCACCACGCTCTTTTGAAAAAACTTTTGATGGTATGCCAATTGAGGCAATCAATAATGCAATGAAAATTTGTATTGAGGGATTGTCGAGAGACGAAATTAATACTGGGCTTCGCTTAGTGCGTGATAACGGCTTTTGCCCTGATCCTGCAATGTTCCGTAAGTGGTGTTTAGGAATTACAGGTTTTGGCACTGAGCAGCAAAGAGCGGTTGATTCATTCAAAGGGAAGCATGCTGCACTAGCAAACGTGGTTGCTTGGCGTGTTGATAATACACAGGTCATCACAAATGCAGAGCGTGAGGCTTATGTGCGCTCATCTCAACTGTTCTCGAATATGGATTATGCAAATAACCATGAGCGCGCATCATTTTATGCTTATGAAGCATTTAAGGACAACTACACAACCGTTGTTCAGGAGTTTGTAGAGCAAGGTGTGGGTCAGTGCGAATGGGATCAGCAGGCATTTCTTGAGGAGCGTAAAAAGCGTCTTGCTGAACTTAAAACACTTCCGTGTACATGGGCTGTTACTAAAACTGAGGAAACCAATGATCTTGTAAGTGCTGAAAAGAGCCAAGAGTATCTGGAGAATTTACGCAAGCTGATTAAGCAGAATGCCCGAGATTGCGATCAAGCTGGAGATTTAGCATGACCAGACTTGAATATTTATCACAGTTTAGCAATGCGGTGCTCAGTCCCGAATTGAACACATGCGAGATTCCAATGCCAAAACACGGCTCAGGATGGGCCTCAATCTTTGATTACAACAACAGCGACTTAAAAGATTGGGAGATTGAATTTCGTCAAGAATGGTGCAAGCAGCAAATTGAATTGATCGGTGAATTTGGTGCGGTGTTAGGGGGTGGGGTGTGAACGCATTAACCAAAATTCAAGCTGTAGAAATCCTAACTCTGGTTTCTGATTTTGTAATCAGTAGTTATGGCGGTGGAACAAACTCAACAGCACTTTTGATCGAGTGTGTAAAGCGTGGCATTCGTATCGACATGATCTTATTTGCCGACACTGGTGCCGAGAAGCCTCACACGTACAGCTATGTTAAATACTTTTCAGAATGGCTTGTATCAAAAGGTTATCCAGCAATCCGAGTAGTGAAAGCACCAAACAAGACACTGGAGCAAGATTGCCTGGATCGCAAAGCGCTACCAAGTATTGCTTATGGGTTTAAGACATGCAGCCAGCGATTCAAGGTTCAGCCGCAAGACAAGTTTGTGAATAACAGTGTGGTTGTGGGGGGGCGACTTGTGAAACTAATCGGATTTGATGCAGATGAGCCGCAACGGGCAAACAAGGCCTACGACGACAAGTACACACGCATATACCCATTAATTGACTGGGATATGGGCCGTGATGAGTGTATCCAGTCGATTAAAGACGAGGGTTTAGCGTTGCCAGGCAAATCAGCTTGTTATTTCTGCCCAAACTCCAAAGTTTCAGAAATTAAGTGGTTGGAGCAAGCGCATCCAGACTTGCTGCAAAAGGCGCTAGAAATGGAAGATCAGGCTGAATTAACTAATATCGCTGGCCTGGGTCGCAACTTCTCTTGGAAATCAATCTATCAACAGCAAGATGCATTCATGGATCACTTTGTGCCTGATGTGCCGTGTGACTGTTATGACGGGGGTGCAGCATGAGTATTTATCAAAAGCAAATCAAATCTGAACGATTGAATAACGAAGTTGAAGCTTGGTTGCTTAAAAACCAAATCACTGAGTTGCCGATGGGATTCTCTAATTTTCCAGATGGAAAGTTACCAGTCGCTAAAGGAAATTACGCTGACAAAAAACAGGCTGAGTCAGAAAGCCTTGAGCGTATTGAGTTGGTCAATCAACGAGTGCGTGAGTTGCAAGCGCGCAAAGAAGAGCGATGGAAGCAACAAGAGCAGGCTAAAGCTGAAGCAAGAGAGCGAAGAGAGCTTGTGAAGAAAGAGCGAATGAAAGAGCAAATATTGGTGCTTTCTAATTTCTTTAAAAACGCGATTTACGGTGATTTACAGACTCTTTGCAGTCTAGCAATGGTTTCACACAAAACGATCTATAACGCCAAAACAGGCTCAACCCTGATTGGTAAAGAGCGATGGGATGCGATCAAGGATGTCATTGCTAATTTCAAGCATGGTGAGCGTAACGCTTTAGCAGCAGAAAAGAAGCTCAAAGCGCCAACAAAGGGCAGGAGAGCAGCAAAGAAAGAGCCATCTGTAGAAACATTGCGCAGATCAGAGGTGATGTCACTTGCCAAACAAGCCATTGCACGCGGAGAGAGAATCTTCACAGCACCATGTGCAAAGCATGGGTACACGTCATATCGAATCTATGGCGGTGTATCACGCTGTCTTGAGTGCAAATTAAAACTTAATCGTGAGTATTTAAACCCGAAGCTTGACCAGGTGCAGTTGGATCGACGAGAGAGAGCGATTTTCAACAACGAGCGCATGGAAAAGGCTTTAGCAAATGGCACGAATCTATTTGAGGGGTTGTGCCGAGTGCATGGCTACACAGAGTTCCGAGCGCACAGAGTGGCGAGCAGAAATAAAAACGAATTTCGCTGCATGGCTTGCAGTAAAGCATCGCAGAAAAAGTTTAATCAAAAACGAGGGGTGGCGGCATGAAAAAGCGCAATAAGAAATATAACCCGAACAAGTTGGTCAATTTGTATCGAAATGAATTGGCTAAAACTTATGAGCTTTGGTCGTCGTTTGATGATGTTGAATTGACCGAAGCATCAGACAGATTAAAAGCGGCTGGCCTGTCACAAAAAGAAAGTATCGAGGGCATGTATGAGTATTTTGATGGTGATCTTGTTGTGCCAATTTTCTGGGATTTGATGGTAGACAACACTGCATTTTTTGTCGGCATGGATTCTTACTACTACCACCAAGATGACCCAACCGACATTCAAACGTCAGCAGTGCAGTTTGATGTTCCGAGCATGACTTACGATCAATTTAAGCTTGGTGGTAGTGATAAGAAAGTGGTGGATGAGCACGGTTTTAAACGCAGATGGAAAGGCTTAGAGAAAGAAACCGATGATGTGCATAAGCCATTTTTAGATAAGGGCTACAAGCTGTTTAAGTGCATGTGCTACATGAAAGCAGATGTGAAATTCAAAGACTTTCAGTCTTATAACAAGTTTAAGGCAGAGCGTGTGAATCGCGGAATGCGCAGAAAATATCGTTTACAGGAGTTGGCAGCATGACTGGGTTTAAAGAAACGATAGATCAGATTAATCGGACGACTGATCCGCAGGAAAGGGAATTACTACAGCAGCGACTTGATGAGATGCATATCGAGGCTGACAAGAAAAGCAAAGAATTTGAAGATTTGATTCGTGGTGATTGGAGTAATTGGGATGAGTGAGATTGATAACACATTAAACGAACGTGGCGCTCGATATGGCAATTATTCCGATGTGGCGGGTACAACTCAACAGCTAATGTCTATCGTTGAATGTGGCGCAAACTACGAGCATTTAAACGCAGAGCAGAAAACAAGCCTTTTTATGATTTGCAACAAGATTGCTAGAGCCGTGAATGGCGACCCGCAATATTTTGACAATTATCGTGACATTGCTGGATATGCAACTTTGGCAGAAAGAGCGTGTGAGGTGGTGGAAACACCTAAAGCGATTATGGAAGCCCTGCGAGGTGGTCATGAGTAAATTCCAACAAGAAACCGCAGTGCTTCTGATTTGCGATGTGATTCTTTTTGCGGAGTTCAGGACGACTGTTTTGGGTGTATTGATGCTTATTTTTATGGCTTGCTTTGCTTCGATGATGTGGCGAGGTGCCAATGACTAAATACAACAACAAGAAGGTGGTGCTTAATGGCATCACTTTCGATAGTCAAAAAGAAGCAAGGCGTTATCGGGATTTGTCATTGTTGGAACGTGCAGGAGAGATCAAGGATCTGGAACTGCAAAAGGCTTTCATTTTGGCTGAGTCGGTCAAGTTTGAAAATGAGCCAAGACGCAAACCAGCAGTGAAGTATGTCGCAGATTTTGTTTATCAAGAAAAAGGGCAGATGGTCGTTGAGGATGTCAAAAGCAAGATGACACGAAGCTTGCCAGTTTATCGCTTAAAGAAACACTTGATGAAGTCAGTACACGGTTTAGAGATTAGAGAAATTTAGGGGAATAAGGATGGAATTAGAGCAAGTAGTGTTATGGGTTTTGGTGTTGTCGATTGCATACCAATTTTTCTTGAGCTGCATCGGTCTGGTTAACCCACTGTATTACATGACATATCGGGGTAAGCAGATTAAAAAACGCATGGAACACCACGAAAATCAATGCAACCAACTTAATCGTGGCGAAAAAGTCTGGACGTATAAGATTGCATCGGCGTGTGCTTTGGTTATTCAGGGTGTGGTGATTTTTGCATTATTGAAAGCATTGAGTGTGATTTAGGGGAATAGGGATGAATGCGGCAGTGAAAACACAAGTGATGGATTGGTCAAAATATACAATTGAAGAATGGTTGAAACAGTATGGTGCATACATCCAAACTTGCAGAATGAAGTCAGGAAATATGCCTGATAATTTAGGCATCAATCAGATTTACTGGCTGATCTGCGAGAACAACAAAGACTACGGTAGTCGTAAAAACCAAATCATGTGCAGCATTTCAGATGATGAAGCTGAAGAAATACGAAAGTTGATTATTGATATTCAATTCTCAAATCGGATTTGTCAGTCAGCAAAGGTGGCGGTGAAGTTGTTTATTGAGAAGAATGTGCGAGGGTTGTCACTTGATCAGATGGTGCGTGAATTTACTTTAAGCCGTAGCTCGATTAATAACATGGTTTATGCGGGAAAGTTTTATTTAGCAGGGCATGATAAAAGACTGAAAATTGATTAAATAACTTGCATTTAAATGTATTTATGCTAATTTGTGTTAAGTGGTCAAAGTCATATATACGCACTTAACCCACATGAAAAGCAAATGACGATCAGGAAAGACTGGTAATTACCGTAAAGGCTCACAGAAATGTGGGCTTTTTTTTATGGCGGCTTTCTTTATTCGTAGTGGTTTAAATTGAATGCCGTCACTCAGATTCTAAACCTTTCGAATTCGAAACCTTTAAACCATTCCGAGTCCTGCATGGCGTGCCAATGGGCCTTAAGCTTAAGTGGTATAAGCGTCCCGCTCATAACGGGGAGATAATCAGTTCAAATCTGATAAGGCCCACCAAAATTCAGGAGAAAACATGCTCCGATTCTTAAAGCGACTGTTCTGCATTCACGATTACGACTATGAGTCGGATATTTTTGTGCAAATTGAATGCCGTAATTGCGGCAAAGTGAAAAAGTAACCCTTGCCACAACTCCAGTGGCATTTGCCGAACGGATTACGGCACATAAGACCCTGCTCAATATGCATTATTGGCGGGGTTTTTCTTTTTTATTGGTGATTACATGACAGACAAAGTACAGGCGAAACAAGACTTAGAATTTTGCAGTGCTGAGCTGTCTAAGTATCAAAATCTCAGTAGATCGGGATTGACGCGGGCAGAGATGCTAGTGATTGACGGCATTATGATTAAGTTGAAAGAACGGATTAAGAATTTACGTGAAGCATTGTATGCGTGATTCAAAGCGACTCGCTGAGATTCGTAAGCTTCCGTGTGTACGATGTGGTAATCCAAACTCACAAGCGGCACATAGTAATTCAGCGAAGCATGGTAAGGGTGGAGGAATCAAAGCCAGTGATGAGTTTACCATCCCCTTATGTGTAATCTGCCATGCTGCGTTTGATCAATACAAGTTGGGCAACCGAGAACAAAGTGAAGCCATGTTTGAGAAGTGGTTGGTCAAAACTGAGTTGATGATGCGAAAAGGTGATGAGGTGTTTTGATGAATGCGAAAGTCAAACTCGAACCTGCATGCTTTGTTATCAAGTCATTTGAAGAAGTTGGTCGTGCGATTGCCTATATGCACAGGCATCATGCGGATGCTTTGAGTGATGGTAAGCCGTTGGTAGTGCGTATAGATCAGAAACAAGAAGATCGAAGCAAGGCGCAGAACAGACTCTATTGGCTATGGATGTCGCAATGGGCAAAACACCAAGGCACAGATAAAGACGCAGAGCATTTATTTTTCAAGAAGCAATTCTTAGCACGTATTTATCATCGTGATGATGTAGGTCAATACAGAAAGACGTTTGCAGCAGTAAAGGTTTTGAAAGATCAAAAGCACCCGATGTATCAGCAAGTGGCAGATGGGTTGAATGAATTGATCAGTACCACAGATGCAACGGTGGACCAGTTTACCGAGTACCTAAATGACATTCATGCATTCTGTTTGAAGCATGGGAAATATTTAAGTACACCAGATGATTTGATGTTTGCTTGGGAAGTGAAGCAATGACATGTGCAGCATGTGAAGCAAGACGCAAATGGATGAAAGAACAATATGAACGATCAAAAGAACGAATGCGGCTGTGCATTGAACAGCTTACTTCTAAAGCTAATCGAACAGAACAATCAGTTAATTCAGATCAACAACGAGCAGAACGCACAGATAAATGAGTTATTGATTCAATTGACTGAAGACGATAGCGAGCCGAAGCGCTCAGGATATTTGGATGGTGACTAATGGCAAAGCTCAAACAGTTACGACCAAAGCTGCAAACATTCAAGAGTGCTAAGCCAGTAGCTCAATTGAATAACTCTTGGAGAGATGGCAAGTCTTCAACCAAACGTGGTTATGGATACAAGTGGCAGCAATACCGATTGAGATTCTTACAAGAGAATCCATTGTGCAAATTCTGCAAAGAACAGGGCAAAGTCACAGAGGCAACAGTAGTCGATCACATCATCCCACACCAAGGTGACAAGCAATTGTTTTGGGAAGCATCAAACCATCAAGCTTTATGTAAATTTTGTCACGATAGTATTAAGCAAAAAATTGAACAAAATCAAACACGGTGGGGGGAGTGTAAAAGTTTTTAGAGCTTTTGCTTTCTAGACCGCCCCCGACCTCATTTATAAAAAAATTTCCCATTTCACAAATATGTTAAAGGAGGGCGTATGGCTTTAACAGCAAAAAAGAAGAAGTTTGCTCATGCCCACCTTGATGGAATGGATAATAAGCAAGCTGCAATTTTCGCTGGATGCCCTGAAAAGACTGCATCTCAGGCAGGCTCAAGAATGCTGAAAGACCCCGATGTGGTTGCATACATTGAGCGATTGAAGGCAAATGGTCATGTTAAGCATGATGTTAATGCTGAAAAAAATATAGAGAGACCAATAGTCACTCGAATTGATGTTGCGAACGCAGGTGCTAAACCCGATCCGCTTGAATTTCTAATCAGTATTTTTAGTGATCCAGTTGAAGACATAAAGCTTCGGTTAGATGCAGCAAAAGCAGCACTGCCTTATGTCCACGGTAAGGTTGCTGAAAAAGGCAAGAAAGAAACCAAAGTGGATGAAGCTAAAAAAGCTACACAAGGCGGAAAATTTGGCACTTTGGATGCACAAATGAATCACAGACCGAGTTAAATCATGACAGCAAAACTTCTAGACTGGACAACAGCCTGCCCAGACTGGGAGGAACGCATTGTTAAAAAGCAATCATTAATGGCGTGCAAGCCATTATTTCCCGAAGTTGCAGACGTTGCATTAAACGTATTTAAAGAATTGGTATTGGTGGATGTTGTTGGTTCACCAAAAATTGGCGACATTACCCGCGAATGGGTTTATGAATTTGTTGCTGCAATATTTGGTGCGTATGACCAAAAAAGCCAAAAGCGACTAATCCGTGAATTCTTTTTGCTAATCTCAAAGAAAAACACCAAGTCAACAATTGCAGCGGGGATTATGCTCACAGCATTAATTCTTAACTCGCGACTATCGGCTGAACTTATTATTTTGGCACCAACAAAAGAAGTTGCAGATAACTCCTTTGCACCTGCCCGTGACATGGTGAAAGCAGACGCTGAATTATCAGAAATGATGAACGTCAGTGAACACACTAGAACAATTACCCACCTAGGCACGGGGGCAACACTAAAAGTAATTGCTGCCGAGTCCGAGGCAGCAGCAGGCAAGAAAGCATCTTGGATTTTAATTGATGAACTTTGGGTATTTGGCAAACGTGCAAATGCGGAGTCGATGATTCGTGAGGCCACAGGCGGCTTGGTATCCCGTCCTGAAGGTTGCATTATTTATCTGACTACACAATCCGATGACGTACCTGCAGGTGTGTTCAAGCAAAAATTAGATTATGCCCGCGAGATCAGGGACGGGAACGTAAAGAACAAGCAGTTTTTACCGCTGATTTATGAATACCCAAAACCAATGCTTGAGTCGCAGGAATACCTAGACACAAGCACTTGGTACATCACGAACCCGAACTTAGGTGCGTCGGTTGACCTTGATTTCCTTACAAATCAATGGGAGCAGGTACAGCTAAACGATGAAAACTCTAAGCGAGACTTCTTAGCCAAACACTTGAATGTAGAAATCGGCATGAACCTACGGGCGAACCGTTGGGCGGGTGCTGATTTTTGGGAAGATTCAGAACGTAAGCTTACGTTGAGTCAGCTTATCGAAAAGTCAGAATGCATCACAGTTGGCTTCGATGGTGGTGGACTTGATGACTTGTTTGGGATGTACGTGGTTGGTCGGGATAAAGCAGACCGTTCACTTTGGTATGGCTGGTCAAAGGCATGGATTCATCCGATTGCTCTTGATCGACGCAAAGAAAACGCACCACGCATGAAAGACTTCGAGAAGCAAGGCGACTTGGTCATTGTTGAGAATATCGGGGATGACGTTGCGGAAGCAGGCGACATTGCGAAGATGATTTTTGACACAGGCAAGATGCCAGAGCAAGGCTTTGGGCTAGATAAACTAGGCATGCCATCACTACAGGATGGTTTGATTGAGAAAGGCATCCCGATTGAAGCAATGGTCGCTATTCCTCAAGGTTATATGCTCTCAGGATATGCAACAACAACCGAGCGAAAATTGGCAGAAGGCAAGTTTATTCCTGCGTCACAGCCACTAATGAAATGGTGTGTCAGTAACGCCAAAGGCAAGATGTCAGGCAATGCTTTGATGATTACAAAACAGGAATCAGGCAAAGGAAAAATTGACCCTGTGATTGCCATGTTTAACGCGGTGGCCATCATGTCGATGAATCCTGAAATTAAACACGTTGATATTGACGAATACCTAGAGGATGTCGTGATAGCATGAGCGATTTACAAGACACGGGATTCTGGTCTCGCTTCTGGTCACGATTGACTGGAAAAACTCAATTAAAGAAAGGGGACACATCGCATCCTTTTGACAGCTATATGTCTTCTGGTGGTGCAGTGGTTAGCCCTGAAACATCTTTGAAGTTGTCGGCAGTTTGGGCGTGCGTAAAACTACGCGCTGAAACTATTTCAACCTTACCACTTCACCTATACGACACTGAAAAAAAGATTGCTAAAGACCACGAGCTATATCGAATTTTGCATGATTCACCCAACGCAGACATGTGTGCCAGTGAGTTTTGGCAGATTCAGTCAGCGTGTCTGGATTTGTGGGGTAATGCGTATAGCTATATTTCTCGCCGCAATAATCGCAGTGTTATCTCTTTAGAGCCGCTATTCCCTAGCGAAATGGTTAAAAAGCGGTTGAAAGACGGAAGCTTTGAATACCATTACACTGAAAACGGCAAAGTTAAAATCTATACCGATGATGAAATTCTGCATTTTAAGGGATTTACCTTGGATGGATATGTGGGGTTGTCGGCGATTCAATTCTTTGCGCAGACGATTGGCATGCAGTTTGATGCCAACAACCAAGCACAGGATTGGTTTAAGAATGGGTTGAAAGTCGGTGGGTTTTTGGAAACGGGCGAAGCCACATTGACATCTGAACAAAGAAATAGGATGCGCAACCATTTAGCTGAGTTCAGTCTTCCGCAAAACGCAGGCAAATACATGATTCTTGAGGCGGGGATGAAACTATCCTCTGCAAGCAATATTCGTATTAATCCTGTGGATGCTCAACTTTTAGAGAGCCGATACTTTGGCATTGAGGAGATATGTCGGGCTTTTGGTGTGCCACCCCAGTTGATTGGCCATACAAATAAAGCTAGTTCATGGGCTTCTAGTCTTGAGCAAACCAATCAGGGATTCCTTACTTATTCACTGAATCCGCAACTGGTTCGATATGAGCAGACAATCGCTCGGAAGTTGTTATTACCGCAAGACAAATACAAATATCGACCTAAGTTTGCGGTTGATGGCCTACTGCGCGCCAATAATGCTGCAAGAGCAGATTTCTACGTGAAGATGACTCAGAACGGACTATATACCCGAAATGAGGTGCGAGAGCTTGAGGATATGCCAAGAGCTGACGATCCAACCGCAGACAAGTTAATGGTTCAGATGCAAATGGTTCCATTGGGCGCCGATAAAGGTGAAACAAATGAATAGAAAAAGTTTTAATTTAGAGATTAAGGCCGTCGAAGAAGACGGTTTTTTTTCGGGTTATGGGGCGGTTTTCGGCAATGTTGATTGGTACAACGACATCATTTTGCCAGGTGCTTTTAAAAATACCCTAATTAAATGGGCGGACAAAGGGAAATTCCCGCCAGTGCTATGGAATCACAGCACCAATGAGCCTATCGGGGTTTATACCAAGCTGATTGAAGATGAAAAAGGCTTGTATGTCGAAGGTAAATTACTGGTTGATGATGTTCCAAAAGCAAAGTCTACACATGCTCTTTTAAAGGCTGGTGCAATCGATGGTCTAAGCATTGGTTATCGCACAGTTAAGTCTAGCTACAACGAAAATACAGATATTCGCGAGTTGATTGAGTTGGATCTAGGTGAAATCTCAATTGTCACCACGCCAGCCAATGAAAAGAGCACGGTTATTTCTGTGAAATCCAAATTAGAAGAAGGCGAACTGCCGACTTTACCTGAATTTGAAAAGTTCCTGAGAGAGTCAGGCTTTTCAAAAACGCAAGCCACTGCAATCGCTGGCAAGGGTCTGCGCCATCTTTTGAGCGAGTCTGAAGATGAAAAACTACAAGCGAAATCTATTTCTACCGCATTAAATATTTTAAGAGGAAGTCAAAATGGCTGATCAAAATTTAGAACAACTCGCTCAAGAGTTCAAAAAACAAGTCGATGAAGTTAAAGGTATTGCTGAAGACTTCAAAGGCAAGCGTGAGCATGGCGAAAAAATTGCAGAAGGTGCTAAACAGGCAGCGGATGAAGCAATCACTAAATTAAACGAGCTTAAAGCCCGTATCGATGAAGTTGAGCAGAAAGCTGCCCGTCGTCCACATGAAGGTAAAGAAGAAGTTAAATCTCTTGGTCGTCAATTTGTGGAATCCGACCAATTTAAATCACTGGTTGGTTCAGCTGGTCAGCGCGGCAAAGCAAACCTTGAAATTAAAGCCACCATTACTTCAGCAACCACGGATGCTGCGGGTTCGGCTGGTGATCTGGTTCAAACCACACGCATTCCAGGAATTATTGCACCGCCTGATCGTAAGCTAACAATTCGCGACCTATTAATGCAGGGTCGTATGGATGGTAACGCGCTTGAATACGTTCAAGAAACTGGTTTTGTGAATGCTGCTGGCATGGTGGCCGAAGGTGCATTAAAGCCGCAGTCTGACATTAAATTTGACCTGAAATCAACTACCGCAAAAGTTATCGCTCACTACATGAAGGCATCGCGTCAGATTCTTGATGACGCATCGCAATTGCAGTCTTATATCGATGGTCGCTTACGTTATGGTCTTGCTTTCAAAGAAGAGCAACAGATCCTGAACGGTGACGGTACTGGTCAAAACTTGCTTGGTATTATTCCACAAGCAACTGCGTATGTTCGCCCCATCGGTGTAGCTACAACCGCAGAAAGCAAGCTCGATACTCTGCGCTTCGCAATGCTTCAGGCAATTCTTGCTGAATACCCTGCGAGCGGCCATGTGCTAAACCCGATTGACTGGGCTGCAATCGAAACCCTGAAAGACACATCTGGTCAGTACATCATTGGCAATCCACAAGGCAACTTAAACCCGACTCTGTGGGGTCTTCCAGTTGCAGAAACACAGGCGATTGCTGCGGGTAAATTCCTGACTGGTGCCTTCTCAATGGGCGCTCAAATCTTTGATCGCTGGCAGTCTCGTGTAGAGGTGGCAACTGAGAACGAAGACGATTTCGTTAAGAACTTAGTAACCATTCTTGCTGAAGAGCGCCTGGCATTGGCGGTTTATCGTCCAGAAGCGTTTATCTATGGTGATATTACTCCAGCAGTTGCTGGCGGTTAATCCAGAATCCAATAAGGGTCAAATTGCTGGCCCTTATTTATTAGGAGATAGTCATGACTGAGTACGATGTTAAGCGTGAGCACCATGGTGACAAGTATTACCAGACTGGTGATAAGCGCACAGCCAATCCAGCGGATGTGAAGCACTTGATTGATAAGGGTGTTTTGGTTGAATCTGCTGAAGAATCAAAACCAAAAACCACTAAAACCCCAGCAAAACAGGCCAAATCAGAATGATTGATCTCGCAAAAGCTAAGTTGCATTGTCGTGTAGATCATGATGATGAAGATACTTTGATACAGACATATATCGATGCTGCCAATGAGCAAATCCAAGCACATTTAGATCGCAAAGTTATCGCAACTGAGGTTGAGCGAGTAAATGAAAACGATCTGGTCGATAACAAGGCGCTAGATGCTGCTCGGCTTCTTTTTGTTGCGCACCTTTATGCCAACAGAGAAGCCACCACTCAGGCAACAATTGAATTGCCTTTGGGCTATTGGTCGCTAATCCAGCCTTATCGTGACATGGGGGTGTGATATGACCCAACGTGCAGGCGAACTATGCCACCGTGTATCGGTTCAGCATAAAACCACGACCTATGATGAATACAACTATGAAACTGAAGCTTGGACTGAGTTTAAAAAACTTTGGGGTAAGCTTGAATTCTTGTCTGTTAAAGACTCTATAAATGCTAAGGCTGCTGGATCAGAAACCACAGCACGGCTAAAGCTGCGTAAACGTGATGATATTGACTCAAGCATGCGTGTTTTATTCGATGGTCAGACTTTCCAGATCGTTTCGCCACCTAAACCAGACAATGAAAATGGTCGTATTTATATGACGTTGGAGTTGTCTTTAGTGGAGTAAGCCATGTCAGTAGAATTCAATATTGAAGGCTTGGGTGAAGTTCAGGAAAAACTTAAAAGACTTGGCAACCCTCGCTTGATGAAGAATGCTGCTCGGCGTTCTATGCGCAAAGCTATGGCAATTGTGCGAGATGCGGCACGATCTGGGGCAAAAGCAATAGATGACCCACAAACAAGCGAAAAGATTTGGAAAAATATTACGACTGCTGCGGGAAAAACAAGAAATCCGAATGAAGTGGTGATGCGTGTCGGTGTGCGTGGTGGTGCTGCACAGAATGCAAATACCAATAAGGCAGCCTTATCCAAGTTATCTGGTGGAATCACGACCTATTGGAGATATTTGGAGTTTGGCTCTGTGCATAATCCACCAACTCCATTCATGCGCCCAGCACTGCAAAACAACATCCAAGCCGTGACCAATAGCTTTGCTGAAAACTTCAATAAAGAAATCAACAAGGAACTCGCAAAATTATGAACATTTTACCCGTAGTTCCAACGCTGAAATTGGCTTCAGCAGTCACAGCATTGCTCGGCACTAACCCTTTAAGGGTATTTGAGGATATTGCACCACATAAAACGCCATATCCCTATGCGGTCTGGTCAGTGGTTACAGCAAATCCTGAAAACCACTTAGATTGCCCAGCCGCTATAGACCACGTGTCATTCCAGATTGTGGTTTATGACACCCAGCAGAAAAGAGCATCCGATATTCGTGCGGCAATACGAAAAGCTTTAGAGCCGCATTGCTATGTCACCAATATTCACCCAAATTACTTTGAGCGTATTGCCGATACCAACATTTTTGGACGCGGCTTTGATGCGAATTGGTTTTTGGATCGTTAAACAAATTTATTTTTCCACATAGCACCCAAACGGGTGCTTTTTTTATGCCAAAAAATTGAGGAGTAGCTACTCATGGCACGTATTAAATCCAACGGGACACAGATTTTTGCTGTTGTCGATGGTGCGGTGGTTCGTTTCACTTGCCCAAAAGCATTTTCATTCGGTGAGGATTCGTTCTCAAAGATTGATTCAACTTGCCTAGACTCGGAGACTAAAGACTATGAACGTGGTCTGCGTGATCCAGGCGAAGGTTCACTTCAAATTGATCTTGATGATGAAAACACAAGTCATTTAAAACTAATTGCGCTTGCTGACTCAGGTGAAAAAGTGAAGTGGTATGTAGGTTCAAGCCATTCTACGACTGCGCCAACTTATGAAGCGATTGCAGGAATTGACTTGCCTGAAGATCGTATTTGGTGGTCTTTTGAAGGCTATATCAACCCAGCTGCACCAACTATTGAGCAAGATGCGTTGGTTGGTTATACATTCACCCTTGTTCGTACCTCACCAGTTGTTACAACTCCACGAGTGGTGACTCCGTAATGAAGAAAGTAGACATTTTAAGTTTTTCAACAGGAAGCACTGTGCAACTTGTTGAGAAGCAGATCGAATTCACAATTAATGGTGAGGATTTTTCATCTGAGGTGCTTGTTAAGCGCCTTAGTTATGATGAATCCGTGGGCATCACTCGTGGCAAAAACCTTGACAAGCTACTCATGGCTGACTTGGTGAAGATGCGAATCCTTGCCACGATCTACAACAAAGACACGCAGCAGCCTTTATTTGCTAGTCTTGATGAAGTCGGCAAATCAGCACCGCAAATTATGGATGCATTGCATCGTGCTAGTGATGATGTGAACGACTTTGTGGGAAAGCAGCAGATGAAACATTTGAAGAAGATGAATTCTGGTGCGAACTCGTCGTCAACGGAATCGGCGGATGCACAATAGAAGAAGCTAAAAGAAACATTAGTGTTTCTGAATTGGCTAAATGGCGAGTCTATCGAAAAAAACGAGGCTCGCTTTTTATTGGTCGTCGTGTAGAGCAAGCCATTGGAAATCTAATGGCTACATACCTAAGCTCTAAAGGTGCCAAAGATGTAAAAGCACAGTCATTTATGCCACATGAGGAGCAACCACAGGAAATGTCGCTTGAGGAATACATGCTTCAAACATACGGTGGCGAATAAGGAATCGACTTAGGTCGGTTTCTTTAGATTCTCAATCTCAATTTTTTGCTGCTCAATGATTTTGACAAGCTCTTTATGGAGTCGAGTAGTTTCCTCAGTGGTCTCTTTGACTATTTTTGCTAAGGATTCAAGAGTTTTAGGGTCGTCAGACTCTTTGAAGCTATCTTCGAGACGGGCAACAATTTCCGCATTTAAAGATCGATTCATCTCTTTGGCTGAGCTAAATAGCTTTTCTTTTAGCTCTGGAGGCATTCTCAACTTGTGTTGAGTACCAGTATCTCTTGATGTGGTCATGTTTATGGTTCAATCCTAATATTAAATAAATGTATATCACCCAATGGGTGTTGACAAGTCACCAAAAGGGTGACATATTTAATGCACCCAAAGGGTGACTAGGAGTTTTTTATGAAAGAAGGTCGTCAAAAACCTATTGATGTTCGAGTTCGAGTGTCAAATGAGTTGCATGAAGAATTAAAAGCTCATGCAAGAAAAGAAGAGCGTTCAATGAATTATTTAATCAATAAGGCTGTTGAATTTTATTTAAACCAAAAAGAGAGTGCGAAAGCATGAAATCAACAGACAACAAAAAAGCCCAGACTTTCGACGGACAGGGCTTTGATGTAGTCAATAACAGAGAGAAATTAACTATGAGTAGTTTAACACAAAATTTTGCAAGCCCAAACAACCAACCTTTAACCATTGGTGAGTTTTCAATTCGCCAAGATGAAGATGGGCGTTATTGCTTAAACGATCTACATAAGGCAAGTGGGTATGACAAGAAGCATCAACCCGCTTACTTTATGCGCAATCAACAAACTAAAGACCTAATTGCTGAGATTGAAAACCCTTCAAATGGGGCATCTGCAAATTTGCAGATGCCCGCTGTTGGTAAGGTTAATGATGGTAAGAATAATGGTACTTATGTTGTAAAGGAGTTGGTTTACGCTTACGCCATGTGGATTTCCGCAAAATTCCATCTACAGGTTATTCGAGCTTATGATTCGATGGTTGCCAGACTGTTTACTGAAAACTCAAAGCAAAATTTGATTGCTGACAAGACCACCAAGAAAGACCGTGTACCTTTAAAGGACGCTGTAAACATGCTGGTGGGTAAAGCTAAGTTTTTAAATTACTCAGATGCCTACAAGTTGGTTCATCATCGTTTTAATGTAGAGCACATTGAGGATATTCCTCAAGATCAAATTCCTGCGGCAGTTGAGTATGTTCATCAACTTATGGGTGAGTACATTCCAAAGGCAGAACGAATTGAAGACTCTGAATTAAAAGCATTGAGGCTACTTGAAGCAAACACCACCAATAAGGTAATGGATTATTTTTATGCCTTACACGATGAAATTAAGCGATTGGGTGGTATTAGCCCGAAATATCCTGATTTCGATAAAGAAGTGATTGTTAGTGCGGTTGTGACGCGAATGGTGGATTCTAGTCGAATGCTTTTAACAATAGGCATGTCTGGTAAGCCAAATATTTCATTTGTACCAAATAATGCATGGATTCTTTCTGATGAAAATATTGCAGATATTATAGGAGATCATGCTGGACCCAAGAAGACGATACTGCCCGATATTATTCAGGCAGCAGCTAAACGGCTAAGTAAGTAAGAGCAAGACCACCCTAAGGGGTGGTTTTTTTATGCATAAATTAGTATCTTGTTCTAAATTATAAATTTGGGGTTGGGTGTGAAAAAGTTATTAGTTTTAGTGATTGTAGGCTTAAGCTTGGTAGGCTGCGGCAAATCAGAGGCTGAAAAAGCTAAAGCAAAAGCCGAAATGACCGAAATTAAAGTTAATCGTTTTGGGCGTGAGCGAGTCCAAAATCAATTAAAAGATGCACGTTCAGCCGAGTTTAGAAATGAAGTTTCATACTGCGGCGAGGTGAATGCAAAGAATTTATTTGGGGCATACACTGGGTATAAGCGATACATTGCACCAAGCGATGCAATTGTTATTATTCAAGGGGATATTCCATCTGCTGAATTTGAAAAAATTTGGAAAGAGCATTGCGTAAGTTATGCAAATAAATACTAGATAAGTCACAAATAAACACACAACACCCCGCTAAATGTGGGGTTTTTTATTGCCTAGAGGTTTATATGAGCACCAAACTCGGAACTTTAACTTTAAATTTAATCGCCCAGATTGGTAGCTTTACTGAGCCTATGAAAAAGGCAGGCGATACCGCACAACGCGAAACTAAGCGAATTGAATCGAGCGTATCATCTGCCTCAAAAGCCATTGCTGGTTTGGGTGCTGCTGCATTGGCTGGCTTGACGGTTGGCTCTGTAATCAATATGGCAGATGAATACACGCAGATGGCTGCGCGTATCCGAAACGCCACTGCTGATACCGCCGAATACGACATGGTTCAGAAGCGTTTACTTGAAACAGCTAACGGCACATATCGCTCCCTTAGCGAAGCGCAAGAAGTGTATTTGTCTCTTGCAGGCGGCATGAAGTCACTCGGCAAAACTACAGAAGAAACGCTGAATGTTGCGGATTCGCTATCTTATGCGTTTGTTGCAAATGCTGCACGTGCAGACCAAGCGCAAAGCGCGATGGATGCTCTGAATAAATCAATGGCGAAAGGCAAGATTGATGCAGATGCATGGATTAGTATTGTTTCAGCAGCAGACAATATTATTGCCGATATGGCGAAGGTGGCAGGTAAAACCGAAGCTGAAATTCGACAATTAGGTGCTACAGGGAAAATTGCATTAAGCGATCTATTAACAACGCTTGAAGTGACTAAAGATGCAAACCAAGCATTAGCAGATAACATGGAAAACAGCCTTGCTGATGGTTTGCAAAAGGTGCGCAATTCATTCAGTGCATTTGTTGGTGAGATTAACGTCACTTATGGTGTGACAAGCAAAATGGCTGGCGCACTAAGCATCTTGGCTGACAATTTGCAAACTGTTACTGCGGCAGGTGGTGTAATAGCTGCCTATGTTGCAGGGACTTATATTCCTGTTGTAGTAAAGTCCACCGTTGCAGGCTATCAAAAGTCACGTCAATTGGTCGAGCAGACAACCGTGCAATATGCAGCCATCAATGCTGAACGTGCGGCTGCTGCAGCACATTTGGCGCAAGCTGAAGCACAAGTGATTAATACGCAGCAAACCTTAGCATCCATTGCAGCTGAAAAAGCACTTGAGATTGAACGCTTAAAAGCACAAATGAATGCCATTGGTCGTCAAAAAACACTGACTCGTATGGCAGAGCTAAAAAAATATGAAGCATTGGTGACACGCGACTTAGCCGCAGCCGAAGCGCAATTGGCAGCAGCACAAGCACGATCTGCAGCAGCAAGTACTGCGACCGCAGGTGCAGGACGTGCAGCACTTGGAATTCTTGGTGGACCAATCGGCTTGGGCTTAACTGTAGCTACTGTTGCAGCAAGCTATTTACTCATGCGTGATAACACGGATAAGTCAACCGAGTCTTTACGTGCAAACAATCAAACTGTAGCGGATGCAGTACAAAAGTACAAAGAGCTTGGCGAGGTCAAGCAGCGTGAACAATTGGTTGTTGAAAAAGAACAACTCGCAGCGCTGAATGATGAATATGATAACGCTGCCTCTAAGCTTGTTTCATATAGCTTAAAGGTCGCCCGACATAGCGACATGACAAGAGAGCAGGCTAGAGAAGTATCTGCCCTTACTTTGCAATACAAGTCAGGCGCAATAACGCTTGAGGATTTTAGCCGCTCGATTAACAGTAATAAAAACATCACTCAGCAAGCGAAAGATGAATTTAATTTGTTCGCTGGGTCTGTTAAGACTGCTGGCGACGAGGCGGGTAAGCAAAATAGTTTAATCGCGCAACTTGAATCAACCTTATATGGTGTCGCTAACGGTGGAGATGCTGCAGCAGGTGGTATTCGCAATGCAACCAATGCACTTTCTGAGTTTGCAGAGAAAGCAAGACAAGCTGGTGTTGTAGCCAAAGCTACAAATACGCTAATTGCTAAAGGGTATAACCCGAAAGTGGCAGCCGATCTAGCTGAGTTAGCTGTTAAAAACGGTCAGGTGAGTAGAGAAGAGGCGGCAGCTATTCTTTTTAAAAACCAAGAGCAAGACAAGCTCAATAAAACCGTTGAGGCATACAATAAGACCCATGCCACATCGGCAGTGCGCTCAAGAACAAGAACCGCTGCTGTAAGAGAGGAAACTAAGGCTCTGCGCGATCAAAACAGAGCTTTAGAAGATGCTCGCAGACTGATTTATGAATACGGCAGCGAATTCAATCGAATTGAAACAGATTTAAGCGAAGAGATTAATCGAATTGCAGGGTCGTCTTTAAAAAGCGCATCAAAAAACAGGATGATTGAGGATGCCAAAGAGATTGCTGAGGCGAGAAAAAAACTCTATGCGGCTGAATTAGATTATGAATTGAATCAGCATCAAATGACTGAGCGCGAGAAATTAAAAGCACAGTTGAATATTGATAAGCTATCCATTGATGCCACCAAAGGCTTGCTAGATGCAGAGCGCAAATTAAAGAAAGATGCCTTGGATGCTCAGTCTAAAATTGAGCAAACGGCTGTGCGTATTTCGCAAGATAAGGCGCTACTAGAAATCAAACGCAACTGGATGACCGCAGGCGACTACGCGCGTGAATACTATGCATTGGTGCGTGAAGAAATTCTAAACACCGCTAGTTATTCGCCTGAGATGAAAGAGGCTTTACTTCAACAAGCCGTTTCACAACAAAACTTTGAGCAATCTAACGAGCGCGATCAAGCAATCAGTGATTACCGCGATGTAATGGGCTATGAGGAAAGTCCACTGGTTAAGCAGTTTGAAGTTTTGGACAAAATGCGCGAGCTTGATTTAATTAGCGAGGAAAAGTATCAGCAAGATAAACTGATGCTGCAAACCAAATATTCAGCGTCCTATATGGAGTCCATGCTCGGTGGTTTTGCGGCATTGGTTGATGAAAACTCATCGTTGTACGCTGGGTTGTTTGCAGCACAGAAAGCATTTGCGGTGGCTCAAGCGATGTTGAATATTCCCTCTGCATATTCCAAGGCTTATGACGCTGTGGTTGGCACACCGTATGTTGGTCCATACATTGCGCCTGCGATTGGTGCAGCAGCAGCAGCTTTACAGGTTGCTCAAGCGGCAAGCATTAAATCAGTTGGTTTAACAGGTATGGCCCACGACGGTATTAACAATATCCCAGAGGAAGGTACATGGCTGTTAAATAAAGGTGAGCGTGTTTTGAACCCAAGTCAAAACAGGGACCTGACCAACTATTTAAACCAAGTGCAAACGGGTGGGCAGAACCGACCAATTGACAATAAGCTTTCAGTCATCATGGTTAAAGACGAAGATGAGGCAAAGAACTACAAGTATTCTAAAGATTTTGAGGATGCTGTTCTTTACCACATGAAGCGCAATCGCAGCAAAATCTAAGCCCACTTCGGTGGGTTTTCTTTTATGAGGACAACATGAAAATACAAACCAAATATGGTGAGGTGCATGTATTAGCAAATTGCCCTCTGCTTGATTCGACTGAACGCCTTGAGTGGATGACAGAAGTGCATGAATCGTTTGATGGCACTGAGTTACGCTATCCGCTTCGCGATGCACCTCGCCAAGTTTTAAGCTTTAATTATGTGCAGATGCGTAAAGCTATGGGCGATATGTTTCACATGCTTTATGCAAATTTGCGTAAGCAGTGGGGTATTCCGCTTCGACAAGTAAAAAGAAGCATCCCAGACATGACAAATGATGACTACATCATTCTCGATGCAACAGACACCATAGCCGACCTTAGAGTCGGTTTTGCTTTTATTGAGAGCAACGAAGGTGGTCGAGTAGTCGAGATTACAGAACGTGGTCGTTACATCATTGTGCAAGATGAAATACGCGATCCTGAAACGGATGAGATTATTCAGGAATTAATTACTGAATACCAAGATGGCTTTAGGCTTGCTGAAAATATCACAGCAACCAATGCGGTCATTATGCCGATGCGTATTTGCATTGTTGAAGGTGATGCTTCGATTAACACAGGTGGCTTCTGGTCTAACACATCAATGGTTTTTCGAGTGTTGGCTGAAGATTTACCCGAATTTGAAGCTGAAGCACCAGAGCAATATAAAAATCAGGACATTTATTGGAAACCATTGCTACTTGATGGTGATTCACTGGAAATGATGCTAACCCAACATCAAAACATTATTGATGGTGATGTCGGTGGCTTTCAGTGGTACTCACATCATGCAAAGCCACGCTACACAAAACCGTTTCGATCATTGTTGCGTAGTTGGTCTGAATACCAAGCATATAAGCATTTTCTATATCGCAGAGCAGGGCGTTTCCGTGAATTTTGGATGCCGCTTTATGAGCAGCATTTGAATGTTTTGAATACTGCAAATATCAACAACGTGTTAAATGTAGACACAAGTTACATCGTTGAGGCAGATCGGAAACACATTGCTGTTAAGCGCAAGAACGGCACATGGTCAGCACATGCAATTACGGCTAAGACCGCAAATAGCATAACAGTATCGCCCGCAATTAATGCACAGCGAAAAGACATTGAATCTATCTATTATTTGGGTCTTTATCGCTTCGATGCTGACCATATTGAATTCCAATTTTTAGGCGGTGGCAAGTCACAAGTCACCGTACCAATCGTGGAGATTGAGCACTAATGGCACGTGTAGAACTTTATCAATTTGCACATGGTACGAAGCAATGGCGCTTCACTAGCGCACGTAAAGCAGTGACGCATAACAATGTGACTTATTACCCAGTACGCGGCTTGAGTCGCGGCAACATTGAAGATGCAGACATTGATAAGTGCGAAGTCGAGCTAACCTTTCCACATCCTGACTTATTAAACAACGAGCAAGAACAGAGCTTTACTCAAGTTTTTTTAAACAAGATTTATCTTGAATCGGTGTATTTCACACTGATTGAGCTAGATGCGGGTGAGTCGCTTGTGCTGTTTAAAGGGCGTGTGACGCAGCCTAAATTTAGTGATCGTGACAACACCATGACGCTAGTCTGCTCAACTGCTGAAAGTTTTATGCGTCGCAATATTTTGACTCGAAAATATCAGCGTACGTGCATGAATAACATTTACGACAAGTTCTGCGGTTTGGATTTTAACGAATGGTCGTTTGAGGTGACTGTAACTGCAATCGATGGTTTGAATGTCGCTTACACAGTAAACCCGACTCAAGTTATTGATGAAAACGGTGATCCTGTTTTTGAGCAAGTGCCTGTGTTGGATGAATTTGGCGAGCCTGTTTTAGATGAATTTGACAATCCAATCTTTGAAGATGGTGAACCGATCATGGAAGTTAAAACTTATCCCGCGTGGTGGCTCAATCGAGGTGCGCTGCAAAAAGATGGTGTATTCACTTTTATTGTTGGTAATGGTGCAAATGGCAGCATTCGTTCGTATCGTCAGCATATCGGATTGAAAGTTGGTGATGTGGTGCGACTCGCACCTGGTTGTGATCAGTCACACAAAACCTGTCACGAGAAATTTAATAATCATTTGCGCTATGGTGGGCATCCGAATATGCCGACTGAAAATCCTCTTGAGACCCAATTAATTAAGTGAGTCAGCAATGAATGTAGAAGCTATTTTGGCGAATTATGATTTTTCGCAAGTTCAAGTTTTAAAATCTATTGCCCCATTGTTGTTGGCAGGCTTAATTGTTGGCGCAATCTCTTTGGTAGTCGGTATCTACACATTTCTGCAAATGCGCAAAATGCAGAAGAAAAACCGACCTAAGCCAAATCAGTTGGACGGCACAATTGCAAACGAAGGCACTTCTTTTTGCGACATTGCAGGAAGTCCGCATGTGCATGCCAATATTACGGATATTTGGGATAAGACCACATCAACAATCAAGCAGAAAGGCGGCAAGAAATGAGAATTTATATGTCGGATATTCGGAAAGCAAAGATGTGCTCGGGCGGAACACGGGGATTTTTTTTGCGTCAAGGTTGGGATTGGCAGGACTTCCTTAAAAATGGCCGTGATGCACAGGACTTTATCAATACAAAAGATGCAATGGCCTTGCAAGTAGTTGAGGTGGCTAGAAATGGGCGGAAGTAGTTCTCAGGTAGTTGGGTATCGCTATTATGCGAAGTTTGCAGCATTTATCGGGAATCGTATTGAGGAGTTTCTTGCGATTAATTTTGATAATCGTGGCTGGATTGTGCATGACCCGACAAACCACCCAGTAAACATGCTGCCAGTGCATGAAGGCAACCTTTTTGGAGAAAATGAGGGTGGTGTATCTGGGAATATTAACATTCACTTCGGCACACCAGATCAAGAACCAGACGAAGTCTACCAACAATATTTACCGCTAGTTTCAGGCTATCCATATCAGTCATATCTGTTATTTCACGGGATTACATCCGTAAATCAACTTACAGGAGCGCAAACAACAGCGCCAGGCTTCTACCTCGGCAACTCGGGCTACATGAAAGAGATGCTGCTGTGGGTGAAGCGGATTTATGTGAAGAATAGCGGGGATGAGCAATGGTACTCTGAAAAGGCTGGCATTGGTGCAAACTTAATACCTTACGAGCTTACATTAATCCCATATGTCACCAGCGATGTTGAAATAAGTGTAAATCAAGAGCTGCTGGGAACAACTGGTTTGAATGGGGTGAGTGACCACACAATCAACTATAGTGCTAATTTAGACACTGTTATTGATTCAAGCAGCATTCGAGCAATTTACACAATAAGAGGAGATGATAGTGTTATCCAGACAGCAAATTTTAAAACTAAGTATGACTTTACAGCTATTACTGGTCTATTTATTGGCAGAGTTAGATCTTTAGCCAGATGTAAAAATCATGAGCTAAGTATAACGTCTAATCGTTTCATAGGAATATTAAATAGATCGAGCGGGGTTGTTACCCTTCAAAATTCATCTAATGAATATGAGGATTTCAACTACATTGAGTTGGAGTTTGTTTGCGGCGGTGGTGGCTACATTACAGTTGAAACAACAGCAAGTGGCTCGGTTGATCGCGGTGGGTTTTTTGGTGGTGAAATTTTAAGGCTGGATTCGGGTTCTTTCTTATTGGAGAAGTTCACAGGTAAATACAAAGGATCGACTGATGCGATTGATATTAATCCAATCCATAAAATTCGAGAAATACTCACAGATGACACAGCGATGGCAAAGCCTGAAGCTGATGTGAATGATATTAATTTCATGAAAGCTGCTGACAGAATTTGGGATGAGGGTTTAGGTGTTTCGTGGGCGATTGATGAAAAATCTTGCATTGATGCAATTGAAGAGCTTTGCTATCACATCGAAGCAGGAGTACGCGTAAATCGCCAAACTGGTTTGTATGAAATGGTTTTGTTTCGTGACGATTGGTTTTCTGAAGATGAAATCCACACTATTACTGAAAACAAGATCAAGGATTTATCTCTTGAAGTCATGAATAGCGATGACATTGTGAATCAGCTCAATGTCACATATTACGACCGTGAGCGCATCAAAAACTCAACTTTCTCAGTTTATGAAAACGGTTCAATTTTAACGATGGGCAAGGCAAATGCTGAGTCTGTTGAATTTCCATATTTTATGTATATGCGAAATGCCGAAATTGTGGCTAATTGGAAGTTGAAGCAATACTCCACACCAGCGTGGAAAGGCACATTCACAACTGGATGGCGTGAGGCTCGTAAGTGGAATCGCTATGACTTGGTGAAAATCAATTGGTCTAAAAAATGGCAAGGCACAATTTTGGCTCGCATCATGAAAATTGATTTAGGCAACGGCTTAAACAATGAAGTGATGATTGATTTTGAGGAAGTTGTACCATATTCGGGAGAAATGAATACCAGCATTGTAGTTGATGCTCCGGCTGAATCAGCACCACAGCCACCGCAGCCAAGCATGAATGAAGTATTTGAAGCCCCGTATTATTTGACTGTACTTCGTGCTGGGCAGACAAATGCCGACTTGGAATTATCAAATAATCCAGATATTGGTTATGTCGCAGCAATTGCAGCAAAACCACAAAGCAATTCACTTAACGCACTTCTTTACACAGACGGTGGAATTGGTGAATTTGAGCAGGTTTCTCGTCTTGATTACTGTGATATTTTGCAGCTTGATCAGCCGATAAGTGAAACTATGTCTGCATTTGTGGTCACAGGAACGCTAACCCAAACAGCAAATTCAAACAATTTAATCTTGCTAAATGATGAATTTATGGGGTTTGTGAGCTTTGATGATGAAACAAAGGTTTTAACTGTGAAGCGCGGTGTGTTGGACACTGTGCCTAAAAAGCATACTAGCGGATCTTTATTCGTATTCGATCTGCCTGATGTGGCATTTGATTCAACCCAGTACACACAAAGTGAGGTTGTTGAATCTCAAGTTTTAACAACCACGCCAAGTGGGATTCAAGAATTGTCAGAAATAGGAACAGCAGTTGAGATTCAATCACGTGCAATACGGCCTTATCCGCCAGCAAATGTGAAAATTAATGGAGAATACTGGCCCACAGAAATTGAATCGAACTTAGTCTTAACGTGGGTAGACCGCAATCGAACCCAGCAAACTGGTGGTGAGATTCTTGGGTGGTTTGATGCTGGTGTAACGCTTGAAAGTGGTGTGACATACAATGCAGAAGTTTATGATGCACAAAGCAATATAAAATTTGCAGAGCAACTTGCACTCACATCAAACACAGCAACATTTGAAAAGACTGAACTATCTCCGCTTTTAGCTAGAGTTGATTTGTATTCTCTGCGCGATGGCTTTGAGTCACATCAGAAATATCAGCATATATTTTCATGGGGGCAGCCGCCAGAATCTTTTATCACAGCATTTACGTCAAATGGGGCGTTTACTGTGCCAGCAGGGGTTACAGATGTTGATGTTCTTATTGTCGCAGGTGGCGGTGGCGGTGGTAGTCGCCAAGGCGGCGGTGGCGGCGGCGGCGGAGTAATTGTGCTGCCTAACTATTCTGTAACACCAGGAGATTCCATACCTGTTGTTGTTGGCGCTGGCGGTGCTGGCGGTGTAAACGGTGATCGTGGATCAAACGGCCAAAACTCTTCATTCGGTTCGATTGTTGCGAACGGTGGTGGTGGTGGTGGTGGTCGATCATCTAATAATGATGGCTCTGCCGGTGGTTCGGGTGGCGGTGGCGGTGGTATTGCAAGCAGCGTAGGAAATTCATCTGGCGGGAACTCAATACCAGGGCAAGGCAACTCTGGAGGCAAAGGTATTTTGAATGTGGGCGTGGCTGGAGGTGGCGGCGGTGGTGCAAGCGCATCAGGGCTTGATGCAACATCTACCTCGACTGAAACAACACCAGGCAATGGTGGTGAGGGCTTGTTTCTTGAAAAACTCACCAGCTATGGAGATGCTGGGTATTTTGCTGGCGGCGGCGGCGGTGCCAAAAATGGCACTGGATCAGACTATACAGTTGGTGGTCAAGGCGGTCGAGGCGGTGGCGGACGTGCTGGATATCCGCTAAATACAACGACATCTGCTGCCCTGCCACAAAATGGCAGCGCAAATACCGGTGGTGGTGGTGGTGCATCATTTTTAGCAACTGAAGATGGTGGTTCTGGTGGCAGCGGTATTGTGATTATTGTCTATCCAGCAGGACAATTAGAGCCAACAATAATGGCTAAACGTGCAATTACGGTGGCGTTATGACAATGGTATTTAGTAAAGACATATCAACTCAACAGTGCAATGCATCAACTACAAAGTTAATGACTGCACTTGTTGCCTTTGACTTAATCTCAAATATGAATGATCAAGTTACTGTAAGCGCGGCAGATTTGGTTGGAAGCAATGAGAGTAGAGTAAACTTTCAAGCTCTCGACGTGGTTAGTTACTTAGATCTGCTTTACGGATTGATGTTGCCGAGTGGCAACGATGCGTCGAACTGTTTAGCCAGAAATCTGGGTGGTGCCTCAGCATTTATAGGAGCAATGAATACTAAAGCTGCAAATATTGGTATGACAAATACAAATTTTGCAGACACGTCTGGCGTTAGTTATTTAACAACATCTACTGCGCTAGACTTATCTAAATTAATGACTGAATATGCAAAAAATCAGCTGCTTGTAACAATTGCGGGCGCAATGACGCATATTATTAAAGTGAGTGGTGTAAACGCTAGGGACATAACAATTGAACATACTGTTAAACCATACATCTCACGCTTCCCCGAATTAATCTGCTCAAAGACAGGAACGGTATCTTTTGGCACAGGTTATGAGCAGTACGACTCAGGAGGATGCATTATCGCACTCTGGAAGCTACCAAGTAACGAAAGTCGCGTCTCAGTAGTTTTAGGTTCGGGTATTGGTGCAAACGATAGATATGATGATTTAAGAAAGATGATAGATTTTGAAATTGCAAGATCAAAACTATAGCACCTCCGGGTGCTTTTTTATTACCAAAATTTAGGGGGCATCATGTCTGAAACGAAGCAAGCCGCTGCAGAACTTGCAGCAACAGTATCAGCAGCAGCAAGTAAAACAACGTATGTCGGGGCAGGCGGTGGCTTCATCGCTTGGCTTTTATCAATAGACATATTGCCGTGGCTCGGTTTTGCAGTCGCTTTAGCGGGATTTATTGTGAATCTAGTATTTAAGTTTTTAGAAAACCAGCGTGCAGCCGAGTTGCATAGAACCAATATGCGAAAAATGACGTGCAAAAAAGGTGGGTGTGATGAAACTAATTGATAACTGGAAACAGGCTTGGAAACTCAAGTCAGTACAAGTGGGTGCATTAAGCGCCTTTTTTTACGTCATCATGTATGCGGCTTTTGAGCTACTTTGGTTGTTTGGCTCTAATTTTCCGCAATTTTGGGCAGCAGTACCACAAGAAATTAAAGAGTTATTACCGCATTCTTGGGTGTTATGGCTTGGCTTTTTAAACAATGTGCTAAGTGTTTTTGCGCGGTTAAAAGCGCAACCTGAATTGCACGGAGATAATGATGAGCAAAAAACTAACTGAAGCACAGATTCAAGCGCAGGCATTAGGACTCGGTATCGAAGTTGCAGCACTAAAAGCCGTGATTGAAGTCGAGTGCAAGGGCAGTGGGTTTAATGCCGATGGCACACCAGTGATTCTGTTTGAGCGGCATGTATTTCGGCAAAGACTAATTGCAAATGGTAAAGCAGCAATAGCAGACAAAGCTATGCGAGAACGTCCCGATCTGTGCAGTAAAACCATGGGCAACTATGGCTTGTATTCTGCACAGCACGGACGTTTGAATGCAGCTGCTCAATATCATCGTGATTCGGCTTTAGAGTCAGCATCATGGGGCATTGGTCAGGTGATGGGCTATCACTGGAAAGCTTTGGGCTATCCGACTCTGCAAAACTTCATCAATGCCATGTACCGTGATGAAGCATCACAGCTTGAAGCGATGTGTCGTTTCATTAAAGTGAATGGCTTAGTAAACGCACTAAAAAACAAAGATTGGAAAGCATTTGCACGTGGCTACAATGGTCCCGCTTATGCTAGAAATTCTTATGATGTGAAGCTTGGTAATGCGTATAAGAAAGCCCTCACTTGAGGGCATCTTCTTTAATCTTCTGTTTCACCCAGTTGCTAAAATCTACTGAATTTGCAAACTCTAACAACTCCTTTTCGGTTTCAATATTGAAAGACACGCGCTTGGTTTGCCGATTGTTTTCATATTTGCGCTTAGCTTCTTGAGCTGGATTTCTCATAGTATTACCAATTTTCATCAATTTCAGTCTCAACTTCTTCGCTTTTGCGGTGGCCAATAAATTCAACAGTACCATTCACAACCAACCAACCATCATTTTCCTCTACTGCATCAAAGCCTAATTCGATAGCAATTAAGGCACGCAATTTTTGGTTTTCAAAATAAATATCATCTTGTTCCGCACCATCACAATCAACAACAAAATTAGGGTGTTGAGCTAAAAAATCAGGATTGTTTTCTAAGTATTCTTCAATATCAGACTTTTCACAAATTGAATCAAAAGCAACTCGATAAACATAATCACCGTAATCACCATTTGCTGTAAGAGCAACGTTTTCGCTTGTGAAGATACCAGCATAATCACCTTCACCTTTTAGAATTTCTTTTAAATCTTGGTTTGAGCTAGCGTGGTAAGTCTTCATGATGTATCTCCGATCTATAGGAATAATATATCGTAGCCACGATATATATGCAAGCGCTATTATAATTGTTTTTATTCTGCCGATGAACGGCAAACCCTACGCAGCAAGGCGTGTTGGGGTTTGCTGATTTAGGATACTATAAATTCTGCTAAAACCCGATATAATCATTGTGTCAGGTGAATTTAGATAGAAACCGACCAAAATCATAGTGTGTCAGGTCTTGTGTCAATGCTACTTAATGCATTGATATTTATAGAATGTTATCCACCTTGACATCGTAGAGGTCTCCAGTTCGAGTCTGGATATGCCTACCAATACATTAAAATTATATGTTGTTACATAACTTCATATAAGTAATAAAGCTCTGAATTATAACGATTTAGGGCTTTTTTATTGCTTTTCTTAAAGATACATAAATTCGCTTATAGTTTAAAAATATGTACACAGTGGTGTACACATGTAAGTTTTCGGCTTATTTTGCACTAATTGGTTTTTATTTTGCACTAGAGCTTTGAAGCCTCTTTCCACATTTCATCTGTGCACTGATTCGTGAGCGAGAACATGGCACCATTAAGCATTTAACGGTTATGCTAGTCACGGTTTTTGAAATTATGCTGGCAAAGGTTTTATCGATGAGCCTTGTGGTGCTTTTAGCAGCTTTTTTAGGCTTAAAAGTAGTGGTGCAGGGGGCATTACAGGTACCCATAGAAGGAAGTTTGCTGTTATTTTTCTTTGGAGCCTTGCTGACCTTATTTGCAACAACCTCAATGGGTATATATATGGCAACCGTGTCTAAATCGATGCCGCAATTCGGTTTGCTGATGATGCTTATTCTGATTCCCTTGCAAATGTTGTCTGGGGCAAGTACACCACGAGAAAGCATGCCAGAAATTATTCAAAATATCATGTTGATTGCAACGACAATGCATTTTGTAACATTGGCGCAAGCAATTTTATACCGAAATGCAGGATTGGATGTGGTCTGGCCTTCCTTTCTATGGTTAATCGCAATTGCAACAACATTTTTCTATGTATCTTGGAAACGTTTTAAAAATACCATTCATACAATGGCTTAATGTAATAGATTGAGTTTGATCGCTGAAGCACAAATTTTGACTGGGGCGTATTAAGAGTTACACCGCGCATAATTTTTGCTAATATGTATGAAAATTGTTCAATAAAAGTAAATGACATGAAACACATTCTTGTGCCAGTTTTGGTGGTGTTGGTCGTTTTATTAGGTTATCTCGTTTACTTGGAAGAGGAAACGCGAAAGCAGGCAGAACTGAACCGAGTTTTGACTGAATCTGCAAATTTATCGCTAGAAAAAACAGAAGCGGCTACACCACAGATTTTGCAAGTCACAGAATAAGCGTAGAAATTTCTAACATAATGTGTGGTAATTGCTTTATTCATCACACTTTTGTGTGCTTCACTTTATCGTAAAATTTTATCTTTAATTCAAAAAACTAGAATTTTTAAAAAATCCCTATGGTATAATTTGCCAATTGAAACTGCTTCATCACAACTCAAAGGCATTACTTTTGAGAGTGACTGAAGTAAAAAAAAGATGAACAAAGCTGCATAAAATTTATGCGGCTTTTTTATTTAGCATTCCGAATTTTTGATTTTGATAAAATCAAATGCTTGATTGTGAATTAAGTTTATCTTTTTCATGTAATTTTACATGCTCATTGGGCAAATCCATTGCCGCAACTGACACAGGCTTTTAAGTGCTGACTTAAAATTGTGTCATGCTGCAAATTCAGTTTATTTACAGGGGCTAGGTCATGACGACTCCTAATCCATCCTCAGCGGGAATGCTTGAGCGCTTATTCAAATTAAGCGAAAACAAGACCACATTCCGTACCGAGATTTTGGCGGGTGTAACCACATTCTTAACCATGTGTTACATCATTATTGTCAATCCGATGATTTTATCTGAAACAGGAATGGATCATGGAGCTGTCTTTGTCGCCACCTGTTTAGCCGCAGCTATTGGCTGCTTGGTGATGGGAATTGTTGCCAATTACCCAATCGCACTCGCACCAGGCATGGGGCTAAACGCCTATTTCACTTACTCGGTTTGTTTAGGCATGGGTGTGCCTTGGCAAACGGCTTTGGCTGCAGTTTTTGTATCAGGGATTATTTTCATTGCCATTAGCATGTTTAAAATCCGTGAAGCCATTGTTAATGCCATTCCCATGTCATTAAAATTAGCCATAGGCGGTGGTATTGGTTTATTCCTTGCTTTAATCGCGCTTAAAAATGCTGGTGTTATTGTCGATAATCCTGCGACTTTGGTGGGCTTAGGTGACTTAAAACAACCCACTGTACTTTTAGCGCTATTGGGGTTTTTAATGGTGGTGGTGATGCATCACTTTAAAGTGCGTGGTGCAATTATCATCAGTATTTTGGTGCTAACTGCGATTTCAACAGCTTTAGGTTTAAGTGAATTTAAAGGAGTGGTTGGTGAAATTCCATCTATTGCACCTACTTTTATGCAAATGGACTTTGAAGGTCTATTTACAGCAAGTTTAATTGGTGTAATTTTCGTATTTTTCTTGGTCGATTTATTTGACTCTACAGGTACTTTAGTGGGTGTTTCACACCGTGCAGGCTTGTTGCAAGATGGTAAATTACCCCGTTTGAAAAAAGCACTTTTTGCCGATTCTTCTGCAATTGTTGCAGGTGCGGCATTGGGTACATCTTCAACAACGCCGTATATTGAATCATCTGCAGGTGTTGCAGCGGGTGGTCGTACAGGCTTAACCGCAGTGATTGTTGGCTTGTTGTTTATTGCCTGTTTGTTCTTGGCACCACTTGCGCAATCGGTACCAGGTTTTGCGACTGCACCTGCCTTGTTATTTGTGGGTGTGTTGATGATTCAAGGCATTGTGCATATTGATTGGGATGACATCACCGAAGCCGTGCCTGCATTCTTAACAGTCGTGTTCATGCCATTTACTTATTCTATTGCCGATGGCATCGCTATGGGCTTTATTAGCTATGCGCTGATTAAACTACTCACTGGCAAAGCCAAGTCTGTACCTTATATGGTGTGGATTATTGCTGCACTTTGGGCATTAAAATTTGCCATGTTTGGCGGTTAATATTCTTAAACTGAAAAGGGGTGTAAACTCAGTTTGCACCCTTTTTTATTTTGATCAATTTTTTAATATTCTCCCATAAAATAGCAAAAAGGACAGAACATGAATCAACTTGAGCTAATCTGTGCATTACCTAAAGCAGAATTGCATGTGCATATTGAAGGTACTTTTGAACCTGAATTGATGTTTGCCATTGCGCAGCGCAACCAAATAGACATCCCTTATCAGTCCGTAGAAGAAGTCAAACAAGCATATAACTTTCATAACTTGCAGTCTTTTTTAGATATTTATTATGCAGGCGCACAAGTGTTGGTGCATGAGCAAGATTTTTACGATTTGGCTTGGGCATATTTTGAAAAATGTGTTGAAGACCGTGTGGTACATACCGAAATGTTTTTTGATCCGCAAACCCATACCGAGCGTGGTGTGGCATTTGCAACCGTGATTAATGGCTTACAACGTGCTTGTGATGATGCGCAAACAAAATTAGGCATCAGTTCAAATTTAATTATGTGTTTCTTGCGTCATTTAAGCGAAGATGCAGCATTTGCCACACTTGAACAGGCTTTGCCTTATAAAGATCAAATTATCGCAGTGGGTTTGGACTCAAGCGAAGTTGGACATCCACCTTCAAAGTTTGAACGTGTCTTTGCCAAAGCACGTGAAGCAGGCTTTTTAGTCGTGGCACATGCAGGCGAAGAAGGGCCAGCCGAATATGTTTGGGAAGCATTAGATTTACTGAAAGTAAACCGTATTGATCATGGTGTGCGTTCTGAAGAAGATCCTGTATTAATGCAACGTCTAATTGCAGAGAAAATGCCGCTCACGGTCTGTCCATTGAGTAATTTAAAGCTATGCGTAGTGGATGATATGGCACAGCACAACATCCGCCGTTTATTGCAGCAGGGTGTTAAAGTGACAGTTAATTCAGATGATCCATCTTATTTTGGTGGTTATATGAATGATAACTTTGTTGCTATTAGCCAAGCTTTAGATTTAAGCAATGCTGAATTAAAACAATTGGCGGTTAATTCTTTTGAAGCTTCATTTATTTCGGCTGAAGAAAAGCAAAAATGGATTGAGCAAATTCAAGCATTGGGATGAGTTAAACTGAATTTAGATTAGCTTAGACTACAAAAAAGCAGCTTAATTTAAGCTGCTTTTTTGTGGGAGAACGATTTGAATCGCTTTAAACTCAAGCTTTAAAAATTATTTACCTTGTTGCGTCATACTACGCAATACATCGTCTTTATCTATAAAGTGATGTTTAAGTGCTGCAAGCATATGCCCAACCACCATTGCCCCTGCAAACCATGACAAATAAGTATGCACAGGTTTAACAATTGCTAATAGTTCGGGGTTCTTATCCACCAAGGCTGGAATTTCAAATAAATACAACACAGGCACAGGTTTGCCCACGCTCCAGCTAAACAAACAGTCCGTGATTGGAATCGCAATCAGCATAAAATACAGACCTAGATGTCCTAAATGCGCTAGTGTTTTCATCAACGGTGACATGCTGTCAGGCAGTTGTGGCGCAGGGTGGGTGTAACGCCAAAATAAGCGAATCACCAATAAAAATAATCGCCATGAGCCAATGTAAAACTTGTGCGGTACGGGTGTAATATGAATGAGAACTGTTCATGTTGTGTTTCAGGCGAATAGTGTGCTTGCATGCTAAACAACAGCATGTAGCGAAAAAAGTATCCACCTGCAACGGAGTGTTGAAAATCTGCAACGCTGCAAAAAAAATAGCGTTCTTGAGGGGGCTGTTGATATTTCATAAATAGTTTGCGCTGTAGGCTAAAACTGAGCAGATCAGGCATGAAACGCAGGGAATAGCGAGACTATTGCCAAGTTTCATAACGCAATCTGAGAAAGTTTTAGCCACAGCCTTTCAGGACAAGCATATTTTTTGCTGCTATTGCGTTATGAGTCAGTCATTTAGAATGACTAAATTTCCTACCTCATGCCTTATATCAGCTAAAAAATATGCGTTGTCGCAAACATAGAAAAATTGTCAACAGCCCCTAGCCTTAAGCCTAAGCACATGAATGTAGAAATTGCAAAAAGCTATTCCTTCGTCAAACAAGTTTAGGCACAATAGCGGCATTGTTTCACTCAAATGACTTGAATATTAAATACAGGAAATATCCATGAAAAAACTACTCGCTGTATTGGCACCTATCGCTTTGGTTTTATCTGCATGTACCACCACTACAGGTACTACTACAGGAACGACAACTGCACCGACAGCAACTCAACAATTGGGTATGGCGGCGATTAAAATTGCAATTAATGCCAAGTGTGTGACTGAATTAAACAACATTCCTGCATGGCACACTGCGACACGTGTTATGACACCAACGCAAAAGCAAAATGTTCAAGCGGAAATTTGTGGTTGTGTTAGTGAAAAAGCACCACAAAATGTGACTGCAGTAGATTTAGCCACTGCAGCAATTGACCCTGCTGCACGTGCAACCATTGTGAGCAATGCAGTATCTCGAACCATTAATGCATGTGTGGCAGAAGCAGTAAGATAAGTTTTACCGATTCTGTAAAATTAAAAATGGTGCGTTGTGACTCGCATCGTAAGATAGGCTGAAGATTTCAGCCTATTTTTTCTGGAAAAAGATGATGAAAATTGCAGGTGTAGATGAAGCAGGGCGTGGGCCTTTAGTGGGTTCTGTTGTCGCTGCGGCAGTTATTTTAGATCCGAATAACCCGATTGAAGGTTTAAATGATTCTAAAAAACTGACAGAAAAAAAGCGTGAAAAGTTATTTGTTGAAATTCAGGAAAAGGCTTTGGCTTGGGCAATTGCAGAAGCATCTGCAGCCGAAATTGATGAACTGAATATTTTGCAAGCGTCGTTATTGGCGATGCGTCGTGCGGTGGAAGCCTTATCTATTCAACCTGAGCATGTCTTAGTCGATGGCAATAAAATTCCGCAGGGTTTAGCGATGTCTTGTGATGCCGTTGTTGGGGGAGATGCATTACATGCAGAGATTTCGGCAGCCAGTATTTTAGCTAAAGTGGCGCGTGACCGTGAAATGGTATTGCTTGATCAAGCATTTCCACAATTTGGTTTTGCCAAACATAAAGGTTATCCAACCAAAGCACATTTTGAAGCCATTGCACAGCATGGCGTGATTGCGGCACATCGACGTAGTTTTGCACCTGTGCGTAAAGCTTTAGAATTAATGGAAAACTCACAGTAATTTTCATGCAAAACTTGTGCTGAGTTGCCTGTAAAATAGTCTTTACATGCTTCGAATCAGCGAGCAACTCTGAAATGATGCGAGTTTTTAAAAAGCATTCAGCAGAAAAATTTAAAGCGGCAAATGAGCCGCTTTATATTCAATTACCTTAATCGTTTAACGATTAAAGTCATTTTGCGAGTAGTTATCTTCTTCAAATGAAGGTTGATAATCTTGATCTAAATGTTGCAAATGCTCATGCATGGCACGCTCGTGTTGAATACGTTGATAGATTTCTTCACGATGAACCGATACTTCTTTCGGGGCATTTACACCAATACGAACTTGGTTACCTTTGACACCAAGCACAGTCACGCTGACTTGGTCCCCAATCATTAATGTTTCTCCGACACGTCGGGTCAGAATCAGCATGTTTATCTCCTTGCAAAATGCTAAACCTGCATTGATTTTTAAAGCAATTTAAAAGTCACAACCAAATAAAAACCAGTAAATTTTAACGGAACGTATCATTATTTATTTTATAAGATACAGCGCTGCCAAAATTTATGAAAGCATGTTGCTCAATATAACAGAGCCACTATAAAAAAAACTATAGTGGCTCTATTTTTTTGTACTTTTTCGCAAAATTTGTCAGACAATTACATTTTCTGACAGGGGCGTATTAAGCGCGTGCGCTAGACTCACCGCTTTCACGATCTAGACCAAATACAGTGTGTAAAGTACGTACTGCAAGCTCTAAATAGTTTTCTTCAATAATGACTGAAATTTTAATTTCAGAAGTAGAAATCATTAGAATGTTGATGCCTTCATCTGCAAGTGCAGTAAACATTTTGCTTGCAACACCTGCGTGTGAACGCATACCTACACCTACGATAGATACTTTCACGATGTCACCACGTGTAGCGACTTCACGTGCACCAATTTCTTTGGCAGTTGCTTCAAGAATTGATTTTGCTTTGGCAAGTTCGCCACGGTTTACAGTAAAAGTAAAGTCGGTAGTACCATCTTCTTCTACGTTTTGGATGATCATGTCAACTTCAACATTGGCAGCGCCAATAGGTGACAAGATTTTAGATGCAATACCTGGCTCATCAGGCACACCTAAAATAGTTAATTTTGCTTCGTCACGGTTAAACGCGATACCTGAGATGATAGGTTGTTCCATGTTGTCTTCCAATTCAGTAGTAATGAGTGTGCCGACATTTTGTTTAAAATCTTCGTCGAATGCGCCATCATTGTCATTATCAAAACTTGATAATACACGTAAAGGTACTTGGTATTTACCTGCAAATTCAACCGCACGAATTTGCAATACTTTAGAACCTAAAGAAGCCATTTCTAGCATTTCTTCAAAAGAAATACGATCTACTTTTTTGGCTTTTGGTGCAACGCGTGGGTCTGTGGTGTAAACGCCATCTACGTCAGTGTAAATTTGACATTCATCGGCTTTCAATGCAGCAGCAAGTGCAACGCCAGAAGTATCAGAACCGCCACGACCTAAAGTCGTGGTGTTACCTTCAGCATCAAACCCTTGGAAACCAGCAACCACAATCACACGGCCTGCGTCTAGGTTTTCAGTTAACACGTCAGTATTAATCGCTTCAATACGTGCTTTGGTAAATGCGCTGTCAGTTTGAATACCAACTTGGCGACCAGTTAGTGATTTTGCTGCAACGCCAATAGAATTCAGCGCCATCGCTAACATCGAAATCGTCACCTGTTCGCCTGTAGACACCATTTGGTCTAATTCACGCGGATCAGGGGTTTCGGTAATGGCTTTCGCGAGAGCGAGTAGGCGATTGGTTTCGCCACTCATGGCAGAAACGACAACCACTACTTTGTGGCCATGATCATGCCAGCGCTTCACACGACGAGCAACATTTAAAATGCGCTCGGGAGTACCCATTGAGGTACCGCCATATTTTTGAACGATTAGTGCCATAGTTGTTCCATATAAGCCATGACCCCGAATTTACCTGCTCAGGGTCAGTTACACAAAAAGTGAGATTATTTTGCCGCAAGCCAAGCAGTTAAACCTGCCATCACCGTTGCAAAGTTCTCGTTAAGTGGCGCGCCACCTTGTGCCAAATCAGGTTTACCACCACCTTTACCACCTAGTTCTGTAGCCAAGTGTTTGATGATGTCTCCTGCTTTAATCGTAGCAGTAAAGTCTGGTGCAACAGAAGCGATTAAGCTGACTTTATCGCCTTCTACACCTGCAAGTACAATCACTGCTTGGTCGAGTTTGGATTTTACACCGTCGTGCAAATTACGCAGTGATTTTGCATCCATATTTTGTACAGTGGTAATGAGCGTGGTACGTCCAGCAAGTTCTTGTACTTGACTTAAAAGTTCAGCTGCTTGGAAGTGCGCTAATTTTTGATTGAGCTGTTCAATCTGCTTTTGAAGGCTAGATGCTGTATCGACCAATGTATTCACTTTTTCTAAAGTTTGGTCTTTTTGTGCTTTCAACAAAGCATTGATGCTGTTGATATCGCGTTCAGTTTTTTGAACGGCTTCAACGGCTTTGCTGCCTGTAATTGCTTCAATACGACGTACACCAGCTGCAACACCACCTTCAGAGATGATTTTGAACAGACCAATATCACCTGTACGTTTCACGTGAATACCGCCACAAAGTTCAATGGAGAAGTTTTTATCTTCAATGATTGAACCCATAGAAAGTACGCGAACTTCATCGCCATACTTTTCACCAAATAGCATCATTGCGCCTTTGGCTTTGGCTGCTTCAATATCCAGTAATTCAGTAGAAACTGCGGTATTGGCAATGACTTCTGCATTTACCAAACGCTCAATTTCTTGCAATTGTTCAAATGACACAGGTTGGTCATTGGCAAAGTCAAAACGTAAAATATCAGAAGCAACCAACGAACCTTTTTGCTGTACGTGTGCACCTAAAACTTGACGTAGGGCAGCGTGCAATAAGTGTGTTGCAGAGTGGTTGCGTGCAGTAGCTTCGCGGATGTCTGCTTTTACAATCGCTTCCACCGCTTGCGCAGCTTTTAAACTGCCCATGGTAACAATACCTTGATGAACAAAAGCACCGCCAGATTTTTTGGTGTCTTGAACTTCAAAAATACCTGTTTCGTTTTTGAATAGACCTGTATCACCAATCTGACCACCGCTTTCTGCATAGAACGGGGTTTGATTGAGTACGATTAAAGCTTCATCGCCTTCAACTACTTCATCGACTTGTTCGCCATCTTTATAAATAGCCACAATTTGACCCTGACCAGTCGTTGCGTCATAGCCATCAAATTGAGTTTCACCTTCAACTTTTACAATTGAGTTGTAGTCAACTGCAAATTTACCTGCATCGCGTGCACGTTGACGTTGCGCTGCCATTTCAACTTCAAAGCCTGTTTCGTCAATGGTCAAGTCGCGTTCACGTGCAATATCTGCCGTTAAATCTGTTGGGAAGCCGTAAGTGTCATATAGTTTAAATACCACTTCACCAGGAATGACCGAGCCTTTAAGCTGTGCCAATTCACCTTCAAGCAATTTCAAACCTTGCTCAAGCGTTTTGGCAAATTGTTCTTCTTCTTTTAGAAGTTGCGCTTCAATACGCGCTTGATTTGCTGCAAGTTCAGGATAAGCTTGACCCATTACTTCAATTAAAGGCTGAAGCATTTTGTGGAAGAATGAACCTGTTGCGCCAAGCTTGTTGCCGTGACGTACTGCACGACGAATAATACGACGCAATACATAACCACGACCTTCATTCGATGGATTCACGCCATCGGCAATTAGGAAGCAGCAAGAACGAGCGTGGTCAGCAACTACTTTGAGTGAAGCAGGGTAGTCTACAGGCTTGCCAGTTTGCTGTGCAGTTACTTCAAGAGCAGTCGTGTCTAAACCAATAATCTGTGCTGCATTTTTGAGTAAGTGCTGGAACAGGTCAATTTCGTAGTTTGAATTCACATGTTGCAATACTGCAGAAATACGCTCCAAGCCCATACCTGTATCTACAGAAGGTGCTGGAAGCGGGTGTAATACACCATCTGCAGTGCGGTTGAACTGCATGAATACGTTGTTCCAAATTTCAATGAAACGGTCGCCATCTTCTTCAGGTGTGCCTGGTAAGCCACCCCAGATATGATCGCCATGATCATAGAAAATTTCAGAACACGGACCGCAAGGACCTGTATCACCCATTGCCCAGAAGTTGTCTGAAGCATATTGGCCGCCTTTGTTATCGCCAATACGGATAATACGAGAAGCATCTAAACCAATTTCTTTGTTCCAGATGTCAAATGCTTCATCATCGGTGTGGTAAACCGTGGCATATAAACGGTCTTTTGGTAGCGCTAACCATTGTTCACTGGTTAAAAATTCCCAAGCAAATTTAATTGCATCACGTTTGAAATAATCACCAAACGAGAAGTTACCTAACATTTCAAAGAAAGTATGGTGACGTGCGGTATAACCCACATTGTCTAAATCGTTATGTTTACCGCCTGCACGCACACATTTTTGTGACGATACAGCACGTACATAATCACGTTTTTCTAACCCAAGGAAACAGTCTTTAAACTGGTTCATACCTGCATTGGTAAATAACAGGGTTGGGTCATTGGCGGGTACTAGAGAACTCGATGCGACACGTGTATGCCCTTGCGATTCAAAGTAACGCAAAAATGCTTCACGAATTTCAGCTGATGTCATAAAACGAGTACTCACAACCAAGTCACTCCATAATTTCCGATTGGGCTAAACGCAAGACAGTCTGACAAAAATAATTCTTTTGCTGTAATGCAGGCTTAAAATTTTAAAAACGCCAAATTATAACGGAAAAAGCCATTATCACCAATCATTTTAGTGTGAATTGATGACAATTCTGAATCAATCTCTGTTGCTGTGCGCAGAATAAATCTTTTGAATAGAGGATGATGGAAAATTGCTGACGAAAGTGGGGCATGATGAGCTGTTGTTGAATGTTTGTGCGTAGGCGAGAGTGTCAAACTAATCAACCACAAGCTGAAATTGTTAGATGGGTATTTTGAGTTTGCCGAATTAATCAGCAAATTAAGTGAAAAATCCCAGAATTGATCTGATTTTTTTCAGTAAGGCCTCAAAATCTATTAACATAGTCTGTGCTTAAATTTTGATTTCATTATGAAAGGATCGGTCATGCAACGAGTGGCAATCAATGGCTTTGGTAGAATCGGGCGCAATGTGCTGCGGGCTTGGTTTGAAAATCCCAAAGACTTTCATTTTGAAATCGTCGCCATAAATGACATTGCCGATGTAGAAACCTTGGTTCATTTATTTAAATATGACAGTACCCATGGTCGTTTTAAAGGACAGGTGGAAATTAGCCTCGAAAATGAACAGATTTTTTTGAATATTTCTGCAGGTTTGGCGCAATTAAAAGTTCAGGTGTTGAATCAGGCTCAACCTGCGCAATTACCGTGGCAAGCCTTAAATGTTGATGTGGTATTGGAATGTACAGGGTTGTTCCGTTCCCGCGAGGCGGCAACGCAGCATATTACTGCGGGCGCCAAACGTGTAATTATTGGTGCTGCACCATTCGATACTGTAGATGCTGCGATTGTTTATGGTGTGAATCATCATGAAGTCAAAAGTACCGACCAAATTATTTCCAGCGTATCTTGTACCACGCAGGCTTTAGTACCATTAGTTAAAATCATTGATGATGCTTTCGGAATTGATACCGCATTAATGACTGAAATTCATGCAGTCACAGCCGATCAAACTGTATTGGATCAAGCACACCGTGATTTACGTCGTGCGCGTGCATCAGGGCAAAATATTATTCCTACAACTTCATCTGCCTTGGGTGCATTAAAACAAGTCATGCCAAAAATGGCAGATCGGATTGATGGTTACTCGATTCGTGTACCGACCATTAATGTTGCAGCTATTGATTTAACTTTTATTTCTCAGTCACCAATTACGGTGCACAAATTGAATCAGGTGTTGTGTGCTTCGGCAGCGCATGATTATGCCGAAATTATGCAAGTGACCGATGAGCCTTTGGTATCGAGCGACTTTAACCATTCACCTTATTCTTTAATTGTCGATTTAAGTCAAACCATGGTCGTGGGTCATCAAGCCAAAGTTTTTGCGTGGTATGACAACGAGTGGGGTTATGCCAACCGTTTACTAGATTTGTGTGAATCTTTTAGTCAACGGGCGGTGTAAGCGGCTACTTTTTAAGACATATACAAAGTGTAAAAAGCATGTAATAGTGATGAAAGATTTTATAATTCGTATTCACAGTTAATTCACTGATTGATATAACAAAGTTTGCATAGAAAATTTGAATAGAGTAGTGGCATGATGATTATTTTATTGTGGGGATTTATTTTTTTGCTGGCACTTGCTGTCATTTTTCTGATTTGGTTGCAATTTAAAAATCAGGCAGACAGCAGCAGCGACGTGCAGCATCAACAGCAAGTCGAGCAAAAAGTATTACATTTAGAAGAGCATCTAAAAAAGACGTTGGAGATTATGCAAGATTTGGCTAAAAAGATGCAGGTTCAGCAAGATGCGCTAGATAAAACCGTGCAAAAAACCGCACAGCTTGAAATGCAAAATGCTGAGTTGGTCAGTTTATTGGCAAAGGCGGTGAAATCAAATCAGGACTTTTAAATGATGGCTTTGAAAGATGTGGTGTATTCATATTTTTTACCGCATATTTCAGAAAAAGTCAGGTGCATGAGCAAAAGTATCATGCTAAACTAGGAGAAATCGGGTGTGCTCCCGATTTTTTTATGCGGATTCGTTCCGCGCAAACAAGAATTTAGGTTTACAACATGCCCATTTCAGAGACATGGTTATTACCTGATGGTGTAGCTGATGTATTACCAGAACAAGCGCAAGTGATTGAAAGCTTGCGTCGTAAGTCACTGGATTTCCTCGCATCTCGAGGTTATCAGTTGGTGTACACGCCATTCATAGAATACATTGAATCTCTATCTTCTCTTTCAGAATCGAATCAAGATTTAGACCTTGCCACATTTAAAGTGATCGACCAACTTTCAGGTCGTTTGCTGGGTGTTCGTGCCGATATGACACCACAAGTGGCGCGTATTGATGCGCATGTACATCCTGTAGATGGCATTGCACGTTACTGCTATGCAGGTACGGTTTTACATACCAAACCACAAGGTTTTAATACCACACGTGCACCATTGCAATTGGGTGCAGAGTTATTTGGTTCAGACAGCATTGATGCCGATGTAGAAATGGTTGATCTGATGCTCAGCTTGCTAAAAGAAGCAGGTTTGGCAGAAGGTGTGCATTTAGACTTGGGTCATGTCGGCTTGTTCCGTAGCTTGGTTAAACAAGCAGAATTAAGCAAAGCCACTGAACGTCAATTGTCAGATTTATATCAGCGTAAAGCATTGCCTGAATTGGCAGAATTTACCCAAGATTTAAATTTCGGTTCAGATTTTTATGCTTTAGGTCGCTATGCCAGTGATTTAACTGCTTTGCAGGCTCATTTAAGTGCTGATGTGTTGGAAAATACCGAATTTAAGCAAGCGTTTGAAGCCGTGAAAGCAACACAAGCTGAAATTCAGGCACGTTGGCCAAACTTGCATATTGGTATTGATGTGGTTGAGCTGCGTTCTTATCACTATCACACAGGTTTAATGTATGCAGTGTATGCGCCAAATCGTGCTGCACCATTGGCACAAGGCGGTCGTTATGATGGCATTGGTCAGCATTTCGGACGTGCGCGCCCTGCAACAGGTTTCTCTTGTGACTTGTTTGTATTAAGTGCAGGTCGTTTTGAATCATCGTCTGTTGTTGTTGCGCCTAAAGGCTCACAACCTGATTTAATCGCGGCTATCCAAAACACACGTGCGCAAGGCTTTAGTGTAATTCAATTGTTGGGCAATGATGATTTAAACTCGGTTCCATACGCAACGCACCAATTGGTTCTTGCAAATGGTGAGTGGACAGTCGAAAAAATTTAATCGCCAAGGCATGTTTCATGTTACAGGTCTTGGTTTTCAATTTTAACAGCATGATGTAATGAGGCTATTATGGGCAAGAATGTTGTGGTACTTGGTACCCAATGGGGCGACGAAGGTAAAGGTAAGATCGTCGACCTGCTCACAGATCAGGCGGCGGCAGTCGTTCGTTATCAAGGCGGACACAACGCAGGCCATACTCTCGTGGTTGGTGGTAAGAAAACTGTATTACACCTCATTCCATCAGGTATTTTACGTGAAAACGTACTGTGCTTAATTGGTAATGGTGTAGTACTTTCTCCTGAAGCACTCATTAAAGAAATGGGTATTTTGGAGCAAGAAGGCGTGCCAGTGAAAGAGCGTTTACGTATTTCACCAAACTGTCCGCTTATTTTGCCGAACCACATTGCACTTGACCAAGCACGTGAGAAAAAACGTGGTAATGCCAAAATTGGTACAACAGGTCGTGGTATTGGCCCAGCTTATGAAGACAAGGTTGCACGTCGTGCGATTCGTGTTGCTGACTTGGTTCGTGGCGGTGAAGCATTACGCGCTCAATTGGCTGAATTATTGGATTATCACAACTTCCAATTGACACAATACTACGGTGTTGAAGCAGTTCAGTTAGATGAAGTTTTAGCGCTATGTGACCAATGGCGTGAAGTGATTGCACCATTAGTCGTTGATGTAACGACTGAAATTCATAATTACCGTAAAAACGGTGACAACATTATGTTTGAAGGTGCGCAAGGCTCATTACTTGATGTTGACCACGGTACTTATCCGTATGTGACTTCATCGAACACGACTGCCGGTGGTGTAAGCTCAGGTTCAGGCTTAGGGCCATTACATTTAGACTATGTTTTAGGTATTACTAAAGCTTATACCACACGTGTAGGTGCAGGTCCATTCCCAACTGAATTGGTGTATGACGCAGCAAATGACGTAGGTGATGCGATTGGTAAACACTTAGGTACTGTAGGTCACGAGTTCGGTGCTTCTACAGGCCGTCAACGTCGTTGTGGTTGGTTTGATGCCGAAATTTTACGTCGTTCAGTCGATGTAAACTCACTTTCTGGTATCTGCTTGACCAAGTTAGACGTATTGGACGGTTTAGAAGAAATTAAAATCTGCGTAGGTTATGAAAATACCGATTCAGGTTGCGTAGGTTCTTCTGATGCGCTTGCATACGAAAACTTAAAGCCAATTTACGAAACAATGCCGGGTTGGTCTGAGTCGACAGTGGGTGCGACCAGTGTAGAACAATTGCCTGAAAATGCAGTGAACTACATCAAACGTCTTGAGCAGTTAATTGAATGCCCAATCGACATTATTTCTACAGGCCCAGACCGCGCAGAAACTATTGTATTACGTCATCCATTTGATGCTTAAGTTGTTGTGCTTTGACATAACACTCAAGTTCAGATGATGTACTCAGCCCTGTCTAAATGATGGGGCTTTTTATTGCTGTTGTTTCAGTTTCAATAGCGACTCATTTTGGGAATCATTGTAGATGATGCTGAGTGAGTTGTTTTTCAAGACTAAAGTTGCAGATGACTGGCGCTGTGCAGAGCAGGGTGGCTTGTTACAATGGCTTTAGAAAATTAAATTTAATTAAGGTTATGCAGGATGCATAAAAATATTACCAGTACGATTTTTTATTCTTTATTGTTTGCGATGGGCGGCGCACCGACCATTGCCATGATGCTGATTTTATCGCAAAAGCATGATCCGAATATTATGTATCAGGCATTTATTGGTTTAAGCGTTATTTTTGCCTGTATTTTGGTGCCACTGATTCTGATTCAAAATGCTTACCTACTCTACAAACGCAAAAATCCAGAAATGGAAGAAAAAGTAGAAGTAGTGTCTAAAATTTACTTGGGTTTAAATGTTTTCTGTTTAGTATTTTGGTTGTGTTATCAATTTCTTTACTAGGGTAGTGATTGATCGCTCAGACATACAATCTGTACACAGCTTAGGCGTTGTTTACATAAATGATATGTTTATGAAGTGATTATAGATTTAAAGCCTTGAATTGATTTCATATAATTGATTGGTATGAAGATAGCTCGCAAGGCGGAGATTATTATAATGAACAAAAAACTGATGTTAAGTTTATGTGCCGCAGGCGCAATCACAGTTTCAGGGTGTACGACTGTTGCAGACATGGCGGGTGCAGATACTGCGACCTTAAATGCAACTGCTACCAAAAGCTATAATGAAATGGTGCAAGACGCACGCAATAAAAATCAGTTAGACACGAGTTCAACCACGTATAAACGTATCAATACTGTGTTTCAGCGTTTGATTCCACATGCCAACCAAATGAACCAAACTGGTCAGCCTTTCCAGTGGCAATTGGCGGTACTCAAATCTGATCAAGTCAATGCTTTTGTCGCACCAGGCGGTAAAGTAGTGTTCTACACAGGTATTGTGAATAAACTGAATTTAACCGATGCCGAAATTGCCGCAATTATGGGGCATGAAATGGTGCATGCCTTAGAAGAACACGCGAAAAGTAAAATTGGTGCACAGGCCTTAACCAATATTGCCTTGAACGTAGGTTTAAGTGCAGCAGGTAATAACGTTGGTCAATTGGGTGCAGCAGCAGCACAATTGGGTACGCAAATTGGGATTGGCTTGCCATATTCGCGTAATTTGGAAGGTCGTGCCGATCAGGGCGGTTTAATGCTGATGGCACGTGCAGGTTATAACCCGCAAGCTGCAATTACCCTTTGGGAGAAAATGAACAAGCTTGAAGGTGGTGGCGGTGCGTCATTCTTATCGACTCACCCATCGAACAGTCAGCGTATTGAAGCAATGCGTAAAAACTTGCCAGCAGCACAAGCGCTATATAACCAAAGTCGTCGTTAAGATGACCTTAGCCAGTTCAACTGGTTAAGATAAAACACAAAAAAGATGCGCATGGTTTTATGCGCATCTTTTTTTATGAAGACTTTTTGACTTTAAACAGCATAAAAATGATGAGTTATTGCTGAGTTCATATTTTTAATTTCATTTTAAAGCAGTGCTTAAAATAAAATTAGGGCGCTGGATTGGGTTGTTGACGATGAATGGCTTCAATGCCTTGTAAAATTTCATCTGATAAGGTGATGTCAAAGGCATCAATATTTTCTTTGAGTTGCGCCATATTCGTCGCGCCAATAATGGTACTTGTCACAAAAAATTGCTGCTTGATAAATGCCAGCGCCAGTTGCGTCAAACTCAAGCCGTGTTGTTCTGCAAGTTGGGCGTATTGCTCGGTTGCCCATTCGCTTTGTGGATTACTGTAACGGCTAAAACGTGAATATAGCGTGACACGTGCATTGGCAGGGCGTGCGCCATGACGGAATTTACCAGTTAAATAACCAAAAGCCAAAGGTGAGTAGGCGAGTAGTCCAACACCTTCATAATGGGCAATTTCAGACATACCAATTTCATAAGTACGATTCAGCAGGTTATACGGATTTTGTACGCTGACAAATTTACTTAATCCTAATTGTTCTGCCAAGTGTAAAAACTTCATGGTGCCCCAAGGGGTTTCATTCGACAGACCTATATAGCGAATCCGTCCTTTTTGAATTTCTTGTTGCAACGCGGTTAAGGTTTCAGCAAGGTCGGTTACTTCTTGCGTATTTTGTGCTTCTTGGTTGCCATAACCAAGTTTGCCAAAAAAGTTGGTTGGACGCTGCGGCCAGTGCAGTTGGTATAAGTCGATATAGTCGGTTTGCAGGCGTTTTAAATTACCATCTAGCGCAGAATGAATATCCTGTGCGTTAAAGCGGGTTTTGCCATCTCGAATATGACTGCCGCCTTGCGAAGGGCCTGCAATTTTAGAGGCGAGAAATATTTTGTCACGTCCGCCACGTTGGTGCAGCCAGTGACCAATCATGGTTTCAGTTGCCCCTTGGGTTTCTACTTTAGGTGGAACAGGGTACATCTCTGCGGTATCCCAAAAATATAAGCCTCGTTCTAGTGCATAATCGAGTTGTTGAAAGGCTTCTTGCTGGGTATTTTGTTCACCAAATGTCATGGTGCCTAAACAGATTTCTGGAACTAGAATGCCTGTTTTTGCCAAAGGTCTAAATTGCATCTTAGCATCTCGCTTAACATTGTCTTTATGAAGTCATGTCCTAAGAGGCTAAACCATTTTGAGCCGCTTGTGGCAGTTAAAATTGCTGATGCTTTGTAATGGTCGTAAGAATTATATTTTTATAGTTGAAAATGGCTATAAGTTATATACAGGCAATAAAAAAGCAAATCCGAAGATTTGCTTTTTGCTTAGCATGTGGATGGCTTATTCGTCATCAAAGTCGCCATCAGTGGCTTCATTTTGCTCCAAAGAAGCATCAAAAATCAGAATGGCTTTACCATCAGTTTCAATCATGCCTTGCTCTTCAAGCGTTTTCAGTACACGACCAACCATTTCACGTGAACAACCAACAATACGGCCAATTTCCTGACGTGTAATACGAATCTGACGACCATTTGGTAAAATCATAGCTTCTGGCTGTGCAGAAAGGTCAATCAAACAACGTGCAATACGACCAGACACATCTATAAAGGCAAGGTCAGTTACCTTACGTGTAGTATTTTTTAAACGACGTACCAGCTGTGCAAAAACGGCATAGCTTAAGTCAGGATATTGTTTGCTGAGTTCGTGGAAGTTTTCATAAGTAATTTCTGCAATTTCACAGACATCACGAGTACGAACTTCTGCAGTACGTTGTGGATTCGATTCAAACAGACCCATTTCCCCAAAAAAGTCGCCTGGATTCAAATATGCCACAACAATTTCGCGATCATCATCTTCGCGAAGAATAATTGATACTGAACCTTTTAAAATCAAATATAACGATTTAGATTCAGTCCCTGCATCAACAATAGTTGTCCGTTTTGGATAACGGTTGATGTATGCACGTTTTAATAATGCTTTGACTGAGTCAGGCAGTTGTCCAGGGGACAATGCATCAGTGCTCAGCTGTGAAAAGTTTGAAGTCATGCTAACGGTTCCGAAAATGGATAAATAATAGATCGCACAAGACCTAGTCTGAACTTGTCACACAGTAGAGATGAAATTCCTTATCAACTCAAGTTATGTTAGTGTACAAATACCCGTGTCAATTTATAGTTTTTTTTAGGTAGTTGCAATGCAAACAAGTGTTCAGTGGTTAGAGAACGTTGCTTTTGAAGCCAAATCAGAAAGTGGTCATTCTGTGGTGATGGATGGATCTGCAGAATATGGCGGTGAAAACCGTGGTCCACGTCCTATGGAGTTAATCTTAATGGGACTTGGTGGTTGTGCTTCATTCGATATTGTGACTATTTTAAAGAAATCACGCCAAGAAGTGACGCATGTTGAATGTCAGTTAAAAGCAGAACGTGCCGATAGCATCCCTGCCGTGTTCACCAAAATTCATTTGCATTTTGTGGTCAAAGGCAAGGCTGTCAAGGAAAAGCAGGTTGCGAAGGCGGTTGAACTTTCAGCAGAAAAGTACTGTTCTGCCAGTAAAATGCTATCTGATGGTGGTGTTGAAATTAGCCATGATTTTGAAATTATTGAACAAGATTAAGCGTTGACTGATAGGTCATACAATGGTTGGTATATTTGCCAATCATTGTAACTAAATATTTCTATTTGCATGAATAATAATCAGAAGCCTTTAATTTGTTGATATACAAGTGTATGTCAATAATTCAACTCACTATAAAAAAATTACCAGATTAAACTTGAAATTTACTTTAATCAGTCCAATATTATAATTGAAATCTAACCGTTAATTTTAATTAAGATTTTGAAAAATATATAAAAAATTTAATTGAAATTTACGCCTGCGTTCCCATATATCCATCAAGTACACAATTTGTTGTGAGGAATAACAAGAATGCGTTTTGAAAAGTTTACCAACCGCCTACAGCAAGCTTTATCCGATGCCCAATCTCTCGCGATAGGGAAAGATCATACTGCCATTGAAGGCATTCACTTATTGGCGACTTTGCTCGAAGAAGCTTCCAATGTCAGTTTATTACAACAAGCAGGCGCAAACCTACGTGATTTGCAAAGCAAATTACAGCAAGCGATTGCTGATGCACCGACTTTGGCCAATCCAACAGGCGATATCAACTTAAGTCCAGATGCGGTTAAAGCCTTGAATTTGGCTGACAGTTTTGCCCAAAAAGCAGGTGATGAGTTCTTGTCAACCGATTGGTTGATGCTGGGTTTGACCGAAGTGGGCGCGACCAAAACACTACTGAACAGTGTAGGCGTGACCTCAGATAGTTTGCGTAGCGTGATTGACAAAATTAGAGGGGATGAAAAAGTCATGAGCAATAATCACGAAGATCAACGTGACTCACTCAATAAATATACCATCGATTTAACCGAACGTGCGTTGGCGGGCAAGCTAGACCCTGTAATTGGTCGTGATGATGAAATTCGCCGTACCGTTCAGGTGTTGTCACGCCGTACCAAAAACAACCCAGTACTCATTGGTGAACCTGGTGTGGGTAAAACTGCGATTGTTGAAGGTTTGGCTCAGCGTATTGTGAATGGTGAAGTGCCAGAAAGCTTAAAAGGTAAACGTGTTTTATCTTTAGATTTGGGCTCATTGTTGGCAGGTGCGAAATATCGCGGTGAGTTTGAAGAACGCCTAAAAGCGGTCTTAAAAGACTTGGCGAAACAAGAAGGTGAAGTCATCTTATTTATTGATGAATTACACACACTTGTGGGTGCAGGTAAAGGCGATGGTGCCATGGATGCAGGCAATATGTTGAAACCTGCATTGGCGCGTGGCGAATTGCGCTGCGTCGGTGCCACTACTTTAGATGAGTATCGTCAATATATTGAAAAAGATGCGGCTTTAGAGCGTCGTTTCCAAAAAGTATTGGTCGATGAGCCAAGTGTAGAAGACACCATTGCAATTTTACGAGGTCTGAAAGAACGCTACGAAGTGCACCACGGGGTTAAAATTTTAGATTCGGCGATTATTGCCGCCGCTAAAATGTCGCACCGTTATATCACTGACCGTCAACTTCCCGACAAGGCAATTGATTTGGTGGATGAGGCAGCGTCACGGATTAAAATGGAGCTAGATTCTAAGCCTGAAGCCTTAGATAAATTAGAGCGCCGTTTAATTCAATTAAAACTGCAACTTGAAGCCGTGAAGAAAGATGAAGATGCAGGCAGCCGTGCTGAAGTTGCACATCTGGAAAAACAAATTATTGAAGTTCAAAATGAATACAATGATTTGGAAGAAGTTTGGAAAGCGGAAAAAACCTTGGTTGAAGGCACTAAGCAAATTCAGACTCAGCTTGATCAGGCACGTATGGCATTGCAAAAAGCGCAGCGTGAAAATGACTTGGCGGAAATGTCACGTTTACAATACGGTGTGATTCCTGAGTTGGAAAAACAACTGGCACAAGATGAGTTGGTTGAAGAGAAAGAAGAACCAAAATTATTGCGTAACAAAGTTACGGACAATGAAATTGCTGAAGTCGTGAGTGCTGCAACGGGCATTCCTGTATCGAAAATGCTGCAGGGTGAACGTGAAAAATTGCTACACATGGAAGATTTCTTGCATAACCGTGTGGTGGGGCAAGATGAAGCTGTGGTGGCGGTGTCGAATGCGGTACGTCGTTCACGCGCAGGTTTGTCTGATCCTAACCGTCCAAGTGGTTCGTTCCTGTTCCTTGGCCCAACAGGGGTAGGTAAAACAGAATTGACCAAAGCGTTAGCGAACTTCTTGTTTGACAGCGATGACGCCATGATTCGGATTGATATGTCTGAATTTATGGAAAAACACTCGGTCAGCCGTTTGGTCGGTGCGCCTCCAGGCTATGTCGGTTATGAAGAAGGTGGTGTATTAACCGAAGCAGTACGTCGTAAACCGTACAGTGTGGTGCTGTTTGATGAGGTGGAAAAAGCCCATCCAGACGTATTTAACATCTTGTTGCAGGTGTTGGATGATGGACGCCTAACCGACTCGCAAGGTCGCGTGGTGGACTTTAAGAACACTGTAATTGTGATGACTTCTAACTTGGGTTCACACGAAGTACGTGAATTGGGTGACAATCCAACACGTGAAGAAGTGCGTACCGTGGTCATGGCCGCAGTTTCACAACATTTCCGCCCTGAGTTTATTAACCGTATTGATGAGTTGGTGGTGTTCCATTCACTGGAAAAAGCACAAATTCGTGGCATTGCCGATATTCAATTGGATCGTTTACGTGCGCGTTTAAGCGAACGCGACTTGAGCTTGTCGATAGACGATACTGCATTTGATCAATTGATTGAAGCAGGTTTTGACCCAGTCTACGGTGCGCGTCCATTGAAACGTGCAATTCAGCAACAAGTGGAAAACACATTGGCGCAAAAAATCCTCGCAGGTGACTTTGTTGCGGGTGATACGATTTTAATTAAAGCTGAAAATGGTCATTTGCTGTTTGAAAAAATGAAACTCAGCTAATTGGCTATGTGTAAGCAACTTTTAAGAAACCCAGCTTCGGCTGGGTTTTTTATGACTGACAATTTAGGTCACATAAGTAAAATTTTTGGTAAAAAATGACAGCTATTTTTAATATTTTGTGATGAATATTATATTTAAGTGATTTATTTGCAAAACAATTATCTTTTTTAAAGAAGATTAATTATAATTTATTGTTCAATAAGAATAGATAAATTCTGAGCAGAATCTATGTCAAAAATAGTATGGGGTGGAATGGGGGTTGCAGTGTTGGCAGGAGCTGTCACTGCAGGAAATTTATATGCAGATAAGAGCCTGCGTGAGCATTATCAACAAAATTTAAATCCTATACCCAATGTGAGCGTCCAATATACGGACTACGACATGGGGACTTTAACAGGTACTGCCAAATGGAAAATGACCATTATTGCAGACCCATGTAATGCTAAAGAAAAACTGGTGTTTCACGGACAAGATCAAATTCAGCGGACATGGAAAGGTTACCAAATTGATTCTAAAATGAATCTGGAACAAGGGCAGGGACAATTTTCCGAGTTCTTTCAGCAGCCTCTAAATGTGACAACGCAAGTGAATTGGTTGGGTGTATCGACCACGAAATTGAGCATACCTGCTATAGAGAAAAAAGAAGCAGGACTTGAAGCTAAATTTTCTCCTATGCAGATTGAGTTTCAGGCGAAACAAAGTCAGGGGCAGCAGAAAATTGTAAATATGAGTTTTGATGTGCCTCAATTGACGGTGCTGGATCAATCTGGACATCTTCAAGTAAAAGGCATGCAGTTTAAAACCAATCAGGCTTTGAATGTGCAGTCTTTAGAGCCAGGCTATTTCCAATTCAGTATTGCAGAAATGCAGCGTCAAGACCCAAAAGCAGTGGGTTCAGGCAAAATGAAAGACTTCAGTTGGCGTATGGATACTCAACTGCATGAGCGCACGGTAGATATTCAATCGAAATTTAAAATTGCCGAGTTAGGTTTAAATAATGTGCCTGCCATGCAAGACCTGCAAGTGAATTGGGATGTTAAAAACTTGCAGCGCAGTAAAATGCAGACGTTTCTTGATATTGTGCAAAAACAAAACAACTCATGCCTAGAAGCGGAAAACTTTGAGAAAGAAGTTCAACAAGCCTTGTTGGCTGTGATTAATGAGGGCTTTCAGTTCGAATCCAAGAAGAATCAGTTGAAATTAGGCACAGGCAGTATTCGGGCAGATTTGGTTGGTAAAGTGATGCCAGGGCATCAAACCACTGTAGAAGGCTTAGCGAAAATGTTCCCAAGTTTATTGGAAATGCAAACCGATGTGAGTTTTAACAAGCAAGTGGTCAAAACCATTATGAATAATTATATGAATGCTGCAGGTAAAAGCATGTCTGATCAAGAGTTGGAACAGATACTCAGTGCGATGCAAAGCAATCAGCAAATTCAACGTGATGGTGATGAATTTAAACTGTCGATGCATTATCAATATGGTGAAAAGAAGTTTTTAACTGGTCAATAATCTAGATACTGATCTACGATAAAACAAAGCCTGTTCAAATGAACAGGCTTTGTTGTATTGCCATATCGTTTATTTAAACAGGCGGGTGCTGAATTTTCCAAGCACGGTGGATTTTGGTGTTGCGTTTGAAATCTTGCCCAATGGTTTCATGGCTAATTTCCTGCACATCAAACATGGCTTCAATTTCTTCATCCATTTCAAAACCACGGTAGTTGTTGGAGAAGTACAGCGTTCCGCCTGTGGTTAAGCGGTTCATGGCACGCTTAATTAAAGAAACGTGGTCGCGTTGTACGTCAAATGTTCCGTAGAACTTTTTAGAGTTTGAGAAAGTTGGTGGGTCAATAAAGATCAGATCATATTGTTCATGACCTTCTTTGAGCCATTCAAAACAATCACTGGCAAAGAATTGATGTTGTTCATCGGCATGGTCTACCGTTAAACCATTCAATACAAAGTTTTCTTTAGACCAATTCAAATAAGTATTGGATAAATCGACGCTGGTGGTACTTGCTGCACCGCCAAGCGCGGCATGTAAACTTGCAGTTGAGGTATAACTGTATAAATTCAGGAAGTGCTTGCCACGTGCTTCTTTGGCAATACGTAAACGCATTTGACGATGGTCAAGGAACAAGCCTGTATCTAGGTAGTCGGTGAGGTTAACCAAAATTTTAGCCTGACCTTCTTGCACAATAAAACGCTTCGAGGCGGTACTTTGTTTGGTGTACTGGTTTTTACCTTCCTGACGGGCACGGGTTTTAATAAATACCGCATCGCGCCCTAAACCTGTGACAGCGCGAATGGCTTGTAAGGCAAGGTTAAAACGCTTTTTGGCTTTTTCAGGATCAATTTTTTTCGGCGGCGCATATTCCTGCACGTGCAAACGGTCGCCGTATAAATCGACTGCGACATTAAAGTCAGGTAAGTCTGCATCGTATAAACGCAGGCAATGCACATTTTCTTTCACCGCCCATTTTTTCAGGCTCTGCATGTTTTTTTGCAAACGGTTGGTGAAATCTTCTGCGCCTTCAATGGGTTCAAACTGTTGCGGTTGCCAATCTGCTAAGAATGGGCGTGCGAATGTTGCAGGTTTGATCGTACCAAAACGGACATAAATTGGCAGTTTACCGTTCATCAAACGTAAAATTTGCGGGTCATTGAAAGCCAACACATCGGCTTGTTCAACTTGGGCTGCAATGACGGCTGCTTTTTGATTTGGGAAATGCTTTTGCAAGAGGGCAGACAGACCCAAATATAAGGCACGGTTCGAGGCTTTATCGCCCAAACGCTCACCATAAGGTGGGTTGGTTACAATAAAGGCCTTTTTACCTTCGGCTTGAAAGTCGGGCCAGTCAGCCAAAGTACGTTCTTCAATTTGAATCTGATCGAGCAGACTTTCAAAACCTGCTGCAATAATATTTTGCTTGGTGGCTTTGACTGCTTCCCAGTCGGCATCGAAAGCATAAAATTTTGGCAATGGTTGTTGTAATGCAGTTTGATGGCGTTCAGCCGCTTCTGCTTTAATGCTCATCCATAATTCATGGTCGTGACCTTGCCAACCGTTAAAACCGAAACGACGTACCAAACCCGGTGCACGGTCAGTCAGCATCATCAATGCTTCAATAATAAACGTACCCGAACCACACATTGGGTCTAAAATAATGTCGGGTTGAATTTGTTGTAATTGACCTTTTTGCAGAATCGCTGCGGCAAGGTTTTCTTTAATTGGGGCATCGGTCATAAAACGACGATAGCCGCGTTTATGCAGTGAATCGCCAGATAAATCTAGGCAGTATGTATGTTCTTTTTTACCTGCCAACACGTATAAGGTAATTTCAGGCTGTTTGATGTCAATGCTTGGACGTTTGCCCACTGCATCCATAAATGAATCGACCACACCATCTTTAACGCGCAAGGTCGCAAATTGGCTGTTCACTTTAATGTCACGCTCTATATGCAAACGCACTGCAAAAGTACTTTGTGGTGCAAAAATCAGTGACCAGTCAAAGCTCAGCGCACCTTCATAAAGCTCTTCGGCTACATCGCGCGCGTCGTGACTAAATTCAATTTCGTGTGTGTGAATTGGTGTAAGGACACGTGAGGCTAAACGTGACCACATGCAGACACGATAGGCATTTTCGAGTGTGCCTTTGAAAATTAAACGACCCGGTAAACGTTCGATATTTTGAATACCTAAACCTTGCATTTCTTCTTGCAATAAGGTTTCAAGTCCATCTGCACAGGTGACCCAATATGTAGAAAGACGGGGTTTCGAATTCATGAAAATTTCCAAAAGCAATTCAGCAATCGGCTATTTTAACGTATTTTGTGTTGGAAAACTTAGTGATTTAGCGTGAATCGCGCAGAATTTTAAAGGTCTAGGTTTGAAGAGCTTCAGGGCATTTTTACTGTTTTTTTCTAAAAAGGCAATGAGGATGTAATGACATCTCTAAAAAATTTTGAGTGATTGTATTGCGGAAAAATAAAAACCTGAATATTCACATGATTGGTATGTATTTTGCTCATACATTGTTGTGATGGTGAACATTTTGCAGATGAGCATCAAACACTGCAAAACAACAATGAAGCGATAAGGGGAATATTTAAATGACCACGGCTACTTTAAACACGGCACAGGCTTTAACAGCAAATAACGAGATTTTTTCAGTTGCCACTTTAATTTATACGCGATTAAGACGGGTCAGTGGACGTGTGATTGATGTCATGTATCTGGTTGAAAATTCAGACTATGCACGTGCTGTGCTGCAATTGGCGCTCGCTACACACGATGAGGAATTGTGCCGTTATGCGCTGCGCTTAAACAGTATATTGGCTAACTTAATGGATGCTGATGCAGAAATAACGTCGCCACAGACTGAAGCGCAGCAATTAGATGCAGTAGAAAATATAGAAAATATAGATGACTTGACTGAACCTACAGCTGAAGAAATTTATCGGGCGCAGGTGTCCCATCATTATATAGGGGCATTGCGTTAAACGGTGAATTGTACAGACTATGCCTACATAGCCTGAAGGTTGCGTAGGCAGTTGTAGACGAAGATTGACCCACCAGATGTTCATCAAGCTCATATCAAGATGATTGGCTAGCAGAGCAGTTAAATATAAATGCCATCCTTTCACATCGCTTTGTAGAGTATTAAGCATGAAAGAAAGTGTAGATGAGTCTGCATGACTTAATTTTTAAAATCATAAGTTTCTTTTGACTAAATCATGCCAAGTTACACTGCTTTGCCAAATCAATTTCTGTATAATGCGTTAACTTAACGTATAAGGAATCTCTCATGCATTTGGCGGCATTGCATACTCCGAGCCAGATTCAATTGAATAAAGATGGGCATTTAAAACACTTTTTAACCATCGAAGGTCTTTCCAAAGAAACCCTCACCCAAATTCTGGACACAGCACAGTCCTTTTTCAATGAACAAAACCAACTGATCACCAATAATTTGCTCGAAGGGCGCACGGTGATGAATTTGTTCTTCGAAAACTCTACTCGTACCCGCACCACATTTGAAGCCGCAGCCAAGCGTCTTTCTGCCAATGTACTCAATATTGATATTGCCCGTTCAAGTACCTCTAAAGGTGAAACTTTGCGTGACACTTTGTGGAACTTAGAGGCGATGGCTGCTGACATTTTTGTGGTGCGTCATTCATCTTCAGGTGCAGCACATTTTATTGCTAAAACGGTTTGCCCAAAGGTTGCCATTATTAATGCGGGTGATGGCCGTCATGCACATCCAACGCAAGCGATGTTGGATGTGCTGACCATTCGCCGTGAAACCCAACGACCTTATGAAGAATTAAGTGTTGCGATTATTGGTGATATCAAACATTCACGCGTGGCGCGTTCCGATGTGGCTGCCTTGCAAACACTGGGCTGTAAAGACATTCGCGTGATTGCACCGAACACCTTGTTGCCCTACGGTTTTGATGAATATGGCGCAGGCGTGCGTTTATTTAACAAAATGGAAGAAGGCATTAAAGATTGCGACGTGATTATCACCCTGCGTATTCAAAATGAACGTATTGATTCGCCAGCACTTGCCTCACAAGCCGAATTCTACAAAATGTACGGTTTAAACAAAGAGCGTTTGGCGCTTGCAAAACCAAACTGTATTGTGATGCATCCTGGTCCAATGAACCGTGGTGTCGAAATTGATTCAAGCATTGCCGATGGGCCTCAATCGGTGATTTTAAATCAAGTAACCAACGGTATTGCGGTACGTATGGCGGTATTGGCCTTGGCGATGCAAGGTCAATTGCAAGAACAAGGTTTGATTGACGCGATTGCGGTATAAGGAAAAAGTCATGGCGATTGTAAAAATTGAAAATGTACGTGTGCTTGACCCAATCCAGCAAATTGACCGCGTACAAACGGTATATCTTGAAAATGGCAAGTTGGTTGCAGAAAGTGCAGATATTAGCGAAAGCATAGATGCCCAAGGTCAATGGCTCATGCCAACTATGGTCGATTTATGCGCACGTTTACGTGAACCTGGTCAGCAACAACATGGCACGCTCAAATCTGAAGGCAAGGCCGCACGTGAAAACGGAATTCTGCACTTATTTACGCCACCCGATTCTAAACCAATCGTGCAAGACAACGGTGCACTCATTCATGGTTTGGTCGAAAAAGCCATGTTGGATGGTGGCATTTATTTAGAAGTGATTGGTGCACAAACTCAAGGTTTAAACGGCAAGCAGCCTGCCAATATGGCGGGACTGAAAAAAGGCGGCTGTAGTGCAGTGTCCAATGCCAATGCACCTTTTGAAGATGATGATGTCGTGATTCGCACACTGGAATATGCTGCAGGTTTGGACATGACCGTGGTGTTCTATGCCGAAGAACCGCAAATTGCTAAAGATGGCTGTGTGCATGAAGGTTTTATTGCATCGCGTCAGGGCTTGCCTATGATTCCAACTTTGGCAGAAACCGTAGCGATTGCCAAATATTTGCTGATGATTGAAGCCACAGGTGTACGTGCGCATTTTGGCTTATTGTCTTGTGGTGCATCAGTTGAATTGATTCAACAAGCTAAAGCCAAAGGTTTACCTGTCACTTGTGATGTTGCGATGCATCAACTGCATTTAACCGATCAAATTATTGATGGTTTTAACTCGTTAGCGCATGTACGTCCGCCACTGCGCTCAGAGCAAGACAAAGCATTACTGCGTCAAGGTGTAAAAGATGGTGTGATTGATGCGATTTGTACTCATCATGAGCCGTTAAATAGCTCTGCAAAAATGGCACCATTTGCAGATACTTTGTCAGGTTTTACTGCATTTGATACTTATATTCCATTTGGGATTCAACTGATTCAGGAAGGTCTGTTCAGTCCATTGGAATGGGTAGAAAAAGTGACACTTGCACCTGCGCGTGTGGCAAAAATGCAAAGTCGTTGGGAACAGGAAGCGGGTTGGGTCTTGGTTGATCCAGAAGTGGAATGGACACTGAACAAAGAAACGATTGTGTCACAAGGCAAAAATACGCCTTTGATTAATCAAGTTGTAAAAGGCAAAGCAGTACGCGTCTTTACTGCTTAATATGCTCTGATTGATATTTTATTTTCAAGTTTAAATAAGAGTCAGCTTCGGCTGGCTTTTTTATTGAATTTTAACAATCCCCAAATAGAAAATCGAAGAAGAGACTCTACATTCCGTTGACTCAAATTTCACAACAAAATCAAAACACCACAATTTATTACATTTGTTTAAATTTTAAGCATATACACTAAAAAACAACTTGAAAACAAAGACAAAAAAGAGGGCATATATATGCAAACAGATTTTATAGACTTGCTCAAACAAAGTGTGTCATCCATTGTATTGGAAGGGGAAACCCAGCATTTGCTTGAAAAAAATCAGGCATTAAATAGTTTTTATCCCATTTTATTGTCTATTTTAAATTCACGACCTGAACTGATTGACAATCTGCTGCGACAACTGAATCCACGTGTGGGCGATGTATTTGGTTCAAATCTATCTTTAAAACAGCAGTTTTTAGATTTGGTCAGCGGCACAGCACCGCAAACCGAAATTGAAAACACCCTGAATCGTTCAATTGCACCAAGTTTAAACTTTTTGGAAAATCAGGCAGGTTCATCTGACCCAGTTGCAATTCAGCATTTACTGCAAAACAATTTAGATTCAATTCAGGCGGCTTTACCGCAGTGGGCAACAGCATTATTGGCTGCTTTGGGGGTAAATAATGCTGCGGGCCAAACCGTACATCAAGCACCTGAAGTCATTGTGACTGAGCCAGTAGAAGAACGCCGTTCGTGGTTATTGCCAATTTTAGCTTTAATTATTTTAATTGGTTTATTGGCATTTTTATTCCGTGCATGTAGTGACCGCAACCAAGCGCCTGCAACCACACAGACCCAAGTGGCAGCAAATCAGGCTGCAATGTTGCAAGTCAGTACAGGCAGTGATGGTAATTTGGTGACCTGTCAAATTTTGCTGAATAATCCAAGCTATATGGAAATTCTGCAGAATGAAGTGAAGCAAATTTTCAATCATCCAACAGGTTGTGGTGCAGAAAATTTTGCCAACTATCATTCGGAATTTATTGATCAGGACGTGATTCCAAGCGTTTTAAAAATGCTGAAAGGTGTACCGAATGTCAATTTAAACTGGGTGGGTAATCAACTGTCTATTCAAGCCGCGAACCCTGCCGATGCAGAGCGTTTAGCCAGTCAAATTCGTCCATTGGCTAAAAACATGACTGTAGTGACTCAGCAACCTGCAGAAACTACAGTAACCGATGTTAATCAGGCTGTAACCAGCAGTATTAGCAATGCCGAGCAGGCTTTGGCTGCAATTAATCCTGACAATATTCAAGCTTTGGATATTGCGACGGCACTCAATATGCAAATCATTAATTTTGATTCTGCATCGACTGAAATTCCAGCAGCCAATAAGTCTATTTTAGATCAGGCTGCGGTATTGATGCAGCGCGCGCCACAAGTGCAATTAACCGTGAAAGGGCATACCGATGCCGTAGGTGATGCCAATGCCAACAAAACTTTGTCACAACAACGTGCGCAAGCAGTGGTCGATTATTTAGTATCACGTGGTGTAAATCCGGGTCAATTGCAAGCCATTGGTTTTGGTTCAGAGCAGCCGATTACAGCAAATGCAACCCCAGAGGGTCAGTTTAAAAACCGCCGGATTGAGTTTGAAGTCTTGAATGTAGATACAGGCACAGTGCGTAGTGTGGAAGATGCAGGCGTGGTAGAGCAAAAGACGCCTCAATCTTAAACAGGTTTATTTTCTTGTAAGATTAAACTTGTATTGAGCCTTCACTTTGCAAAGTGAAGGCTTTTTTTATTGCAGATCAGTGCCGAAGTATCGTGCAAATATCGAAATTGAAAGTAATTTTTGAATGCTCTTTGGTTTGAGGAATAGTTTTATAAATTAGTGATTTGTTGAGTAGATTGAATAAGTTGAGTGGGAAAGTATGAAAGTCAAAACAAACCCTCTCCCTTGTATTAAGTTTTAAAGCAGTGCATCAAAACTTGCAAAGGAGAGGGTTATTCACTCGAGATAAATTCATCAAGCTGCGACTTTTTGTAAGGCAACACCTGTGACTTTTTGAATTTCATCAAAACTGACATCGGGTGCAAGTTCAATCAACTTTACGCCTTGTGGAGTAATATCAAGCACGCCTAAGTCGGTAATGATACGATGCACCACCGCTTTACCTGTGAGTGGCAAACTGCACTGCGATACAATTTTAGGCGTACCATCTTTGGCACAATGTTCCATCAGCACTACAACTTTTTGTACGCCTGCAACCAAATCCATTGCACCGCCCATACCTTTAACTTTCTTGCCGGGAATCATCCAGTTGGCAAGATCGCCTTGTTCAGAAACTTCCATTGCCCCTAAAATAGCGATATTGACATGCCCGCCACGAATCATGGCAAAGGAATCTGCGCTAGAGAAAAAAGCCGCACCTTTACGCGCTGTCACAGTTTGTTTACCTGCATTGATCAGGTCGGCATCTACAGTTTCGGCAGTTGGGAACTCACCAATGCCAAGCAAGCCATTTTCGGACTGTAACCAGACATTGATATGTTCAGGAATATAATTGGCGACCAGTGTGGGTAAGCCAATGCCTAAATTGACATAAAAACCATCTTCTAATTCTTGTGCAGCGCGCTGCGCCATTTGATTACGCGTCCAAGCCATGTCTTAAGCCTCCGCCTTTAAAGTCATTTGTTCAATCCGTTTTTCTGGGCTTGCATTGAGGACAATGCGGTTCACATAAATACCAGCTAAGTGGATTTCGTCGGGGTCTAAATCGCCAATTTCAACGATTTGTTCAACTTCGGCAATGGTGATTTTGCCTGCCATAGCACAAACAGGATTAAAGTTTTGTGCTGTTTTACGGAAAATAAGATTACCCGCTTTATCTGCTTTGTAGGCTTTGACCAAAGCGACATCTGCAGTCAAAGATTCTTCTAAAATATAATCTTTGCCGTTAAATTCACGGACTTCTTTGCCTTCTGCAATGACAGTGCCTACACCTGTTGGGGTGAAAAATGCAGGAATACCCGCACCGCCTGCGCGTAATTTTTCTGCCAGTGTGCCTTGCGGGGTAAGTTCAACTTCCAGTTCACCGCTTAAAAACTGGCGTTCAAATTCTTTATTTTCGCCGACATAAGATGAAATCATTTTTTTAATTTGTTTGGTTTCAAGCAATAAGCCTAAACCAAAACCATCGACCCCTGCGTTGTTGGAAATACAAGTCAGCTGTTTCACACCTGTATCTTTTAACGCAGCAATCAAGGCTTCAGGAATACCGCATAAACCAAAACCACCCACCGCCAAGGTATGCCCATCTTGAACCACGCCATTTAATGCAGCTTGTGCGCTGTCATATACTTTATTGGACATTTGTCACCTCTTTATTCTCTGCACGGCATTCACTTGCCATGTTGTGTTGTTGCCATCCTTATTGCTTATGTTCCAATGCTATTGAGGATGAAATGGGTTTTAAGCACAAACCTTTTGCCAGTAGGCATTGGCATAGTGAGATGGATTATCACGCTGTAAGATATTGCTGATGTTGCGACTGGCTTGCATCAGCGGCTCTAACCGCACACCTGTTTCAAAACCCATCTTGGACAGTAAATAGTACAAGTCTTCGGTAGACACATTGCCCGATGCACCTTTGGCATACGGACAGCCACCCAAACCAGCAATGGATGAATCAAATACACGAATGCCTTGTAAGAGCGATTGATAAATATTGGCAATCGCCATGCCGTAAGTATTGTGAAAATGACCTGCTAAAACTTTGGCATCGACCTCTGCCAAACATGCATCCCAGACTTTTTGCACACGGTCAGGGGTTGCTGTACCAATGGTTTCACCCAAAGACACTTCATAGCAGCCCATGTCCAATAATTGCTGTGTGACTTTTGCGACTTGTTTCGGGTCAATTGCGCCTTCATAAGGACAGTCCACCATACAAGATACATAACCACGCACGCGAATGTTGTGCGCTTTGGCTTGACGCATGACATCGCTAAATTTTTCCAAACTTTCTTCAATTGAACAGTTGATATTTTTTCGGGTAAAGCTTTCAGAAGCGGCGGTAAACACGGCAACTTCTTTGCAACCCACCGCCAAAGCCGACTCAAAACCTTTTGAGTTTGGGGTCAGTAAACTGAATTGAATGTTTGGGTTTTGTGGCAGGCTGGCAAACAGCACATCGCTGTCTGCCATTTGCGGTACCCATTTGGCCGATACGCAAGAACCGACCTCAATGCTGCTTAAACCTGTTTGCATTAAATCCAAAATCAGGTTTTTACGGTCTGCCAAAGTGAGTGGCGTTTTCTCATTTTGCAGACCATCTCGTGGGCCAACCTCTACAATTTTGACAAATTCAGTCATGCAACTTCCTCCGTCAAGGCTTCAAATTCAACCAGTTCATCGCCTGCTTTGACCTGATCGCCCGCTTGGAAGTACGAACTTGCCACAATGCCATCGAAAGGCGCACGAATTGAATATTCAATTTTCATGGCTTCCAGTGTCATCAGTACATCATCTTTTTTCACACGGGCATTGGCTGCCACCAAAACTTGGGTGATTACACCCGGCATTGGTGCAGTCAGATTGTTGGCATTGTCTTGTTGATCATCGCTGTTAAAGTTTGCTTGTACATAGCTAAACACATGACGCTGACCGTTTTGGAACAGGGTGATGCCTTGCGCATGTTGGTTAAATGCTATTTTTTGTTGCTGACCATTGATACAAACCTGTAGACGATGTGCATCCAAAAGCTCGCCTTGAACGCTCAGCGTTTGCCCATTGTAGTGAGTCTCAAAACCAGAAGTGCATGGTTTTAACTGGATTTTGAGTGTTTGGTCATTGCACTGTAATTGCACTGTGTGGGCGCTTTGCTGATTTAAGCGCCAGAAGTGGTCTTTTTGCCAAACCGCGTTGTTTGCCGCTTTGTTGTTTTGAATACGAGAAAGTACATCAATTAACGCAGCTGCAACGACAGTTTCTGTAGCGACTTCAGGTTTTGCGTTAAGTAAAAATGCTTCCTCACGTTGAATAAGCCCTGTATCCAAATTGGCATGTTTAAAGGAATCACACAGCACCAAACGATCCAAGAATGCAATGTTGTTGCCTAAACCATCGACGTGGAACTGACCTAAAGCATGGTGCATTTGCGTTAATGCTGCTTCACGGTTTTTACCCCAAACAATCAGTTTGGCAATCATTGGGTCGTAGTAGGTGCTGATTTCATCACCTTCGACAATCCCGCTATCGACACGTACGGCATCATTTTGCTCTGGATAATGCAGATAGCTGATTTGACCAATGGCAGGAATAAAGCCTTTTTCTGGTTCTTCGGCATACACACGCGCTTCAAGGGCATGACCATGAATTTGCAATTCATGTTGCTGTTTTGGCAATGGCTCACCAAAAGCAACTCGCAATTGCCACTCAACCAAGTCTTGCCCTGTAATCATTTCTGTGACGGGGTGTTCGACCTGCAGGCGGGTATTCATTTCCATGAAATAAGCAGTGCCGTCTTGTTCCACAATAAACTCTACTGTACCTGCGCCCACGTAATTCACGGCACGCGCGGCATCAATTGCGGCTTGGCGCATAGTTTCGAGTTTATCTTCTGGCATTCTTGGTGCAGGTGCTTCTTCAAGCACTTTTTGGTGACGACGTTGCACTGAGCAATCACGTTCAAACAAATGCACGTAGTTGCCGTGCGTATCGCCAAAAACCTGTACTTCAATATGACGTGGCTGAATCACATAGCGTTCAATCAACACGTCTTCGTTGCCAAAGCTAGAACGTGCCTCACTCTTACATGAAGCGAGCGAGCTGATAAAGTCTTCACTGCGTTCTACTAAACGCATGCCTTTACCGCCACCGCCTGCACTGGCTTTAATGAGCACAGGATAACCAATGCTGTCGGCTTGTTGCTTTAAAAATGCCGCATCTTGATTGCTGCCGTGGTAGCCCGGAGTTAGTGGCACACCTGCTTTTTCCATCAAGGCTTTAGAGGTTGCTTTTAGACCCATCGCCAAAATGGCTTCAACTGGCGGGCCAATAAAAACAATATTGTTGTCTTTACAGGCAAGTGCGAATTGGTCATTTTCAGATAAGAAACCATAACCCGGGTGAATCGCTTGTGCACCTGTGCTTTTGGCTGCCTGAATAATACGTTCAACTTGCAAATAACTTTGTGCCGCAGGCGATTCACCAATATAAATGGCTTCGTCTGCCAGTTTAACGTGTTGTGATTGCGCATCGGCATCTGAATACACCGCGACAGTCGCAATCCCAAGTTTTTTTGCGGTACGAATTACACGGCAGGCAATTTCACCACGGTTGGCAATTAAAATCTTTTCAAACATCGTGCGATCCTTCTTTTATTCTGCCGTGGTCTTGATCCAAGCCGGGCTTTGTTTATTTAAAAAAGCATTTAAGCCATTTTTCGCCTCAGTTCCTTGGCGAACATGTGCAATATGCTGTGCAGTTTGTTGGAGTAAATCTTCGGTCAAAACTTGATGATTAACCATCTGAATCAGTTGTTTAGAAGCATGTTGCGCTTCTGGGCCACCAAGCAATAAGGCTTGCACAATTTCATCAATTTTGCTGTCTAAGTCTTCGGCTGAAGTGACTTCATGCGCTAAACCAATTTGCTGTGCCTGTTCTGCAGAAATACGCTCTGCCGTTAAAAAGTAACGTGATGCCTGACGTGCGCCAATTGCACGAATGACATAAGGGCTAATGGTCGAAGGGGCTAGTCCTAAACGTACTTCAGAGGTTGCAAACTTGGCATCGGTGCTAGCAATGCAAATATCACAGGCAGCTGCCAAACCCATACCTCCACCAAAGGCAATGCCATGTACACGGGCAATGGTCGGTTGCTTTAACGTCGCTAAACTTTGCAGCATTTTCGCCAGTTTCAGGGCATCGGCTTGATTTTCTGCTGTAGAAGCTTGACCTGCCTGTTTCATCCAGTTCAAATCTGCACCTGCAGAAAAGCTTTTGCCGCGTCCTGCCAAAATCACCACTCGAATATCATCACGGCTATTCAGTGCCTGAAAGCAGGCGTGTAATTCTTCAATCACCTCTGTATTGAAAGCGTTATGCAATTCCGCACGATTAATCCAAACCGTAGCCACTTGGTTGTTCTGTTCGAGCTGTAAAAACTGATAATCCATTTTGTCACCTCTTACATGCGGAACACGCCAAATTTGGTCGGTTGGATGGGTGCATTGAGGGCAGCGGCTAAACTTAATGCCAAAACTTCACGCGACTGTGCTGGATCAATCACACCATCATCCCATAAGCGTGCAGACGCATAATATGGATGACCCTGACGTTCGTATTGTTCACGAATTGGCTGTTTGAACTGATCTTCTTCTTCTGCAGACCAGCTACCACCTTTGGCTTCAATCTGATCACGCTTTAAGGTAGACAATACGCTCGATGCTTGTTCGCCACCCATCACTGAAATACGTGAGTTTGGCCATGTCCACATAAAACGTGGTGAATAAGCACGACCACACATCCCGTAGTTACCTGCACCAAAAGAACCGCCAATCACCAAAGTCAGTTTAGGCACATTGGCTGTGGCAACCGCCATCACCAGTTTGGCACCATTTTTGGCAATGCCTTCATTTTCATATTGGCGTCCAACCATGAAGCCTGTGATATTTTGAATAAATAACAGGGGAATGTTGCGTTGGGTGCATAGTTCAATAAAGTGTGCGCCTTTTTGTGCCGACTCGGAAAATAAAATACCGTTGTTGGCAATAATCCCGACAGGCATACCATATAGTTTGGCAAAACCTGTAATTAATGTGGTGCCAAAGCGCGCTTTAAATTCATCAAAACGTGAACCATCCACAATACGGGCAATCACTTCACGTACATCAAACGGTTTACGCGCGTCAGTCGGAACAATGCCATACAGTTCAGAGGCATCGAATAATGGTGCTTCTATATGCTCAGGCTGCGGGTTTGGCTTTTTATTTAAATTGGCAACGATGTTGCGGGCAATTGCCAAGGCATGTTCATCATTTTCTGCCAAATGATCGGCTACACCTGAAAGGCGAGTGTGTACATCGCCACCACCCAAGTCTTCGCTGCTAACCACTTCACCTGTTGCGGCTTTAACCAGCGGTGGGCCGCCCAAGAAAATTGTCCCCTGATTACGCACAATGATGGTTTCATCTGACATGGCAGGGACATACGCACCGCCTGCGGTACAACTTCCCATCACAACGGCAATTTGGGCAATGCCCATGCTCGACATACGCGCTTGGTTATAGAAAATGCGTCCGAAATGATCACGGTCTGGAAAGACTTCATCTTGTAGCGGCAAATATGCACCGCCAGAATCGACCAAATAAATACAAGTCAGGTGATTCTGTTCGGCAATTTCCTGTGCGCGTAAATGCTTTTTCACAGTCAGTGGATAGTACGTTCCACCTTTTACTGTGGCATCGTTGGCAATGATCATGCAGGTCACGCCATTCACTTGACCGACACCCGCCACTACACCCGCAGCAGGGACATCATCCTGATAGACCTGATAAGCGGCCAACTGACCAATTTCAATAAATGCAGTACCCGGATCGATCAGGTGGTCAATCCGTTCACGTGGCAGTAATTTGCCACGGTCTAAATGTTTTTGGCGTGCAGTTTCGCCACCACCCAAAGCAATTTTTTGGACTTTTTCTCTGAGGTCATCGACTAGGCTTTGCATCGCAGCTTGGTTGTTTTTAAACTCGTCGCTGCGAATATTAATTTTGCTCTGTAATTGATTCATGCCAACATCCTTGTCTATTCTTGTGATTTATTTTTAGGCAGTTTCGTTAAACAATTCACGGCCAATCAACATACGGCGAATTTCTGAAGTACCCGCACCAATTTCATAGAGTTTGGCATCACGCCATAAACGTCCTGCAGAGAACTCATTGATATAGCCATTACCGCCCAAGGTTTGAATGGTTTCACCTGCCATCCATGTGGCTTTTTCGGCAGCGTATAAAATGGCACTGGCTGCATCTTTACGTAAACTACGGCTGTGTTCAGCTTTGTCACATTCTGCGCCAACGGCATAGACCAGTGCTTTACATGCCAACCAAGTCGAATACATATCGGCAATTTTGCCTTGCATAAGCTGGAATTCACCCAATGCCTGACCAAACTGTTTACGCTCATGAATATAAGGAATCACGGTATCCATGCAGGCATCCATAATGCCTAGCGGCCCTGCACTTAAAACTGCACGTTCATAGTCCAGTCCACTCATTAGTACTTTTGTACCATTGCCCACACCGCCCAAGACGTTTTCTTTTGGTACTTCAACATTGTCAAAGAACAATGGATAGGTATTTGAGCCGCGCATCCCGAGTTTGTCTAAATGGCTGCCGTGGCTAAAACCTGACATGGTTTTTTCAATTAAGAAAGCAGTCATACCTTTGGCGCCTGCCTGTAAGTCAGTTTTGGCATACACCACCAAAACATCGGCATCACCGCCATTGGTAATCCACATTTTTGAGCCGTTAAGCAAGTAATGATCGCCTTTATCTTCGGCTTTCAGTTTCATGCTGACCACGTCTGAGCCTGCATTTGGTTCAGACATTGCCAAAGCGCCGACGTAATCGCCCGAAATCAGTTTTGGCAAATAGCGTTGCTTCTGTTCTTCTGTCCCATTTCGCTTAATTTGGTTCACACATAGGTTAGAATGAGCACCGTAAGACAAGCCAATGGATGCTGATGCACGAGAAATTTCTTGCATGGCAATGATGTGAGCTAAATAGCCTAAGTTAGTGCCGCCGTATTCTTCACTCACGGTTAAGCCAAGTAAGCCCATATCGCCAAATTTTTTCCAAAGCTGGGCAGGGAATTCGTTATCACGATCAACCTGTTGAGCAATGGGTGCAATTTCCTTTGCACAAAAAGCAGCGATTGAATCGCGCAGGGCGATTAAGGTTTCATCTAAGCCGAAGTCTAAGCTTTGTAAAATCATGTGTTCATCCATCCTGTGGTTATATTTGTTGTTCCTAAAACAAGCATTGTTGTTGTGCTTAGGTTCTAACATACATCGAAAATTTAAAAAAGTGAACTAAAATTCACAAAATGATTTACAATTCATTTTATCTGGTTGAGAATAAGATATGAGTTATAAAAGATCATCATTGATGCAGGAACGTATGGAACAAAATCGCATGGCGATTTTAGATTCTGCTCGTGAACTTATTGCTCATGGGGGCTTTAAAGAAGCGTCTATCCAAGCCATTGCAGAACGCGCAGGCGTATCTACAGGTTTGGTGTATCGCTACTTTGAAAATAAAAGTCAGATTTTGATTGAAGTTTTATCGGATGCGATTCGTCGTGAGGTCGAAATTTTGGACCACATTGCGAAGTCAGATTTAAGTGCAAAACAAAAATTGCAAAAATCTGTCACCACTTTTGTGAAGCGTGCGATGAACAGCCCTCAATTGGCGTATTCGTTAATGTTCGAGCCTGTAGACCCAGAAATGGAACATGAGCGTTTTCGCAGTAAACAACTGATCAAACAGAGCATCAAGGAAATTTTGGCTGAAGGAAAAGTCAATGGTGAGTTTGATTTTGAAGATTTGAACACTGCTGCTTTAGGTGTGGTTGGCTCCATGACCTTTGTAGTGATTGAACCTTTAAACCCGTCTCGCAATGTGATGTTTGATCAAAATTATAAAGATTACTTTGTCAAACAAATTGCCGACTTTTGTGTAAATGCAGTGCGAAAACAGCAGGGAGGGTAGTAAAAACAACGCACAAAACAGGCAAAAAGTAATCGTCGTCATAATGGAAAACAGAATTACAAAGAATCAAGGAGATCGATTCAATGACACAAGTACGGTTAAGTTATGCCTATGGCACCAGTAATCAGCCTTTGTTAGGCATGACCATTGGTGAAAAGTTTGATCAGGCTTGCCAGCAATATGCAGATCAGGATGCTTTGGTAAGCGTGCATCAAAATGTGCGTCTGACCTATAAGCAACTACAGCAACAGGTCAATGCCTTTGCCTGTAGTTTGTTAAAACTCGGTTTTAAAAAAGGTGACCGCCTTGCCATTTGGTCTCCGAATTGTGTGGAATGGACGATCACTCAATTCGCAGCCTTTAAGGCAGGGGTGATTTTGGTGAATTTAAACCCAGCCTATAAAAGCAATGAACTGGAATTTGTGCTCAACAAAGTTTCCTGTAAAGGTTTGGTAATTGCATCGCAGTTTAAAAGTACCAACTATCAGGACATCTTAACGAAAATTGCCCCAGAGCTGTGTCAGGCAGACAATAAAGTCCTCAACGCCAAGCGTTTACCGCATTTAAAGCATGTGATTAAAATTGATGATCAAGCACATACAGGAATGCATCGTTTTCAGGATTTATTGACTGCTCCAACCACCCACATGCTGAAAAAACTGCAACACATTGCCAGTGAGTTGCAGTTCGATGAAACCATTAACATTCAATTTACCTCAGGCACGACGGGCAATCCGAAAGGCACTATGCTGACCCACAACAACATTTTAAATAATGGTTACTTTGTAGGAGAAGCAATTCATTTAAGTCCACAAGACCGTGTTTGTATTTCCGTACCGCTGTTTCACTGCTTTGGTATGGTGATGGGCAATTTAGCGTGTATCACACATGGTTCAACCATGGTCTATCCATCGGCAGTGTTTAACCCGCTCGATACCTTAAAAGCTATTCAGCAAGAAAAATGTACAGCTGCTTACGGCGTACCGACCATGTTTATTGCCATTTTAGAGCATGAACAGTTTGATGAATTTAATTTATCTAGCTTGCGCACAGGCATTATGGCAGGCAGTCCGTGTCCGCAGGAAATTATGCAACGCGTCATCGACCGTATGCACATGGCGCAAATCACCATTTGTTATGGCATGACCGAAACAGCGCCTGTGAGCGCACAAAGTTCGACTGAAGATTCGGTGGAACGTCGAGTCAGTACGGTGGGGCGTGTACATCCACATCTGGAAGTAAAAATTGTCGATGAAGAAGGCAAAGTCGTGCCGCGCGGACAGTTAGGAGAATTGTGTGTGCGTGGTTATTCAGTCATGCTGGGTTACTGGGATGAACATGACAAAACCCAAGAAGTCATTGATGTTGCACGTTGGATGCACACAGGCGACATTGCAGAAATGGATGATGAAGGCTTTGTAAAAATCAAAGGTCGCATTAAAGATGTGGTGATTCGTGGCGGTGAAAACCTGTTCCCGAAAGAAATTGAAGATTTCTTATATACTCACGATGCGGTCTGCGATGTGCAAGTAATTGGCGTGCCAGATCATCGTTATGGTGAAGAACTATGTGCCTGTATTATTTTGCATGAACACCATGAATGTACCGAAGAGGTAATTCGCCAATACTGTGCAGAACACATTTCACACAATAAAGTCCCACGTTATGTGCGCTTCTTTAGTGAATTTCCAATGACCGCTTCAGGCAAGGCACAGAAATTTAAATTACGTGAATTTATGCGTGAAGAATTAAATTTAAAGGAAATTGCTTAAGGCATTATTTCAGCTATTTACTGCTGCAAGATCGACCTTTTAATTTTGTCAGCACACACCCTTTATTTCTCACGCAGAGATAAAGGGATACTCTATACAGGAATAATCACACTAAAAATATATCGCATGCTCGGCTTAATAAAAGATGGCACAAGTTTAAGCATGATGCGTGATAATCAAGGATGAAAATAATGACCGTACGCAATGATTGGACTCGAGAAGAAATTCAGCAGTTATATGAACAGCCTTTTCTGGATTTAGTCTTTGAAGCACAGCGTGTGCATCGCCAACATTTTGCTGCCAATACCGTACAAGTCAGTACCTTATTGTCTATTAAAACAGGCAAATGCCCTGAAGACTGTAAATATTGCTCGCAGTCTGCGCATTATGATTCACAGCTTGAAGCTGAAAACCTATTGCAGTTGATAAAGTCATTCAGGAAGCCAAAGAAGCTTTAGCATCAGGTTCTTCACGTTTTTGTATGGGCGCTGCTTGGCGTAATCCGCATGAACGCGATATGCCCTATGTTCTGGAAATGGTGCGTGAAGTCAAAGCTCTGGGCTTAGAAACTTGCATGACTTTAGGGATGTTAAACCAATCGCAGGCAGAACGCTTAAAAGATGCAGGCTTAGATTATTACAACCATAACCTAGACACATCGCGTGAGTATTATCCTAATGTGATTAGTACCCGCTATTTTGATGATCGCTTAAACACTTTGGATATTGTGCGTCAAACAGGTATGAAAGTGTGTAGTGGTGGTATTGTCGGTTTAGGTGAAGATACCCAAGACCGTATTGGTTTATTACATGAATTAGCGACTTTACCGTTACATCCTGAATCTGTGCCGATCAATATGTTAGTTCCGATTGAAGGTACACCATTGGCTGAAGTCGAAAAACTGGATGTGATTGAGTGGATTCGTACCATTGCAGTTGCACGTATTATCATGCCAAACAGCTATATTCGTTTATCTGCAGGGCGTGAATCATTGTCTGATTCAGATCAGGCGTTGGCATTTATGGCAGGTGCGAACTCGTTATTCTCAGGTGAAAAGCTTTTGACCACACCAAACGCAGGCGAAGGCAAAGACAAACAATTGTTCCAAAAATTAGGCTTAGTGCCTGAACGTGCCAAGCCAACCGTTTCGGAATTGTCGGTAGATGCAATGGCTGTGGCTTAAGCAGATCTTGAAAAAGACTCAGATATTTAATGTCAGTAAATTAAAGAAGAATCATGTGATATGGCAAAAGATTTTCACAGTGCAACTGTGGTTGCAGGCTATGACAGTCATATTCGGAAACTTATTCCTGGATATGAATTGGTACATCAGCAACTCAATGCGATTTTAAGTAGTCATTTGCCTGAAAATGCACAGCTTTTAGTAGTGGGTTGTGGCACAGGTTATGAATTGCAGTATTTGCTGCAGCAACATCCGCAGTGGCAATTTACTGCCATCGACCCATCTTTAAGTATGCTGCAACAGGCCGAAAAAAATATTCAGTCTGTGGCAGGGCCTGAACGTGTCCGTTTTATACAAGCAGACACGCATCAATTTGCTCAGCAAGCACAGGCTGAAAACTTACAGTTTGACGCAGCTTTGTCTATTCTGGTAGCACATTTTGTACCAGTAGCAGAAAAAACATTATTTTTTCAAGATATTTACCAAACATTAAAACCTACAGCGATTTTATTAAGCTATGATCTGATGCAGCAGACTGAAAATATAGAACTGCGCTGGATGCAGAATTTGGCTTTGGATTGTGGTTTAACTACGACTCAAGCGGAAAAAATGCTTGCACGACTGGCCGATGATTTTCATTTAATTACGGCAGATGCGCAGGCAGCATTGCTTACTCAAGTGGGTTTTCGTCAGTGTAAAACATATTGTCAACTTATGAGTTATTATGGTTTTTTTGCAGAGAAATAGTTGATCAATAACATTATTTAGTCAGTAATCTTTGTAGTAAAAGTATCCGCACAAGAAAAGTTAGATCAGGGAAAGAGAGAAAATGTCAGCATATTACACTTTACTCAAACGTGAACAACATGCCGATGGTGGCTGTACTGCGCACTATCGTTGCAACATTCATGCACAAGGCGCGTGGAATCCGCATGAACAACACATGGCACCTGCAACGGGTATTTTGTGTGCAGAACTTGAGCAATTTATGCCGCGTGATGATATGCGAATTGGTCGGGTCGGTTTAGATATTTTTGGCTTAATTGCCTTTGGTGAATTTAGTATCACCACCCGTATGATTCGACCGGGTAAAACCATTGAGCTGATTGAAGCGGAAATGTGTGCTGAAGGAAAAACCTGTATTGTGGCGCGTGCATGGAAAATGAAAACCTCAGATACACGCGCAATTGCAGGATTGGAAGATTTACCGATAGAAAACCCTGAATATTTGCCCGATTGGGATGGCATGCGTTGTTGGCCGGGCGGCTATATTCAAAGCATTGAAACCCGTGCGCATTTAGATCGTCGTGCAGGTAAGGGCATCGTTTGGTTAAGAAACCAATTGGATATGGTTGAAAATCAAAGCACATCTAGTTTTGTGCGTTTATTGGGGATGGTGGATACCGCCAATGGCGTAGTGCCACGTTTAGACCCGAATGCGGGTTGGGGTTTTCCAAATTTAGATTTGCAAATGCATTTACACCGTTTACCGCAAGGCGAATGGCTAGGCTTGGAAGTAACACAACAATATGGTGAAGATGGTATTGGCTTAACGAGTGCAGTTTTGCATGATACTCAAGGGCCATTTGGACGTAGTGAGCAGATTTTAACTTTGCGTCAATTCTAAATCTATTCGATATCAAACAAAAAACATCAGGACGAATTGCTTCGTCCTTTTTTTATTGGCATGCTGTGTGCAGATTATTTCATCTTATTTTATCTGAAAATATTATGCGAATTAGTTTGATTGGTGCAGGGCGCGTTGCACATCATTTGGCTCATGTTTTAAACGCACAGCATCAAATTGTGCAAATTTATAGCCGTAGTCTGGACAAGGCGCAGCATTTGGCTGCGCAGGTTGGCGCAGAAGCGATTGCTGAAGTAGAAAAACTTCATTCAGATCTAGATTTAGTGATTATTGCAGTGAGTGATCAGGGCATTGCACAGGTGATTCAGGAAGTTCATCGTGATTTAAATCATGTGTTGATTGTGCATACCTCAGGCAGTACTAAATTAGATGTATTGCAACAGCATCATGTACGTTCAGGGGTATTTTATCCCTTGCAAACCTTTAGTTTAGAGCGTGAAATTGATTGGTCAGAAACGCCTTTATTTATAGAAGCTGCATTTGCTGAAGATCAACAGCTTTTAATGACTTTGGCAAATAGCCTAAGCAAAAGGGTTTATGCCTATACTTCAGCACAGCGTTTGAGTTTGCATTTGGCTGCGGTATTTGCCTGTAATTTTAGTAATTATTGTTATGACATGGCTAAGCAAGTGGTCGATGCTCAGCAAGTAGATTTTAGTTTGCTGTATCCTCTTATTTTGGAAACTGCGCATAAAGCAACCCAAAATGATCCGCTTCAAATGCAAACAGGGCCTGCTATGCGGGGTGATCACAATATTTTAAAAATGCATCAGGACTTATTGGCAGTAGGGCAGCAACATGAACTTGCCAAAGTTTATGCGATGATGAGCCAACAGATTTTAAAGCGGCATCAATCTTAGCCATTTGATGAGATAAAACGAGTTCACATAAAAAATGCTTCCCAGTGGAAGCATTCTTTTCTAGCAGAAATTAGTTAATTTTCTTGAAGATAAAATCATTAATCTTATGACCTGCTTCAATTCCGCGGCGTTCAAACTTGGTTTGTGGACGCCATTCAGGGCGAGGGTAGCTATTGCCTTTACCCGCCAAGTTTTCTAAACGTGGACGGTTGTCCAATACATCCAGCATCCATTCTGCATACGGTTCCCAGTCGGTTGCTGCATGGAACGTACCACCTAACACTAATTTTTGCTCTACCAATTCCATGCGTTCATGAGCAACAAAACGGCGTTTGAAGTGACGTTTTTTCTGCCATGGGTCTGGGAAATATAACTGCACCGTATCAATGCTATTGTCTGGCATTTCACGCAGTACTTGAATCGCATCGGCATCTAAGACACGTAAGTTGCTTAAACCTGCTGTACCTGCTTCATAAACGCACTGTGCAATGCCTGGAATATGGACTTCAATCCCGACAAAGTTACGTTCAGGGTTAGCCTGCGCCATCAGTACCAAAGAACGCCCCATCCCAAAACCAATTTCTACTGTAAGCGGGCGTCCAGGGTGTTCAAAATGCTGACGTAAATCGCCAACAGGATATTCCAAAATTAAGTCGCCGTATTGTTCCAAGGCGCTACGTTGTGACGTATTCAATGGTGAAGAACGGCGCATGAACGTTACAATTTCACGATGCTCGTTGAGGTTGTCCAGCTCGACAACGTGCTGGTCTAATTGATCGTTCGACATAATTTTGGCAAATCTAATGAATTCGAATGCGGTATTTTAAGTCCTGAGCCATTGAAGTCAAATTTTTTCGCTGTTTTTCGTAGCATCGCGCAAGATTGCGATAAATCTGCATCTTTTGAGTATAAAAAATGCAGAATCATCAAGATTCAGCATTTAACATCATCAACGGTATTTTAATACAGTAATTACGAATGGGCACTGTATTGATCAATTAAGGTATGACTGGCTTCATTCAATCCAATAATATGCACTTTAATCTGTTGCGCTTTAAATTTGTTCACTACGCTATTCAGCATATTTACAGAGGTAATATCCCAAATATGCGCATGCGTTAAGTCGATGGTGACATTGCTAATGTCTTCTGAAAAATCAAAAAACTGATAAAACTTTTCCGAGCTGCTAAAGAAAATTTGCCCTGAAATCACATATTGGCGGGTATGTTCGCCTAATAAAAATGAGCTGACTTTAACTTCACTTTCCAGTTTATTCACCAAAAATAAAGCAGAAAGCAGTACGCCAACAAAAACACCCAAAGCAAGGTTATGGGTAGCTAACACCACAATCACCACAGCTAACATGACTATATTGCTTTGTTTCGGATGCTTTTTAAAATTACGGATGGAATCCCAGTTAAAAGTCGTGAATGACACCATAATCATAATCGCAACCAAGGCTGCTATAGGAATATATGCCAACCAATCTTTGAGAAATACCACCAAGCACAGTAAAAACACGCCTGCCGTAAGTGTAGAGAGACGTGTACGTGCCCCAGAACTGACGTTGATAATGGATTGCCCAATCATGGCACAGCCTGCCATACCACCCATAAAGCCACTAACAATATTGGCATAACCCTGACCACGACATTCCTGATGCCGATCTGCTTCAGTGCCTGTGGCTTCATTGACAATCGTAGTAGTCATCATAGTTTCGAGTAAACCGACTGTGGCTAAGGTCATGGCATAAGGAAAAATAATAAATAAAGTTTCAAAATTCAGTGGAATGTCAGGCACTAGAAAAATAGGCAGCGTGTCGGGAAATTGTCCCAAATCGCTTACGGTACGCATATCTGCACCAAGTAATAAAGCAACCACACTCAGCACAATAATGCAGACCAAAGGCGAGGGAATGCTTTTACCAATTTTAGGAATGTATGGAAACAGATAGACTACCGCTAAACCTAATCCTACAAATAAATAGCCTAAGCCATCCATTTTCGATAATTCAGGCAGTTGCGCCACAAAAATTAAAATCGCCAAGGCATTTACAAAGCCATAAACTACCGATTGCGAAACAAAACGCATCAGTTTGGCAACTTTAAAATAGCCTGCTATAACCTGAATCAGCCCTGTGAGTACTGTTGCAGCCAATAAATATTGCAAACCATGTTCTTTGACGAGGGTAATCATCAGTAATGCCATAGCGCCTGTCGCGGCAGAAATCATGGCAGTACGCCCACCAAAAAAAGCAATCGTGACCGCAATACAGAACGATGCATATAAGCCGACTTGCGGATCGACGCCTGCTATAGCCGAAAAGGCAATTGATTCAGGAATTAATGCCAAACCTACCACTAAACCTGCCAAAACATCGGTGCGGATATTGGAAAACCATTCTTCTTTTTTCAGGCTAATCACAATCTCAATTTCATGAAACTTTAAAGGGCTGTATGTTAAAACATCTAGAGATAAAAAAGCAGGCAAAACAGACTTGAAAAAGCCTGTCTTTTGCAGGATAGTCAAAGCGTAAGGGCTTTTTAAGACATTTTCGCTTTTTTGCAATTTATAGGTTCAATCACTTGCAAGTTTGTGACAAGCGATTTACAACAGAGATAGTTATATAACAAGGATCAAATATGAAGCTTTATTATTCACCAGGCGCAAGTTCTTTAGCAGCACATATTATTTTAAATGAAGTGAATGTCGATTTCGATATTGAGCGTGTAGATTTAAAAACCCATAAAACAGAAAAGGGTGTCGATTACTACGAAATTAACCCTAAAGGTTATGTACCTGCTTTAGAAATTAACCCAGGTTTGATTTTGACGGAAAACGTAGCGCTATTGCCATTTTTAGCGCAGCAAGACCCTAAGCAGGATTTAATTCCGCCATCTGGTTTGGGTCGTGCTAAAGTTTTGGAATGGTTGGGTTATCTCAACTCTGAATTACATGACGCTTACGCAGTATTTTTTGGTGCGCCTTTAGATGCAGAAGCCAAAGAAAAAGCCTATGCAGAAATTGATCGTTTGTTGACTTATATTGATCAAGCGATTGCATCATCAGACCATGAATATTTGGTGGATGATAACTTTGGTCCAGCCGATGCGTATTTGTTTGTTATCACCAATTGGTCAAACTATATTGAGCATGATTTAACTCCATATAGCCATGTGGTTGAAATCCGTAATAAAGTTGCTGCGCGTCAGTCGGTACAAATTGCTATGCGTGATGAAGGTTTGATTCCTTAATTGGCTTTTATTTGCCCAAATCGCATAATAAAAAAAGACGTTGAGTTAATACTCAACGTCTTTTTATTTGAGTTGTCGGACTTGGAAAAGACCCTAATGATTATTTAAAGAAATAACCCGTTTCAGGTGAGCTGGCATTCGCCATACGCTTACGTGGCATACGTCCTGCCAAATAAGCTTCACGTCCTGCTTCTACTGCTTTACGCATCGCAGATGCCATTAGCACTGGGTTTTGTGCTGCTGCAATTGCAGTATTCATCAGCACACCATCGCAACCTAATTCCATTGCAATCGCAGCATCACTGGCAGTACCCACACCTGCATCTACCAATACAGGTACTTTGGCATTTTCTTTAATAATTGAAATGGTATGCGGGTTAAGAATACCTAAGCCCGAACCAATTAAACTACCCAACGGCATAATTGCCACGCAGCCCATACTTTCCAATTCTTGTGCCACAATCGGGTCATCTGAAGTATAGACCATGATCTCAAAACCATCGTCAATTAGCGTGCGCGCAGCTTTTAAAGTTTCGGTGATATTTGGGTAGAGGGTTTTTTCATCGCCCAAAACTTCTAGTTTGACGAGGTTGTGACCATCTAGCAATTCACGCGCCAACATGCAGGTGCGCACGGCACTGTTGGCATCAAAACAGCCTGCTGTATTTGGCAAAATGGTGTATTTTTCTGGTGGAATTACGGAAAGTAAGTTTGGCTGATCTGGATGTTGCCCAATGTTTACACGACGAATGGCAACCGTAACAATTTCTGCGCCACTGGCTTGAATCGCCAAATCTGTTTCGGTTAAATCTTTGTATTTGCCCGTACCCACCAATAAACGTGAATTAAAGGTACGTGAACCGATTTTAAAGGTATCTTGCATGGGTGCTCCGAGTTTAGCCGCCACCAACGGCATGAATAATTTCAATGCGGTCTTGATCGCAAATAGGGGTTTCGGCAAGTTTGCTTTTGGCAATAATTTTTTCGTTTTGCTCCACAGCAAAACGTTTGCCTTCTAAATCTAATGCCTGAATCAGTTGTAACAGGGTCGTGTGAGAGGTCTGTTGTGTTTCGCCATTCAGATAAATTTGCATGACCGTGAATCCATCTTCAAAATTACAAAATACAATTGAGCTTTATTTAGCATATTTCATGGCTTGCCATGCTAAGGTCAGCCAGCCCGCAATCATGAGCACACCACCAATTGGGGTAATCATGCCCAAGCCGCGTACAATGTCCAATGCCATGATATAAAGTGAACCGCAGAAAAATAAAATACCCAGTTGGATTAGAATAAAACTGGCTTTAATGGGAAGTTGTGGAATCACTTTAGCTAAGATGCCTAATGCCAAAAGTCCAAGAGCATGATAGAAAAAATAATCTGTTGCAGTTTGCCACCAACCCAATTGAACCTCAGTTGCACGGGCTTTTAAACCATGTGCACCAAATGCACCAAGTAATACCGCAACCGCTAAATTCAAGGCAGAAATTGCAATCCACATACGCAAATTGACCTATTTAATTTTGCGCTTAACCTTAGCACATTTTTAAGCTTGGGAAAATCTGAGAATTGCCTGCCCGTATGTGGGTTGTACAAATCCAAGACAATAAAAAAGGGCAGTTTGCCCAATTTTATTTTTCGATGTGTTTGTATTCATCTTGAGAGTGTCAGTTTAGTTTGATGACATTGCCACTTTAATTTTTTCCATGGCATTTTTTTCGAGCTGACGAATACGTTCTGCTGAAACATTATATTCTGCTGCCAATTCATGCAGGGTCGATTTATCATCATCTAACCAGCGACGCTGCAAAATATTACGTGAACGATCATCCAACTGCTCCATAGCTTCATGCAGAGCAGAAGTGCTTTGTTCTTCGTAGTCTTCGTTTTCGACTAAACGTGCAGGGTCGTAACGGTTATCTTCCAAATACAATGCAGGTGCAACATAAGTTGAACCTTCATCGTCATCATCGCCCTGTGCTTCAAAAGCTGCGTCATAAGCCGTTAAACGACCTTCCATTTCCAAGACTTGTTCTGCAGTCACATTTAAGTCATTGGCAATAGATTGTGCTTCTTCAAGCGTCAGTTTCTTGCTAGATTTTTTGAGGCTACGCAAATTAAAGAACAATTTACGCTGTGCTTTGGTGGTGGCAATTTTAACAATACGCCAGTTACGAATAACATATTCGTGAATTTCAGCTTTAATCCAATGCACGGCAAATGACACCAAACGCACGCCCATATTCGGGTCAAAGCGTTTCACGGCTTTCATTAAGCCCAAGTTGCCTTCCTGAATTAAATCGCCCTGCGGTAAACCATAGCCCGCATAACTTCGTGCAATATGCACCACAAAACGTAAATGCGACATGACCAACATTTTGGCCGCGTCTAAATCTTGATCGTAATAATAACGCTCGGCTAACTCTTTTTCTTGTTCAGCCGTTAAAATAGGAATTTGGTTAACAGTACTAATATAAGCCCCGAGGTTTACCCCTGGTGCAGATAATGACAGGGGCATCAACTGATTGCTGCTGTCACTCATGAGATCTCCTTATAGGATTGGGTAGGTAAAATAACCGATGTCTTTATCTTAATGCCAATATTCTACTTAAATAAGTAAAATTGGTGTAGATATGTAAATCTTTATAGCAATAAGCGGCGAATATTAAGTCATTAAAACAAATGAACAATCAAATAGATGCACTTATTGCGATGATTTTGGCTTGGCAACATCAATCACATAATGAAACTCTGTTGCCGAAATCTGGCTTGCTTCACAGCCGTATTGATGTAACTGACAATAACGCGCCACATCTTGCTGGCTGTGCGGATCAGATGACTTCAATAAAAACCGTGCAGAATCTGAATGTTTAAGGGCACGTTTTAGCATCAATAAAGGCATAGGACAAGGTTGTCCCATGGCATCAATCACTATGATAGGTTGTTCAGCATCACACAGCATTGAAGTAAAAATTCGCCTTAAAAAACAGAATGATCATACTAGCAAATTCGCTCACAAATCCCAAATAAATTTCATCTGAAGCATCGGGGCTATTCATTGCGCGGCTTACTGCGCATAAGGGCAAGAGAATTGGCTTATTTTGTGAGATATTTGCAATAAAATTTATAGATCAAAATTGTGCTAAGTCACTTAACAGAAATAAAAATTTTCCATTTGTTCAAATCGTTTCAAACTGAACAAGATAAATCAAAAAAAATCTATTAATTGTCATAAACCCGTGTTAAGCTCGATGCGTATTTAGGATTTTAGATAGACAATCATTGTTTGTCGCCCTATTACAAATGGATGTAACCGGGATTTTGTTAATAGTTATACAGAATGATTACAAGCTTAGAAATAAAAATATTTTTAAACTTTGTTTGCTCTGCTGTTTGCAACACCGGGTGGTCCTTCTTTTTAATCAATGAGGATTAACTTATGACAGCTCGTGAACAAGGCGTAGTTAAATGGTTCAACGACACTAAAGGCTTTGGCTTTATCCAACGCAATGGCGGCGACGATGTATTCGTTCACTTCCGTGCGATCCAAGGTGACGGCCACCGTTCACTTCGTGACGGCCAACGTGTTGAATTCAGCGTAGTAAAAGGCCAAAAAGGCTTCCAAGCTGAAGAAGTACAGCCACTAGACTAATCACTCGATTATTCTAAAAAAACGCTCCAATCCTGATTGGGGCGTTTTTTATTTGTATTTCTGTTTATAATAGGTCAGTTTTTTGTCTGTATAAGTTCGAGCACATATTTATGTCATCTGGTTTTGAAACCTTAAATTTACATCCGCAATTGAAACAGGCTATTGATGCTTTGGGTTTCAAGGAAATGACGCCAATTCAGCAAAAGGTTTTAAAATTTACTTTGGCTGGACATGATGCCATTGGTCGTGCGCAAACAGGTACAGGAAAAACTGCTGCCTTTTTAATTAGTGTCATCAACGATTTATTGAATAACCCAATTCAAGGGCAGCGTTATCGTGGTGAACCACGTGCATTGGTTTTAGCGCCTACGCGTGAATTGGCTTTGCAAATCGAAAGTGATGCAAAAGACTTAACCAAATTTACCGACTTAAATGTGGTGACTTTGTTGGGTGGTGTAGATTTTGATAAGCAAAAGTCACAACTCAATAAAAACTTTGTCGATATTATTGTTGCGACACCAGGGCGCTTGATTGATTTTGTAGAACAAAAAGAAGTTTGGCTAGATCAGATTGAGTTTTTAGTGATTGATGAAGCAGACCGCTTGCTGGATATGGGCTTTATTCCATCGGTAAAACGTATTGTGCGTTATTCACCGCGTAAGGAACAGCGTCAGACGTTAATGTTCTCGGCAACTTTTAGTTATGATGTGTTGAACTTGGCTCAACAGTGGTTATTTGAACCTGTTACAGTCGAAATTGAACCTGAAAAGAAAACCAATGCCGATGTTGAGCAACGGGTATATATGGTTGCCAAAACCGATAAATACAAATTGCTTGAAGAAATTTTACGTGATGAGCCGATTGAAAAAGTCATGATTTTTGCCAATCGGCGTGATCAGGTGCGTAAGCTTTATGATCATTTAAAGCGTGATGGCTATAAAGTGGTGATGTTGTCAGGTGAAATTGCCCAAGACAAACGCTTAAAAATGCTGGATCAGTTTAAAAATGGCAAACATAACATCATGATTGCAACAGACGTTGCAGGGCGTGGTATTCATGTCGATGGTGTTTCGCATGTGGTGAATTTCACTTTGCCTGAACAGTCAGATGATTATGTGCACCGTATTGGTCGTACAGGTCGTGCAGGTACACGTGGTGTGAGTATTAGCTTCTTGTCGGAAGATGATGCGTTCTATTTACCAGAAATTGAAAAAGCCATTGGTCAAAAATTGCCATTAACACGTTTAGATGGTTATTGCTAATTACTCATTTAAGCTATTTTTTAGTTTAAATCCTGCTGTTCTTAGTTTAAAAGTCGCTCTCAGTGGAGCGACTTTTTTGTATTTGCTTCTTATGTCGTGCTGTAATAATTTACTTTGCCTGACATCTAAAGGTCAGCACAGTTTGATAATCATCATCGCGAGCAATATCAGTATTACGTCCCGCAATTGTACCTAAAACAGTTGCTGCCGCCTGAATCATTTGTCCCGTTTGCTCATCGACTACACCTTTGAGTGCGCCGTTATAAGATGTTTTTTCATCAACCAAGACTGGAGCGGCACGAGTACCACAGGTTTTATTGGCAGCTGTAATTGCATTATTTTTGGCAATAATATTACTTTTACCTAAACCTGTGACTTCATATAGGTTGTTTTCTTTTTGAATGGCAAGAGAATTATTTGGCGTGGTGGCACATGCGGTTAAAAGTGCAAAAACGGCAAGGCTAGAAAAGGCGACTATTTTTTTCATATCTACCTCGGGGCTAAAACGCTGTAGCGCGTATTGTTTGTTGATGATATTTCAATTCAAATGTGTAGAGATTGAAAATAACAATTTGATCTAGTTGAACATAATCTGGATGGTTTTAGATGTAGACACTGTATAGGCTGTGTTGATAATTCGTCATTCATTTATACACATCAAACCCAATCCATAATGTATTTTCATGCTCTTAAACTATAGATGAATGCGTCAAAGCATCATTGTTTAGATGTGCTGAGCAGGTTCATCTTAAAAGTGCAGACATATAGACCCTAATCAGAATCTTGCAAATAAGCATACGGAAATAGCGCAATTTTTTGAGTTTATGCTAATCTTAACCGAGCTTTTTGAAATAGTTATATAAGTCAATGACGGATACAGCGGTAGAAATCGTTCATCAAAATATTCATCAACGTCAGTCTACGGGGCAGTTAGTTGAACCTGCACCAAATACTGAGCAGCTAGAAATGGCTTTTCAGGCAGCTTTAACCGCACCAGATCATCATCGTTTAAAACCTACGCGCTTTGTGGTGATTACTGCCGAGCAACGTGCAGCATTTGGTGAGTTACTTTCTCAAGCCTTGGCAGACATGGGCGAAACCGATGCGGTTCAGTTGGAGCGAGTGAAACAGCATCCATTTCGTGCGCCACTTTTAGTGTTGGCGTTAACACAATTTCAGGATCATCCAAAAGTGCCATGTTTTGAGCAGACTTTAAGTACAGGTGCTGCGGTACAGAACTTTTTATTGTCTTTGCAGGCGCAGGGTTTTGCCAGTATGTGGCGCAGTGGTGCAGTCGTTGAGTCAAACTTGCTGAAACAAGCTTTAAACTTAAATGCAGATGATTTAATTTCAGGCATTATTTATGTGGGAACAGCAGCCAAAGCCATTCCTGCCCGCACTGAGTTGAATACGCAAGCTTATGTTCGTTATTGGAACGCATAAGTCTTTATTTTTTAGGATATAACAATAATGTCAGAATTAAATTTTACCGATTTGGTTGAACCTGTTGCAGTAGATCGAAAAACTGCGTTACGTATTACAGTATTGGGTGGTGGCAGTTTTGGCACAGCAATGGCCAATACAGCAGTACGTAATGGCTGCGACACGATGATTTGGATTCGTGATGAAGCAACTGCCAAAGAAATTAATGAAACGCATATTAATCGACGTTATTTGCCAGATTTTCAGTTGGAGCAGGGTTTAAGAGCCGTTTCAGATTTGGAAACTGCAGTTCGTGACCGTGACATTATTTTAGTGGCTATTCCAAGTCATTCTTTCCGTGATGTGTTGCGTCAAATTAAACCTTTTATTAGTGCGCAAGCAGTGGTGTCTTTAACCAAGGGTATTGAAGCCAAAACCTTTAGTTTTATGAGCGATATTATCCGCGAAGAATTGCCTGAAGTGCCGTATGGCGTATTGTCTGGCCCAAACCTTGCTAAAGAAATTGTGGCGGGGCAGCCTGCAGGTACGGTCATTGCCAGTCATTCTGAATTGGTGCGTTATGCAGTGCAGCAAGCTTTACACAGTGCGTTATTCCGTGTTTTTGCCAGCGATGATGTGAATGGTGTGGAATTAGGCGGTGCGCTGAAAAATATTTATGCTGTGGCGATGGGCATGGCAGCCGCTTATAACGTGGGTGAAAATACCAAGAGTATGATTTTAACCCGTGCATTGGCAGAAATGAGTCGTTTTGCGGTTAAGCTTGGTGCAAATCCATTGACCTTCTTAGGGTTGTCTGGTGTCGGTGACTTGTTTGCAACATGTAGCAGTCCATTGAGTCGTAACTATCAAGTGGGTTATGCATTGGGCAAAGGCAAAACTTTGGAACAAGCCACAGAAGAATTGGGGCAAACAGCCGAAGGCATTAATACCATTGTACAAGTGCGGGCGCGCTCGAATGAATTAGATGTGTATATGCCAATTACTTGTGCGCTTTATGAAGTGATTTTTGAAGGTGCGCCACCCATGAACATTGCGCTGTCTTTAATGAAGAATGGACATCGTAGTGATGTGGAATTTGTCTTGCCGCATCATCAAGTTTAGTTTTACATCCATAAAAACAGCGCCACAGTAGGTAAAAACTTGCATGGAATATGACAGTTTGGTGAACTGAATTGTCATATTCTCAGGTTATACTGAGCGCATAATTTGAGTTAAATTGACACAACTTAATGTGTATCATCCTATAAGGAAATTCTATGCAACTGACTCTTGTTCGTCATGGTGAAGCCGCTCCTGCGATTATGGGCAATGATCATCAGCGTCCTTTGACTGAGCGTGGTCATATACAAGCACAAGAAACGGCAGACTATTTAAAAAATATCATTCAGCCCGATGTGTTTGTGGTTAGTCCTTTATTGCGTGCACAAGAAACCTTGGCACATTTGCAGCAATATTTTAAAGATGTGCCTGTGGTGGTCTGCAATACCATTAAACCTGAAGATGATGCAAAAGTTGCGGTGGAATGGTTGTCACAATTGCCGTATGAGTCAATTGCGGTGGTGTGTCACATGAATGTGGTGGCACACATGGCAGAAATTTTGACTTCAGAATCTTTCCATCCCTATCATTTGGCAGAAGCACGTATTTATGAGCAGGCAGTAATTGCTGCGGGACTTTCAACCCAAATCAAAAGTTTTATTCCAAACGCATAAAATAAATGTATAAAGTTAAATACAATTCAACGGTAGAACGATAATAATGCTGTATTTATGGATGCCAGAAGCCAATGGGGTTTGGCAATGGTCAAATGGGGAACACTGGACACAGGCAGATAATCTTGATGCCTTGATTCAGGCATTGCAATCTTTTCAAGGAAAAGATGCTGTGGTGTTTTTCCCAAGCCGTGATGTGCAAATTATGCAACAAACTTTACCTAAAGCCCAATATAAACAATTGGGTACCGATGGTGTGAAGTATTTATTAGAAGAATATACCGTATTGCCAATTGATGCGATGCAGGTGGCTCATCATTTTCAGCCACCTGAGCAAATAACCGTGTTGGGAGTTGCTAAGCATAGTATTGAAACCTATTTGCATGTATTAAGTTTGTTGCCAGTTAAAATCAGTGCATTGTTACCTGACTTTTTAATCTTGCCGCAACCTGATGTAGGGCAAACGGTGATTGGAAATATTTGCGGATGCTTGTTGGTACGTGAAAGTGAATTTTTAGGTTATTCAGTTGATGATCTGGCGCTTTATCTAGATTATCAAACTGCAGAACGAAACTATAAAATCACCAACTTTAGTGCAGAGCAAATACAAAGTATTGAAGCATTTGCAACACAAGAGCAGTTAGAAAGCTTTCATTATGTAGTACCTGCATTGGCGAAAGCCAAACAGCATCCATTCAACATGCTGCCAAAAGCCAAGCAAGATACGGGTATTTCAGGTTATTGGAAAGCCTGTGCAGCAGTGTTGCTCGGGATTTTAATTGTGCAATTTAGCTATGATGCACTGCGCTGGAGCAAGCTTAAAAAAGTAGCAGATCAAACAGCGGTTCAAGCCATAGAACAATATCAATATTGGTTTGGCGCAAACAGCCGTATTACCGAGCAAAATATTCAAAGCCAGTTTGAAAGTCAGGTACGCATGAGTAAAAATGCAGATACTCAAGCGCTGCAATTGCTCGGTCGTGTTGGCCCTGTGTTGATGCAAAATCAAATTGTGGCTAATCGTGTGAGTTTTGATGCCAATATGTTGAACATGGAATTGAATGCTAATTCGGCAGCGACCTTGCAAGCGCTCACTCAGCAATTGAATCAGCAGGGTTTTAAGGTCGAGCTGGGTAATATTCAGCCGAGCGCGTCAGGTGCAGTAGGATTGGTGAAAATACAATAATGAAAGCCATGGAAAAAATGTCGACTTGGTTCGATCAACGTATTGAACTGGTGCAAGATTATTTAGATCGTTTAAATACACGTGAGCGTGTTTTGGTGGTGTTTACCACAATCTTTGTGATCGTTGCTGCGGTGGGTTCTGCATTGTGGTATATGCATGCCGCAGCCGAAAAACAGCAAAAACGGGTGAATGATCTTAAAGATTTGGTGGTGGTGATGCAAAGTCATGCAGTCACAATGAAACCAGCTAATGATGCTCAACTCAGTGCAGCCGATAAAATTCAGCGTGTGGCTCAGCAACAAGGCTTATCGGTTGCTTCGCAGCAAAGTGGTGACAAGATGCAACTTGTAGCGAGTCATGTCAATTATGCCGTGTTGGCAAATTTTTTAACCCAATTAGCGCAAATGGGTTTAAGTATTGAAAAAATGGAATTAATTTCTGAAGCAGGGCAGATTAAATTAACAGCGACAGTCCAGTAAAGGTTAAAAATAAAGTCCGAAACTCGGAAAATAAACCCATGTCAAGCATAGCGTTTTGACTGGGCTAAGCCTATAATATGGCGACTTAGAAAGCAGTAGACTTTTGCAGATATGTTGTATTCTCTAGCCCGCCCGTTGTTATTTTCTTTAGCACCAGAGCGTGCACATGAGCTGACACTATCACTATTGAAATCGAGCCATAAAATGGGCTTGATGCGTCAAAAGACTGTAGCGAAACCTGTGACGTGTATGGGAATTGAATTCCCTAATCCAGTAGGTTTGGCAGCAGGTCTAGACAAAAATGGTGCGTATATTGATGCCTTGGCTGGTTTAGGCTTTGGGTTTATTGAAATTGGCACCATTACGCCACGTCCTCAAGCGGGCAATCCGCATCCACGTTTATTCCGTATTCCGCAGGCCAAAGCCATTATTAACCGTATGGGTTTTAATAATGATGGGGTCGATCAGCTGATTGAAAACGTCAAAGCGGCAAAATTTAAAGGCATTTTGGGGATTAATATTGGTAAAAATGCCGATACGCCAGTTGAAAATGCAGTAGATGATTATCTGATTTGTTTAGAAAAAGTCTATAACTATGCCTCTTATATCACCGTAAACATTTCATCACCGAATACCAAAAACTTGCGCAGTTTGCAAAGTGGTGATGCGCTGACTGAGTTATTGCAAACCCTCAAACAGCGTCAGTTGGAGTTAGCCGAAGAACATCAACATTATGTGCCGTTGGTATTAAAAGTTGCTCCAGATCTAGACCCTGAAGATATTCAGTTTATTGCCAAACAATTATTGCAATTCAAAATTGATGGTCTGATTGTGACCAATACCACTTTGTCGCGCGAAGGTGTAGAAAACTTGCCGCATGGCGATGAAGCAGGTGGTTTATCGGGTGCGCCTGTGTTTGAAAAAAGTACTGCATGTTTGGCAGCATTTTCAGCAGCACTGAAAGGTGAAATTCCTTTAATTGGTGTAGGTGGCATTTTGTCGGGCGAACAAGCGGTTGCCAAAAAAAATGCAGGTGCAAGCTTGGTTCAGGTGTATAGTGGTTTAATCTATGCAGGTCCTGAGCTGGTTCAAGATTGTGTGAACGCCTTATAACTTATGAATACCATTGATATCGTTATTCTGATTCTCTTGCTTATTGGAGGGTTGAACGGTTTGCGACAAGGATTTATTAAAGCCTTTGCGAACTTGGTAGGATGGATTTTTGCCCTAATTGTTGCGGCAAAATATGCAGTTGTCCTAGCACCTTCGATGACAGCACTCAGTAGCGATCCTGTGGTACAAAAAATTGCAGCCTTTGCATTTATTGTCTTGGTGATTGTGGTACTGACCTGGATTGTAACCGCTGTTTTAAATGGTGTTTTAAAGAGCTTGAAACTTGGCCCATTAAATCGTTTGGCAGGCGGTGCATTTGGTACCTTGAAAGGCTTACTCATTGTTCTTATTACCATTCAAGGCATTGGTCCTTGGGTCGAAAGCTCGCCTTATTGGAAACAGTCTAAATTTGTGCAAACTTTATTGCCGTATGCACCGTGGGCAACAGAACTGTCCAAAGACGCTGCCAATGAGGCTTTACAGCACATCAAGTCGAAAGATGCCGCGCCATCTTCCGACATCGCATCTGACGCAAAAGAAAATCGCTCTGGCGCAGATGGCTCAACGAATAATCCTTTTTATTAATCCCTAGCTGGTCTGCGAGGTTGCTATGTGTGGAGTTGTTGGTATAGCTGGTAAATCACCTGTTAACCAAATGTTGTTTGATGCATTAACGATGTTACAACATCGTGGACAGGATGCAGCTGGGATCGTAACTTGCCACAATGGGCGTTTGTTCTTGCGTAAAGATAACGGTATGGTGCGTGATGTATTCCATACGCGTCACATGCGTGCGTTGCAAGGTAATTATGGTATTGGGCATGTGCGTTATCCAACTGCAGGTTCATCAAGCAGTGCTGAAGCGCAGCCATTTTATGTGAACTCGCCGTACGGGATTACTTTGGCACACAATGGCAATTTGACCAATGCCGAAGAAATTCACGAAGATCTGTTTAAAACAGATTTACGTCACATGAACACCGATTCTGACTCGGAAGTGTTATTGAACGTATTTGCACATGAGTTGCAAAAACGTGGCAAATTAAATCCAACGCCTGAAGATATTTTTCATGTGATCAGCCGTGTGCATGAGCGCTGCAAGGGTGCTTATGGCGTTGTCGCAATGATTACAGGTCAAGGCTTGGTTGGTTTTCGTGACCCAAATGGTATTCGTCCATTGATTTATGGTTCGCGTGAAACTGAACAGGGCATGGAATATATTATTGCATCAGAATCTGTGGCAATTACTGCACTTGGCTTTAAAGTTGAGCGTGATATTGCACCGGGTGAAGCGATTTTTATTAATGATGCGGGTGAGTTATTTACTCAGCAATGTGCAACTAAACCTGAATATCGCCCATGTATTTTTGAGTATGTATATTTTGCTCGTCCAGATGCGACCATTGATGGTATTTCAGTGTACAAAGCGCGTTTGAAAATGGGCGAGAAACTGGCGCATAAAATTACTCAAGAGTGGGGCGAGCAGCACGATATTGATGTCGTTATTCCAATTCCAGATACATCACGTACTTCAGCTTTAGAATTGGCAAATACTTTAGGGGTCAAATTCCGTGAAGGTTTTATGAAAAACCGTTATATCGGACGTACCTTTATTATGCCGGGTCAGCAATTGCGTAAAAAATCAGTACGCCAAAAACTCAACCCTGTAGAGCTTGAGTTTAAAGGCAAAAATGTACTGTTGGTGGATGACTCGATTGTCCGTGGTACGACCTGTAACGAAATTATTCAAATGGCACGTGATGCTGGGGCGAAAAAAGTATTCTTTGCTTCTGCAGCGCCAATGGTGAAATATCCAAACGTGTATGGTATTGATATGCCAGCTAAAGATGAATTAATCGCGTCTAACCGTAATGTCGAAGAAATTCGTGAAATTATTGGTGCAGACCGTTTAATTTTCCAAGATTTAGAAGATTTAAAACAAGCCGTTCGTACCCATAAAGTACCGCATTTAACTGAATTCGATTGTTCAGTATTTGATGGCGTGTATGTAGCTGGCGGAATTGACGAAGCTTATCTGAATGATCTTGAGCAAAAGCGCAACGACTTGGCTAAAAAAGGCAAAGATGGTTATATTGATGTCAATATTGATGCCGCGTCAGTAGACTTAACTGGTGTAAAAGAGAGTTAATTTTTTTTCTGATCAGCTCAGTGAGAAAAGCGGGAAATTCCCGCTTTTTTCATTTATGATGGTGGCTCAAATACAATGTAATTCAGGATGTTTACATTGAGGTCTGTGAGTAGTTACTTGATTAAAAACAAAAATATGATTTGGTCTGCAATTTTATGTTTGGTTGCAGTCGCTTTGACCCTGTTTATCTTAAACACAGTTTTGGGTCTGTTGGTCTATTATGTCGATTCAAGCCAATCCATCTATTGGCACAGTCTAAGCCCATACTGGATTACGGTCTTGGTGCTGATTATGACAGTATCCGTCATTTTGGAATTTTACGTTTTTCGCTCAGGTGGTCATTCTTTGGCAAAACAATTGGGTGCGCGTCGTTTAACCCAGTTCGAAAGTACCCCAGAAGAAAGTACCGCACTTAAACTGACCGAACAATTGGCCGATACCTTTCAAATCCCAGCGCCTACTGTATATGTATTGCCCGATGAAATTGGGGTAAATGCCCTCACTGCAGGCTTTAGTCATAAAGATATTGTGATTATTTTGACTTGGGGTGCTTTGCAAAACTTGGATGAGCAAGAGCTTTATGGACTACTCAGCCATGAGTTTAACCATATTTTAAGTGGTGAAACCATTGATAATACCAAGCTTAAAATCCTCTACAGTAGCCTAACCACGTTTAGTAAGTGGGGCAGTAGCATCGCCAAACTTGGCTTTGGACAACATCGTGATGCACCGCCACATAAGTTAGCGACTTTTTTTGTTGCTGTAGGTGGTGGTATCTGGTTGTTTGGTAGCTTGGGCGTGTTGATTACCCGCTTAATTAAATATATTAGTCTAAGCGGACGTACCTTTAAAAATGATTTAAAAACCAAACGTTTGATTCAAAATAATGCCAATATTCAAACTTTGCTGCGAATTTATGTGCATCATGCAGGGTCGCAAATTCATAGTGAATATTCAGAATCTATTTCCCACATGTGCTTTGCTAACTCGCTCAGTCCGCAAAGCTGGATGAATATTCATCCAAGTATTGAAGCCCGTATTTTTGAGCTTGATCCAACCTTGGTGCAAGACTTACAACTCGAAAATTTGAAGCGTTTACGCAATCAGCCTTTGTTTAGCCTATTTCGCTCGTTAGAAGAAATGAATGCTGAATATTATGCGCCGTGGAGCTCACCGCAACCTTTGCCTTTGCTGCGCTTGTCGCCGATTAGCTTTGCAATTAATGATGCAATTAAGCCACTCAAGCCTGAAATTCGCAATAACATGCCGCGTCCAGAGCTAATTCAGCGTGCCTTACAAACGGCAACGGGTTCGCGTGAGGTGATTGTCGCTATTTTGATGATTCGCCAATATCGTGAATTTATTCCTGCTGAAGCAGAAGTGAGTCGTGCAATTGTAGATGCTTTATTACATTTGGATGGGCGAGTACATATCTCGATTTTCCATGAAGCGTGTAAAAATATTGGTGGTATGCCGCTGAGTATCGCACGGCAGTTTCTAACCAAATTGGCAAAAATCATTCAGGAAGATGGCGAGATTGGTTTGTTGGATGCCTTGCTGCTTGAACGTATTAAGTTTGAATTGAACTTGCTGCCTTTACATACACCTGCAGCGTTACACGAAGTTAAACCGCAAATTGTACGTTTAATCGATGCTTTATTGCATGTGCAGCAAATTAATAGTGTTAATCAGTTAGATGTACGTGAACGTATTTTAGAACGTGTTTTAACTGCAGATGAATTGATTGATTATGAAGAAATTTCAGATGAACCGATTGATTTATCAGAAATTTTAAATGATATGGCAGGTTTGCTGCTGCGTGATCGACTGATGGTGTTAGGCATTGCTGAAATTTGTTTGTGGAATGACCGTATTATCACCCAAGATGAATTGGATGTTTTGGAGTTGCTCTATTGGCGTTTAGGTTTTAAAACCGAAGAAATTGTCGAGCAAATGCAAAAACAAAACAGTTTGATGATTGTGTGACACTGATTGACTAGGTGTGTTTAAAGCAGATTTTGAAAAAATACGAATAGGTCAGATTGGGTGAAAGAAAGCACAGCATTGTGCAGCCTTTCTAGGTAGAATAGGTGCTATCTTGCATGTTGTTCTGTGATAAATACGTGCAGCGAAAAATTAGATAGGTGATGATAAACATGATGGGGCATCAGCGTGACATTTTAGCCAGTTTGGGAATCGATATTTGGGTTTCCAGAACGGCTGTGTCTCAAACTTTGCCACAATCATCGGTTTGGCGCGACCAAGCTGCACCTGAAATACACAGCGAAATTATTGTTCCTGCTGCAGTACCTCAACAATTAAAACAACAACAGCCGATTATTCACGAAAAGCCTAAGCAAGAACCATCTCCGCAACATACGACAGTTGAAGCGGCCGCGCCAGAAGTTGTTCCTGAAGCGCGTGTCATGCTGCAAATTGAAGCATTTAGTATTGAAGCTTTGCAGTTGCCACATTGTGTCATTTTGGTAGAAAGCACTACCTTGAGTCAGGAACAGCAACAATTGTGGCGTAATATTCAACATGCGCTACAGGCCGAATATCACGTATTGCAATGGCCTTTTGCTTTAGAAGTATTACAAGACGGCATCGGGGTAGAAAATTATGTGCAAGGTTTTGTTGATGTCTTGAGCACAGATAAAAACATGCTGATTTTAGGTCAATTACCACATTTTAAATCTGAACAATGTTTGCATTTAGCCAGCTTGCAAGAGATGTTAGATCAACCGCTGTTGAAAAAAAGTCTGTGGGATGCGATACAAATCACATCGTTACAGCCTAAAGCCTAAGTCAATTCAGATATTTAAAACTCTACATATACAAGCAATTGTAGACACGAAACAGGGATAATCATGCGTAAAAAAGTGGTAGTGTTTAGTCAAATTGATGCAGAAATTTTAAGTAAGCTAGAGCAAGATTATCAGGTGGTGCAGGTCAGCCCGAAGTTGGGTGACGTGAATCAACAGTTGCTTGAGCATGTGCAAGATGCGGATGGCATGATTGGTGCAGGGCGCTTGCTTAATCAAAGCAACTTGCATACTGCGACTAAACTCAAAGTGATTTCGAGTGTAAGTGTCGGTTACGACAACTATGATGTAGATTATTTAACTCAACAAAAGATTAGTCTTTGCCATACACCGCATGTCTTGACTGAAACCACAGCAGATTTAGCCTTTACTTTATTGATGAGTGCAGCACGACAAGTGCCATATTTAGATCGGTGGACTAAACAAGGGCAATGGAAACGTACCGTGGGTGCAGCACAGTTTGGACAGGATATTTATGGTAAAACCATTGGTATTGTAGGTTTGGGGCATATTGGTGCGGCTATCGCACGGCGTGCATTTCATGGTTTTAATATGAATGTGGTGTACCACAATCGTCGTGAAAAAATGGAAGTGGCGAAGGCATTTAATGCAGAATATTTAAGTCTGGATGAATTGCTGCAACAGTCTGATTTTGTGGTACTGGCAGTCGATTTAAATGCAGACTCTAAAGCCTTAATTGGTCAGCGTGAACTTGATTTAATGCCGTCTCATGCAATTTTGGTCAATATTTCGCGTGGTTCAGTCATTGATGAGCAGGCACTTATTCAGACCTTAGAAGCAGGCAAAATTTTTGCCGCAGCTTTGGATGTCTATGACAAAGAACCACTGCAAGAATCACCATTATTTGAGTTAGATAATGTCGTGACTTTGCCGCACATTGGTTCAGCAACTGCAGCAACTCGTCGACAAATGGCAAACTTAGCCTATAAAAATTTAGTTGATGCGCTGGAAGGACGTCGCCCGCAATATGTTGTTAATCCTGCTTGTTATACGTCTTAAAGTTAAAGATGATTTGGTAAAAATTGATAACACATCATTGCAAATGCGTTCATTTTTCAATGTTATAGTGAATCATTATGCAAAATATGTATTTGAGATCATCCATTGAAACATCTATTACTGATCTGCGGTTTGAGTTTTGCCAGTATTGCGACAACCCAAAGTGCCAATCTAACCACCACACCACAATTTAATGTGCCTGAAATAGGCAGTGGTGTGGGATTAATTGATCAGCAAAAAGAACGCAGTATTGGTGAAAAAGTCTATCGGGAAGTGCAGCGTAAAATGCCTGTCACGCAAAACCCGTGGCTGGAAGATCAATTAATCAATACGTTTTCGCATCTACTCAGCCAAACTCAATTGGGGCAACCCATTGGGCTACTCATTATCAATGATCCACAAATTAATGCTTTTGCTGTGCCGGGTGGTTTATTTGCGTTAAACACAGGTCTTATTAATTCTGCCCGTAATATGGATGAAGTTGCGGGCGTGATGGCGCATGAAATTGCGCATGTGTCGCAACGTCATTACAGTCGCTCTCAAGAGGCATTTAAAGGACAGGGTTTGTTGGCACTCGCTGGGGTTGTGGTTGGGGCATTGGTTGCCTCACAAGCCGATGGTGATGCAGGCGCAGCGGTGATGATGGGTTCTCAAGCCGCTTTAATGGATCAGCAATTGACTTATAGCCGTAATCAGGAACGTGAAGCAGACCGTATTGGCATGCAATATATGTATAGCGCAGGCTATAACCCACAAAGCATGGCAGACTTTTTTGAGGTGATGCACCGTACTACGAGTCGAGTGAGCTTCTTACCTGACTTTTGGTTTACCCATCCCTTAACCACAGAGCGGATGAGTGAGGCGCGTTTACGTGCCAATCAATTGCCACCAGTGCCAACCTCGCTGCGTGATGAAGACTTTGAGATTTTAAAGTTATATAGTTTGGTGGTTTCGCAGCAGGCGACAGAACAGCAGCTTAAAGCATTTGCAACCCGTAACCATTTTGCGGCGAATTTGGCTTTGGCTTATTTTTATAGCCAGCAAGGCGATTTTGTTTTGGCGCAACAAAGTATAGATCAGGCCAAAAGTCACAATCGTTTACATAATTTATTGACACTTATTCAAACTGACATTTATTTAGGGCAAAATAAAATTGATTTAGCGCTCAAAACAATTGGTTCACCTGCGCGAATTATGCCTGAAAATCGTGCGCTGAATTATAAATGGGCCGAGGTTTTGATTCGTCAAAATCAAACTACGCAAGCAGAAAGTATTTTGAAGGATTTCTTGCAAAAAAATCCACGTGATTTATCGGCATGGAATTTAATGCAGCAAGCGGCAAATATAGACCGAAGCTCTGCATTACGCACGGTAAATGTGTTACGGTATCGTGCAGAAGTACAGTATTGGTCAGGTTGGGAAGAAGAGGCAATTAAATCATTACTGCACGCGCAGCGTTTAGCCAAAGACAATCAGGCGATGTCGGCAAATATAAAAAACCGTGTGACTGAAATGCAAAGAGAACGACAGTTAAAAATATAAGTCGGGCGTACATACGGTGGCATAACAATAAAGAAAAGGAGTTTAAGAATGATTGAGGGACAATGTTTATGTGGTGCGGTGTATTACCGTTACCATGCCGAAATTGAAAAAACAATATTATGTTTTTGCCAGCATTGCCGTCGTGCGCAAGGCGGTATTATGGGATGGAATAGTCCAGTGGCACGCGAACATTTTGAAGTGGTGCGTGGCTTAAAATATCTAAAAGAATATTTTCATAGTCCCAATAAAGCACGGGTATTTTGTCAGGAGTGTGGCAGCCCGATTTATTCTTATCGGCTAGATTTACCCGATATTATTCGCTTACGCTTAGGGACAGTGACTCAAGGCAAAGTTCCCGAACCATGTGAGCAAGCATTTGCGCAATACAAACCCAACTTTTTGGCAATTGAGTCGTGTGAATAGTTATTCGCGGAATATACAATGCTAAAATAGAACTTGAGTTGAAACGACCCTGACTTGAAAATGAAAAAATATATTTATTTATGCCTTACTTTGGGGATGACCTTGCAAAATGTCTATGCTGCGAGTGCAGAGCAGTATGTGTTGGCTGTTGAAGAAATTAATGCGCAATATAAACAAGATACCCGACAGTTTTTACGAGGCTTAAACCCACAACAGCAGGGTTTTAATCCGCAGCAACAGCAGCAGTTTTGCGGCATTGTTAGTCGTTATGTTGATCGTTTATATCAGGCAGCAGATGAAAACCGTGCCTATTTGGATCGTCGTTATCAGAATATTAATAAACAGGACGTGATTCAGCAGGTCAGCACATCTAAAGAAATGCAATTACTGAAAAAATATCAAGTGAACTGCGATTTAAAGTAAAAAGTTAAAGCAGAAGTGTCTAAGGGTGAATAGATAATCTATCTCATCCTAGGTTTAGCATTTTACTTAATAGCATTAGATAGAAAGATTAAAGCGGGCTTAATCTGACATTTAAATCAGTGTTCGGAGAAGCACAAATTTGGGGTGAGCTAATTAGCTTAATTTGGCTTTAATTTTGGCAGATACTTGAGCAGGATCGGCGCGCCCGGCTATGAGCGGACGCAGAGAGTTCATCACCTTACCCATATCTTTCATGCTAGTAGCTTGTTGCGCTTCAATGGTTTGCGCAATCATGGAATCAAGTTCTTCCTCAGTCATAGCTTCTGGTAGAAACTGAGATAACACCTCAATTTCGGCTTGTTCCTTACTAGCTAAATCTTCTCGGCCAGCGCCTTCAAAGGCTTTAACCGATTCTTTACGTTGTTTAATTTGCTTTTCAATGACCGCAAGAACCTGAGCATCGTCAAGCTCTTTGCGCTCATCGACTTCGATTTGCTTAATTGCCGCCTGTAGACTACGAATTACCGTTAACTTATCCATTTCTTTGGCGCGCATTGTCGCTTTCAAAACGTCAGTAATTTGGTTTTTTAAAGTCGTCATCATTTAATCCAGACAGGCAATCACAAATTAATTAGTAAAGGCGAGTAGTACGTACTGATTCACGCGCCAATTTCTTTTGGTAGCGTTTAACAGCAGCAGCTTTTTTGCGCTTACGTTCTTGAGTTGGTTTTTCGTAGAATTCACGCTTACGTACGTCAGCTAAAACACCTGCTTTTTCGCAAGAACGTTTGAAACGACGGATAGCTACGTCTACTGGTTCGCCTTCTTTCAATTTAACTTGTGGCATGAAGAATCCTCATTAAGTTATGGATAAGATCTGGGCGAAATTGCCCACGATCACAAGTGAAGGTCAGTATTTTACTCATTTACATCTCATATCACAAGTCTATAATAGGTTTCGCAATAGAATTGATACAGGTTATAGGCAATTTAATGATCGTTTTAGGCTTAGAAACATCTTGTGATGAAACAGGACTTGCACTGTATGACAGCGAGTTAGGTTTGCGCGGGCAAGTACTGTATAGCCAAATTAAATTGCATGCAGAGTATGGTGGTGTGGTACCCGAACTGGCTTCACGTGACCATGTGCGCAAACTTATTCCTTTAATCAATCAATTGCTTGAGCAGAGCCAAGTCAAAAAATCTGAAATTGATGCAGTGGCTTATACCCGTGGGCCGGGGCTAATGGGCGCACTCATGACAGGCGCATTATTTGGACGAACTTTAGCTTTTGCCTTAAATAAACCTGCAATTGGGGTGCATCACATGGAAGGGCACATGCTTGCACCATTATTGTCTGCGACACCGCCAGAATTTCCGTTTGTCGCTTTATTGGTTTCGGGTGGACATACACAGCTCATGGCAGCTTATGGCATTGGCCAATATGAATTGTTAGGCGAGTCGATTGATGATGCTGCAGGCGAGGCTTTTGACAAAGTTGCCAAAATGATGGGTTTACCGTATCCGGGTGGGCCAAATATCGCCAAACTAGCTGAACAAGGCGATGCCAAAGCTTTTGAATTTCCACGTCCAATGTTGCACCAAGGCTTAGAATTTTCATTTAGCGGTTTAAAAACTGCGGTTTCAGTACAAATGAAAAAGTTAGGTGATGAAAACCGTGATGCCGATATTGCGGCAAGTTTCCAAGAAGCGATTGTTGATACTTTGGTGAAAAAATCGGTAAAAGCTTTAAAACAAACAGGTTTAAAACGCTTGGTGATCGCGGGTGGGGTGAGTGCAAATACTCGGTTACGTGAGCGTTTAGAAGCAGATTTAGCTAAAATTCGTGCAACGGTTTATTATGCAGAACCTGCATTGTGCACCGACAATGGTGCAATGATTGCTTTTGCGGGCTATCAGCGTTTAAAAGCAGGGCAGCAAGATGGTTTATCGGTTACGACTACACCACGTTGGCCAATGACGGAGCTTACCAATCCAACTGCGGGTTAAGTTGTTCGTAGCATAAAATCAATCAGAGGCAATAATCTGCCTCTGACTTTATATGCTAAATTTTTACATTAATATTAGAAACGAATACTTAAGACTTAGCGAACTGCGTCCATTAAACCTTTGGTAAGATCTTTCATCATGCCTTGCATCACAGCATTCCCTGCATTTGTACAGTTTTCTAATTTTTTACCTTCTAGTGATTTACCTTGATTGGCCATTTCTTCGCACTTCTGCAAAACTTTTTTAGCTTCATCTAAGTTCTCGGCATAATACTCTTGCGTTTTCACTTGTGTACATGCTGTAAGCGTTGTAATTAAACTTACTGTAATTAACAAATTTTTAAATTTAAACATTATTTTTTAACCGTTGTTTGTTTTAAAGAGATTGCATCTTAAGCGAATAATGGGTTCATAAAATAATACAATGGACTAAAGTTGATCTTATTAAGTAAAATTAAATAATTGCAATATAAATATTTTTTAATAATTTTTCTGAAATTTTATAGTCATATTCTATCCCAAACTTTATTTCACGTATTGGTTTCAAATAGAACTTCTTTATTTTTTTTGTGCACTCATCCTACAATTTATAGAAATCCATAAAGTAGCTGACAGCAGTATTTAAATCTGTGAATCCTGTCCAATTGTTGTGTTTTCAACTTTAAACTATGATTTTTGGTAGATATTTAATATAAAACCAATTGAGATAAACATGCGATTTAAAAATACATTTTGCATTATTTGTGTGATGGGGATGATGGTATTGACCGCTTGCGAAGGGGCTGAGTCAATACAGCAAAATATAAATAGTACAGAAAATCAGCCGAGTTCAGTGACAGCCCAACAGGTCGAAGTACCGACTCGTTTGACTACTGTAGCAACTCATCCTTCGGCTATCACACCTGAAGCGAGAGTACCGCAAGAAGTATATGTAGGAGAGCCGACTGTGGCAGAAATGCAGGCGCATGGCGAAGAATTTTATAAAGACACATTGGCACGGATTGCTGCAGAACAAGGTCAGTAGTCGCTCAGTCATTTAGCGCGTTTAAATAGAGTGGGTTGCTGACTATCTTCTATATGCAAACAACCCATTAAAATATTTAAAGTGCTTTAAGTTGCTGCGAGCCAATCCAGTGTTTAGAAAATTGATAGGCAGCACGCCCTGAACGCTGTCCACGTGCCTGACACCATCTTAATGCTTCTGCACGTACTTCGGCAGTCATTGGCATTTCGGCTTTGTGTAAATAATGCTCCACAATTTCTAAATATAGATTTTGATCCATTGGATAAAACGACAGCCATAGACCAAAGCGATCAGACAGTGAAATTTTCTCTTCAATTGCTTCTTGAGGATGCAACTCAGTATATTGCGGTACATCTACACGAGTGACAGGTGTATTTTCATGCATAAATTCAGGTAATAGATGACGTCTGTTACTGGTTGCATAAATAATAAAATTACTGGAACCTGATTGTAATGAACCATCTAAAACACTTTTTAAACTACGATAATTTTCATCTTCTGCGTTAAAAGCTAAATCATCACAGTAGACAATAAATTTTTCAGGACGATGCTGAATGATTTTTTGAATTTCTGGCAATTCAGACAAATCATCGCGTTCAATTTCAATTAAACGTAATCCTTGATTGGCATACTCGGTCAATAGGGCACGTACAATAGATGATTTTCCCGTACCGCGTGAGCCTGTAAGTAACACATCATTGGCAGGTAAGCCATTTAAAAACTGCAAGGTGTTTTGAATGACTTTTTCTTTTTGCTTTTCGATGCCTTTTAAATCATCTAAATCAATTTTTTTGGGTTGTTGAATCGCTATCAATTGTCGATCTTGCCATTTGAATGCGATGGCGGAAAAGTCGGTTTCTTGTTTTAAAGCAGGTAAACTTTGCTGTAGTTGTTGGAGTACATGAGAAAGTGATAATAAGATGTTGTCGGGTAAATCTAGGTTTGCCATGATAATTCAGCTTAAAAAATGCAGATCAGATTGCTACACTTTAAGACTAGCGCAATTGACCTAGATTTGACAATCAAAGTGTGAATCGAGTCATTGACGCGTATTACAATTTTTTAGATATTGTTGTGTATAGTAGGCATAGGCAAGCGTAGTGCTGCGAATAAACCAACGGATTGAGGAATGCTATGTTATTTAAAGATTTCACCGAAGATGTTAATCCGCATCAAGCCTATCGCATAAAAAAACTCAAGCGCCAAATTCAAAATGCCGAATCGTATGAAGAATGGAAAAGTATTGCCATTCGTATAGATGAAGAAACTGGTGCGCAAGAATGGAAATATGACAACAGTTCGCCATATTTTGATGCGGAAATTATCTCGCATCGTTTAAATTTATTACGCCGTTATCGCACCACCGAACGCAGTCACGATTTAATTTATATTTTGCGTGAAGGTTTAACTTTTGACATCGCCAATATTGCCCATCCGATGTTGTTTACTGCAACCTATGTGGGTACTAAAAAAATTATTGAAGATTATGTGGATGAAGTCAGTAAAAGTTTGGCTTTTGTCGCTTCAGATGAATGTCAGGCTTTAACCAAAGTAGAAAAAATAGAGTTTTTTCAGCAATGCCAAACTGCATACGGACAACCTGCCTTGATGTTCTCTGGTGGGGCAACGCTAGGTTTGTTTCATACAGGTGTTTGTAAGGCCTTACTTGAACAGGATTTAATGCCTAAAGTGCTGTCGGGTTCGAGCGCGGGTGCAATAATGACTGCAATGCTAGGCATCGCAAAACCTGAAGAAGTACAGCATATTTTGGGTGGTGAGTCATTTTTCCACGAAGCATTTCAGTTTAGACAAATGCGCGAAATTCTTAAAGGTAATGGTGGAATTGCCGATGTGCATTATTTAAAAAAATTCCTGATCAAAAACTTGGGCGATACCACGTTTGAAGAAGCTTTTCAAAAATCAGGTTTGCATATTAATGTGGCGGTTGCGCCTTATGATGCATCGCAAGACTCACGCATTATGAACAGCTTTACTGCGCCAGATTTATTGGTTTGGAGTGCGGTGTTGGCCTCGTGTGCTGTGCCAATTTTATTTCCACCTGTACGTTTAACCAACAAACGCTATGATGGCGAACACACTCCATATATGGGTAAAACCCGTTGGGTGGATGGCAGTGTGCGTAGTGATTTCCCGCAGGAAAAAATGGCGCGTTTGTATAATATTAATTACACCATCGCCAGTCAGGTCAATCCGCATGTAGTGCCTTTTATGCAGGATGATATTAAGCGCTATCGTAAAGATATGCTGAGTTGGCCAGAACGGATTATTCGTCGTCAGGGCAAAGTCATTAGTCGTGGGGTAATGGATTTTGTGCGTGAGCGAGCAGGAGCTGTACCGCCTGTGCGTCGTTTGCTAGATCATGGCTATGGTATTGTCGATCAACGCTATTATGGTGATGTGAATATTGTAGGAAGCTATAACCTGCGTCATTACAGCTATATGTTGCAAAACCCGAAACCACATTTATTTAAAATTTTACAGCGTGAAGGCGAGCGTGCGACTTGGCCGAAAATTTCATCGATTGAAACGCATGCACGTGTCGGTAAAACTTTGCAACATTGCTTAGAATTATTAAATGCACCTCAAATAGAGGTATCCACCGAAGTCGCAGCAGAAATGCGCACTGGCGCAAGTGTTGTTTAATGTTTTAAATTTGGATGTTCAACAGCTAGATACTGCGCAGTTCGAGTTGCGCAGTAAAGCGCAAAGTTTGCAACATGGTCGGCATATTTATCGTTTTGAACATCAAGGGCAGTTTTATTGGCTGAAAGCCCAACAACAGGGAGTTTATGCGACAGTAGAGCAGGGCTTTGCACAAGAATGGAACTTTTATAAACAGTACGCGCAATCATCACATTTATCTTTTTTATTGCCATGTGAATTGATGGATGCTGCACCCATTCATATTCAGCCGCAGGGTAATTCACACGACATTTCATCGCATTATTCACAGGTCTATTCACGTGCTTTAATTCTGTCTGAGGCGCAAGCTGTTTTTGCGATGGGTAATCTACCTGAATATACAGAAGCGATTAAACACATATTTTTGCGTGTCTTTGAAGCAGTGGATGCATTGCATCAATTGGGTTGGATTCATGCCGACTTAAAAGCTGAACATATTGTGCAGTTAGATGGGCAAATCAAACTGTTAGATTTTGAGCAAGCACAGCAAGTTGCAGATATTCAATGTCAGGGGATGACCGCCACACCACGTTATATGGCGCCAGAATTATTTCACGGACAGCCTAAAACTGCACAAAGTGATATTTATGCGTTAGGCATTATTTTTTATGAGTGGTTAACGCAACAACGCTTACAGGCAAAGAGTTACCACGATTGGGCATATTTGCACTGTCAAAGATTGCATATTCAACTTCCCATACATCTACAAGCATTTTTACCTCTGCTGAATCACATGCTGGCAAAGTCCTATTCGCAGCGTGCAGTGAGTATTGCTGAGTTAAAATTATGGCTTAGTAGCTGAATATGCTTAAGAAAAAATCAAAAAATAGTTTTTTGTTTTTTATTTAAACAGTCATTGCGCTTTTTTATAAAAAAGGCTTGTCATCAGGAAGTGATCTCTATAATATACACAGCCATCGGGGACGTGGCGAAATTGGTAGACGCACTGGATTTAGGTTCCAGCGCCGCGAGGTGTGAGAGTTCGAGTCTCTCCGTCCCCACCACTTAAATATCAAGTCAGTTTGATTTTAAGTTACAGAGGATTGGTGTAATGGTAGCATGACGGTCTCCAAAACCGTTCGTCAAGGTTCGAATCCTTGATCCTCTGCCAAATATTTAGATAGAAATTAGGCGCTTATACAAAGCGCCTTTTTTGTTGTCACACTTTTGCCACATTTTATTTATTCTGTCTTTAATTTCGCCATTTCAATTTTGTTCTTATCGCCATGCATCCACTTGGCATAGCGTTTCATCAGCATTTGCAAACTGTGACCCATTTGGTCTGCAACAAAGACAGGGTTCAAACCATCCATGAGCAACATTGTTGCGTACGTGTGTCTTGCATTGTACGCGGGACGATGGCGAATGCCACAGGCCTGCATTGCATCTACGAGTCTGTTTCTTGCAGTTTCTTCACCGTAAAATGGCTCGTTTGTTTCTGGGCAAATCATCACATAATCTTTGCTCATCCCTAATTTTTGGATTTCTTGCAAAGCACGAGTAGAACGATCGTTAAGATAAACTTCCCGCTCAACATGAGTTTTTGTCACATTTTTTTCAATACCGCGTACACGGCTTTTGCTAATCCGCATAGTATTATTAAACCAATCGATGTCTGACCAGCGCAGTGCTAACATTTCGGATGGTCGACATCCGCACCAAAACGCTAGTTCGAAATACCAATAATAAAAATGGTCTTTGCCTTCTAAGTTATCATCAAGCCAGTTTAGTAGAGCAGTCATTTCTGCGCGACTAAATGGGTCGGGAGATCCGACTTGTACTTTCTCATTCTCAATTCCTACCATAGGATTTTCTGAAATTAATTTGCTTTTTAAAGCGGTGTCGAAAACACCGCGTAATGGGATTAAGCAGTTGTTAAGCGTTTTAGCAGTTGTAAACTCTCTGGCCAAGATTAAGTCCTGTATGTCATCGTGTGTAATTGTATGGATTGGCATTAATGCTAGATTTGGCATCCAGTGGAAATTGAGGATATTCACATAATTACCTTTGGTATTTTTGTCGCCTTTCCATCTGCGCAGATAGGTCTGCGCAACTTCCTGAAAAAGCACACCTTCGCCAACAATAATGCTGTTGTCTGCAACATCAATACCTTTCGCTGAAGCAATGTCGGCATCGGTTAAGATGCCCCATTTTGCTTTGTTTTTTAACTCAGCTCTAATTTTAGAGGCTGTGCTAATACCTTCCGTAGTCGGGGGGTGCGGGAGCGTGAGGTAGTGGCGTTGTTTGTTGTGGGTAAAGTTGATCTCGATTGAGCCATCTCTAATCCGCAAGCCTGTTGGTAACGCTTTTGAGTTTGTCTTGTCAACCATTCGTTATACCCCCGAATTGAGTAATAAATATTTCCATCTTGCTTGGTCCAAACTAGATTTTCGGGCCAATTTCTGCGTCGGTTTGTTAGCTTTGTGGCTTTAATGCCCGTGAGTTTTGAGAAAACGCTAGCATCAACCCAGTCCAAAGGTGTTAAGCCGACTTCAAGTAAAGCTTCTACTATCTCATTTGGCATTATTTTTCATCGCCTCCATGAATAATTCTACATTTTTTGGGAACACTTTTATTAATCGCTTTAGACTACTTCTCAAATAAATTGAAACGTGCATTGATATTCTAGAGGCTTCTTTAATAATTGTTGTTGAGTAAGAAACTTCTGACTCAATAACAAAAAATTTTTTTCTCATAAGCACTTTGTCCTATGTATTGATTTTAAATATCTGTATACGGTTAATAATACAGCACCAATTGCTATAAAAATAAATTTGATAGCAGATTTTTTGAAATTTATCAGAATAAAAAATAATTTTTTTCAAAAGTGATGTTTTTATAAGAAATGAGATAAAAAAATTTGTAGACCTAAATTTTTTAAATAAGTTAAATTTTTTGTGTGTAAGCAATAGAAGCTAAAAAGAGTCAAAATTTTTATAATATAAAATCATGGATGAAACAAAGTAATTTTAGTATATTGATTTTTAATATGATTTTGTGGGAGTGTGGGCATAGCATGCTTTATATTACTTGTTATTTTGAAAATGAGGCATGGCATACTGATTGAGAAATAAAAACTTAAATTCATTATAAAAAATTAAAAATAACGAAAGCAAAGGAAAAAAATTAATATTCTTAGAAGTGAAGAGTGCAAGGAGGTCTTTTGAGATCAATATATTTTTAGATGATGTTGTTTTGAATACTTTCTTACTGTGTATGGATTCTTTAATGCCGTAGAACTTTTGGTTATAGATATAAGAACTCTAATAGTTTTAAAATGTCCTTAATGTCCTTAATGTCCTTAATGTCCTTAATGTCCTTAATGTCCTTAATGTCCTTAATGTCCTTAATGTCCTTAATGTCCTTAATGTCCTTAATGTCCTTAATGTCCTTAATGTCCTTAATGTCCTTAAATGTA
>NZ_VOYC01000015.1:0-104404 GCF_013420425.1 Acinetobacter sp. YH01007 | reverse complement strand
CAAGAAAAAATGAAGCAAATGGAACGTGAAATTAAAGAATTAAAACGTGCCAATGAAATTCTACGTAAAGCAGCCGCTTTTTTCGCCCAGGCGGAGCTCGACCGCCCACACAAATAATGGTGGATTTTATCCAGAACAATAAAGATCGATATGGTGTTGAAGCGATTTGTAGAATTTTACCGATTGCAGCTTCGACCTATTATCGGGCTTTAGATCTCGCTGACAATCCAGAACATCGAGCGAAACGTGCTCTGCATGATTTACATCATGCAGAGCAAATCAAACGTATTTGGAAAGAAAGTTTAGGTCGATATGGTGTGCGTAAGGTCTGGCAACAATTGAAACGTGAAGGTTATGTTATCGCACGTTGTACAGTTGCTCGATTGATGCAGAAGCTAGCTATACAAGGTGTTTGGCGAGGTAAGAACAAACAAACCACCCGTAGCCGAGATGACCAAAAACGAGCAGATGATTTAGTGAAACGTAATTTTACTGCTGATCATCCTGACCAACTGTGGGTCAGTGACTTTACGTATATTCAAACTCATTCAGGCTGGGTCTATACCGCCTTTATTATTGATGTGTTCTCACGAGCAATTGTTGGCTGGAAAGTATCTACACGAATGAATACAGATATGGTGCTCGATGCATTAGAGCAAGCATTGCATGATCGAGGCATGCCAAAGAATGTGATTCATCATTCCGACAGAGGTGTGCAATATCTTTCCATTCGTTATACCCATCGTTTAGAAGCAGCAAATTTACGAGCATCAGTCGGTACGACTGGTGATTCATACGATAATGCTTTGGCTGAAACGGTGAATGGCTTATACAAAACAGAGGTGATTGAATATTTAAAAGCAGATTGGCAAGGTTTAGCAGATGTACAACTTGCGACACTAAACTGGGTAGATTGGTTCAATAAAAAGCGTGTACACAGTGCACTGGGTTATGTATCGCCTTTTGAGTTTGAAGCAATGTACTATGATAAGATTAACCCGTTAGGTCAGGTGGCCTAACTTAAATAAAAAAGTCTCCGACAAACCCGGTACGGTTCATTTTAAAGTTTAGAACCTCATTATTAATGAGTTCGGAAACCTTTAGTGATCGGATTGCGGAGTTAAAACATCGTGTCAATACGGACCCATTAACAGGTTTATATAACCGTCGTGGTATGCAATTATTTTTAAATGAACTGCTAGAGACTCGTACCGAATTTGCAGTATTAGCCATTGATATAGATTTTTTTAAGCAAATTAATGATCAGTATGGGCATGATCAAGGTGATGTGGTACTTAAAACGCTCGCGCAAATAATGCTAACTAATTTTAGGGAACAGGATGTTTGCTGTCGTAGTGGCGGTGAAGAATTTCTAGTTTTAATGACGACTGCAGATGCAAATGTGGTGTATAAAGCTGCAGAGCGGCTTAGAAAAACCATGCAGGAAACTACGATTAATCAGATGGGTCAAATCACCATCTCTGTTGGCATCGCTTTTTGGCCTCGAGATGCAGAAGATGTTTCTGATGTACTGAAACTTGCAGATAATAAATTGTATGAAGCTAAACATGATGGGCGTAATTGCACAAAGTCTACGGCCGTATGAGGATTTGGAAAGATTCTTCTTTAGCTGACACGGAGGTATGCTTTGGAAAAAGATCAAGATCCAACGATAGTGGTTGAAGACAGTCCTGAACAAGAAAAATATGAACTTTTGAAAGAAAAGCTGAAATACAAACAGGCGGAGCGCGAAAATTCTAAAAAAATTGATCATAAACAAGTACGGTTGAACATTCAAGCGGATGCCTTACCAAGCAAAACCTTTTTTATAATGAATGCTTTGGCAGCGATTATTGCGGGCTATGGTTTATTGTCAAATTCAGCCGCAGTGGTGATTGGTGCAATGCTGGTTGCGATGATGCTAGGCCCTATTTCAGGTATGGCTTTAGCATTTATTGATAATCGATGGTTGTTTTTTAAAACAGCATTTAAAACCTTAGTTTTAGGTGTGTCGATGATTGTTAGTATTGGCATCATTTTAGGTCTTATCAATATTAACTTACCTATCACCCATGAAATTCTGTCTAGAACTCAGCCTACCATTATGGATTTAATGATTGCACTTGCGGGTGGTGCAGCAGGGGCATTTGCAGCCGTTTCACCACGTCTGTCTGTGGCTGTTGTTGGCGTTGCAGTTACGACTGCTTTGGTACCGCCGCTGGTTGCAAGTGGCATATTAATTGCGCATCTGGAATGGAAACATGCAGCAAATGCTCTGCTGTTGGCACTGACCAATATTGTTGCTATTCAAATTAGTTCTTCACTGGTGTTATGGGCAGCAGGTTTTAGACGCGGTTCAGATGAAGAAGTAAATAGCACAGTAATTGAATTTATTAAAAGAAATATCGTGAGTCTTTTAGTACTTTTTGCGCTGGGTATCTATTTAAGCTTTAACTTTATGATGATGTTAAATAAACAGATGTATGAACATCAGGTAGAAAGCTTGATTGAAAGTCAATTTAATCAACATAATAATTTGATTGATACGGTGCAGTTTGATCGGCGTAAAGAGATGACTTTAATTCGCGTAGTCTTGCGTGGAGATATAGCGCCAAAACCTCAACAGATTTCTGCATTGAATCAAAAATTAGCACAAGACCCACGTGGAAAACCAAGTGTGGTTCAAGTGCGCTTTATTCCTGTGCAAATTATTCAAGCCAAAGAAAGTCCTGATTTTGATATTAAGCAAGTTGAAGCCGAGCAATTGATACAACCTTAGATTCAACAATAAGAAATTGATGGTATTTACAGCTTACTTTAGATGGAGTCTTATTATTCAATAGGCATTCATAATGTTACATATTACACAGATTTAATTTAATAGTCTCAAAAGGTTATATTTAAGCCAATTTTAAGCTAAGTGACTTAACATCGGATTTATTTCAAATCAGATTCACTATGCTTCCACGCTCTCCTTACAAAGGCACTTCTGGTTTACAAAGGATTTTGAATGCCACAAGCTATTCTTTGGCAGGGTTTAAAGCCGCCTTTCAAAATGAAGCGGCATTTCGGCAAATCATTCTGATTAATTCACTGCTGATTCCACTCAGTTTTTTCATGCCTGTTAGTCGTGTCGAACAAGTGATCATGATAGTGGTGTGTTTACTTGCCATCATTGTCGAACTGATTAATTCAGCCATTGAAGCTGTGGTCGATCGTGTTTCAATTGAGCAACATCCCTTGTCTAAAAATGCCAAAGATATGGGCAGTGCAGCGCAATTTGTTGCTTTGGCAATTATCGCATTGACTTGGGGTGCATGCCTGATTTCTGCTTAATTCCTTAAAAAACAAGCATAAAACAGACTTTAAAATAGATAGTGAGTTGAGTATTCCTCATGCGGCATCAGCATTCAAAATTTTTACTTCTTCAAGCAATTTTACTCCTTCTGAGTTTGCTGATATTGCTCAATTTCTTTAGCGTTGCAGGCAGGCTAGATTTATACCTCATTCAACCCTTTGTGGATGCTCATGCAGAATTTCCACTTCGACAAGACTGGGCATTGGCTGTATTAAATCATCGGTATGTCAAATATATCCTCATTGCGGTATATCTGAGTTATTTACTGGCTTGGTTGCTGTCTTTCAAATTTCAAAAATTACGTGCTCGTCGTTGGGAGTTTGGCTATTTCTTTTGGATGGCGGTGATTTCAACCAGTGTGATTGCAATACTTAAATCGCAGTCGGCACATGCTTGCCCGTGGGATATGAGCATTGCCACAGCGCATGGCGTTTGGTGGGATTTAAGTGCAACGGCAGGGCATTGTTTTCCTGGTGGGCATGCCTCAAGTGGTTTTGCTTTATTGGTAGGATATTTTGTTTATCGGGTTGCTCAACCTAAACGTGCTTATTTTTTCTTAATTGCAGCATGTATTTTAGGCATGGGGATGGGCTGGGCGCAAATGATGCGCGGGGCACATTTTTTTAGTCATAATCTTTGGACAGGCTGGATTACTTGGTGTTTGAATGTGGTTGCCTATGCATTCTTGGCGCATAAATTGCACACTCAAAATCTAACTTAAAACCCGATCTTAACGCATCGGAAATTTAACCTGCACACATAAACCACCTAAACTGGCACTTTTAGAAAACTCTAAACTTGCACCTAAGCGTTGGGTGGCTTTATCTACAATAGATAAACCTAAACCACTACCAATTTCCGCATGGTTATGAATACGGTAAAAACGCTGTCGAATTTGATTGAATAGTGCGGGGTCAATGCCTGCACCACTGTCTTCAATTTGCAAAATTGCATGTTGTTCTTGCTGAAAAATAGTCACATTAATCACGCCTTGTTTGGGGGTATATTTAATCGCATTATCAATTAAATTATAAATAATGGAATGTAAAGCAGAACTTTGTCCATGAATATTCAACTCTTGGCGTTGTTCGACACCTAAATCAATATCTTTTTGCAATGCCAATTGAATGAGCTGTTCCACACAGGCAATGGTCATTTGATTTAAAGATAGGGTTTGATCGTTTTCAATTAGACTATCTGAGGCATCTTGCTTGGCTAAGCTTAATAACTGATTGACTAAATGCTGTAAACGCAAAACCCCTTGGCTTAAATTATTGAGGGCATCACTATGTGGAAATTGCTGCAATAAAATTTGTACTTGTAAATTGAGTGCAGTGAGTGGGGTACGTAATTCATGTGCAGCATCGGCAACGAACTGGCGCTGTTCCTGCTGTGCGGCAGAAATTCGCGTAAATAACTGATTCATTTCCTGAATCGTGGGTGCAAGCTCGACAGGATAATCCAACATGTGAATCGGGCTGAGATCCTGCGCTTTACGACGTGCCAATTCGCTTTTAAAGTTATTTAGTGGTTGAAAATTATGACGAATCAGCCAACCCAAAGCCAAAAGGGCAAAGGGTAAAAATATTGCATAGGGAATAAACATATTTGCCGCTAATTCTAAAGCTAAATATTGGCGCACAGAGTTTTGCTGGCTAATTTGAATCTGTAGGGTTTCTTGCGGCAAAATATAGGTATGCCACAGTCCAACTTCGGTTTGATGATTATAAAACCCTGGTTTTTCTACGGGTTGTAGCAACACATCTTGAGGGTGTAATTGTGTTGTAGCATCGTCATATGACCAAATATCGACAAATAAGTCTTCTTCGCTATATCTCTGATTTAAATCGATTTGGCTTTGTGTAGGTTCTGGATGGTTTGCTGCAATGCGTTCCGCCAAACTTTGCATTTGTGCATCTAAAATTTCATTCATTTCTTCTAGGGCAATTCGATACGCTGCAAATACCAAAACGCAGCCCAACATGACACTAAAGATAGAAACATAAACAATCAGACGTTTTTGCAAAGAGTAGGATTGCATTAAATTTGCCCTAAACGGTAGCCCAAACCACGAATGGTACGAATAAAGTCCTTGCCAAGTTTGGCGCGTAAATGGTGAATATAGACTTCAATGGTGTTGCTGCTGACTTCACTGTCAAAATCATATAATTTATCTTCTAAATTACTTTTAGAGAAAATTTTATTAGGGTGGCTGACCAAAGCCATTAAAATTGCCCATTCACGATTCGACAATTCGATATATTCACCTTTGAATTTTGCCAAATGTTGTTCGGTATCTAAGACTAAATCGCCATAACTTAAAATATGTGCGGTATCGTTTACAGGATTTTGTGCGCCGCTACGTCTGAGCAGGGCATAAATTCGCGCCAGTAATTCATCAAATTCATAGGGTTTAATTAAATAATCATCTGCACCCTGATTTAAACCATCCACCCGTTGTTGCAATTGATCACGCGCAGAAATAATCAGCACGGGCAATTGTGGATGTAACTGGCGAATGTTTTTTAATACCTGCATGCCGTCCATCATGGGTAAGCCTAAGTCCAGCAACACCAACTGGATATCTTGCTGCTCTAATTGCTTTAAGCCATCAATCCCGTTGTTCCCCCAAGTAACATCAAATTGCTGTAACTTGAGCAAGGTTTGGGTCGATTCGGCAATCATAAAATCATCTTCAATGATTAATATTTTAGGCATGTGATGACTCGTGCTGCGGTTGAGTGGTAGATGGGGCAGAACATTGATTCAGCATATCATTTTTCGGATCAATCACTTGGCTTTTTACATCTAGTAAGCTCAATAAACTTGGGAAAAGATTGTCCTGACTCAATGCTGCTTGGCGTTGTGCTTTTAAGCAATTCACTTGCGCGGAATTTTGTTGTTGCCAAGCTTCTGAAAACCACATCAGCATCGGTACATGAGTTTGTTGAGTCGGTGCCATAGAATACGGTGCGCCGTGTAAATATAAACCATGCTCGCCTGTCGATTCACCATGATCAGATAAATACCAAAAACCAGTTTGATAGTGTTTTTGTTGCTCTAAAGTTTGAATCAACTGACTTAAAACATGGTCGGTATACACAATCGAGTTGTCATAGGTATTGCGTAAGGCATCGGCACTGCAACCCTGAATCGCATTGCTGTTACACGTCGGTTGGAAGGGTTGATAAGCTACGGTTGAGCGTTTGAAATAAGCAGGTCCATGACTGCCCATTTGGTGCAAGATAATTAAATGTGAACGTCTGTCTTTCGGGTCAAGCTGAGCAAGATAAGCCTGTAAACTGTCCACTAAAATTTCATCTAAACATTCACCGCTAGCATCACACCATTTTTGTTTTAGCGCTGCAGGAATTTGATATTGCTGCACCCGATCACAGGCACCTTTACAGCCTGAATTGTTATCAATCCAAGTGACTTGATAACCAGCATGCTGAGCAATATCCAGTAATCCTTCACGGTGACTTGCCAGTTGTTCATCATAATTTTGGCGTGGCATCCCCGAGAACATGCACGGCACAGAAACAGCCGTGGCTGTACCACAAGAGCTGACTTGAGTGAAATTAATCACAGGCAGCTTAGAGAGTTCAGGGTTGGTATTTTTTGCGTAGCCATTCAGCGAGAAGCTTTCAGCACGTGCAGTTTCACCAACCACCAACAGCATAATTTTGGGTGCTGTGCCTGTTTGCGCACGTTGAATTAAATGTGCATCTTCACCATAGCGCAGCAGCGGCAAATTCTGTTTGGGTGCTTTCTTTTTATAATACGATAGACTAGAGGCAATCGCATTTTGTGGAGAAAGCATGCCTTTTAAATCACGATGCTCGCGGAAGATTGCAGCATAATCCACATAAAAACAGAACAATAAACCCAAAATCAGCACAATCGAAACTACACTGCCTAAAGTCTTTTGCAGTAATTGACGGGCAAAATGAGTCGGCTGAATTTTAACAGACCACACCAAGACCAATGGCAATAGTACAAACAGCACACTCCAAACCACTAAGCGTACAGACAAAAGATCACGTACTTCACGTACATCGGTTTGCAGCATATTTTGAATTTGGTCTGCGGTAATCACTACGCCCAAGCTATTAACAAAATAAGCGCTGAATCCACCGACTACAATCAAAATACTGGCTAATATTTTGGCATTCCAACGCCAGTTTAGCCATTGCAGCAACAGATGATACGCCGATACGATGACGATCACAGTTGCAATCAATAAGCCTATGGCTTTAATGCCCTGATAAGGTGTGAATTGTTGAATTTTCTCATAAAATCCATAGTTCAATACCAAGCCTAACCATAGGGCAAGCAGTAGATTGAAATAGAATAAAGAAATCGGTTTTTGCCAAAAGCGTAGTCGGGCAAAGATAGATGGAGCAAGTGGTGATTCGGGCTGCTTAGACATTGTCAATGATTCAAAAGACTTTAAGATGCTTTAGTTTAAAATTTGAAACTTAAAACTGACTTAAAATTGTGGGCTGAATCTGTTGTAGTTTTATTTGATTAACTTTGAAGATAGAAGTTTTAGAGATATAAACTTTGCATGGATAAGCTGTTCATTCATGTTATTTCTGAAGCTTGCCCTGTCTCTGAACATATTTTTATCCAAAGATAGGGCAGATTTTTATACTGAGTTTTCTAGATTTTAAGCCACAGCGACATGGAACATTGAACCAATCCACGCACTGAATACCATGGCGACAATACCCCAGATCATGACACGCAATGCACCTTTCCACATACTTGCGCCACCGACATAGCTGGCAAGCGCACCCATAACCCCTAGACTGATTACACCGACCAACATCACGCCTTTGTCTAACAGATGTTCAGGTAAGAGTAAAATAGACACCAATGGGAATAATGAACCTACAGTAAATGCCAATGCCGATGAAAAAGCTGCCATAAATGGCTGCGCTGAGGTGTGTTCTAAAATACCAATTTCGTCACGGGCATGGGCATCTAGAGCATTGTGAGCAGTCAGTTGTATGGCAACTTGTTCTGCCAATTCGGCATCTAAACCACGAATCATATAAATATTGGTGAGTTCTTTTAGTTCATGCTCTGGATTGAGTTTTAATTCGCGTGCTTCCATCGCAAGGTCATTTTGTTCAATGTCTTGTTGAGATTTCACCGAAATATATTCACCTGCTGCCATAGAAGCAGCGCCCGAAATTAAGCCTGCAATACAGGTAATTAACAATGTTTGAGAAGATGCACCACTGGCTGCCATCCCCACGACCAAACTGGTCACAGAAATGATCCCATCGTTCGCACCCAATACTGCAGCACGTAACCATCCAGACCGTTCAATATAGTGTTTTTCGAGGTGGTAAGAATGTGGCATAGATCAAACTCTCTTGTTATTCAATTTTCGTTTATTGATGTGTGATATAGCATAAATCATTCTAAAAAATTTATCGTTTAAAAATGAGAGGTATTTCACAAAATAGATGAAGTCGTAATGTGGTTTTTGAGTTTGAGCTTGGAGTTTTTTATAAAATTTCCTTAAATTTCAACCTTTAAATGCCTTAAAAAATGATCAATAGCTTGTAAGATGATAAAAGAGATTGATTCAATCAGGCTTGCAAGTAAATAGGAAATATCGTGATGTCTTTTCAGAATATTGTCGTACCTGTAATGAGCGAAGTCAGTCTAAAAACCATTCATCGGTTGGGTGCAGGGTAAAGTATGCCTAAATTATCTCGTGACTTAGTATCGCCAGACGTATTTGACTTAAAGTCATTTATTTCTCCTCGCATTAGGGGTAGATGTCGCACTTGCAGAAGTCATACGTGGACACGGTACAATTTATGATGCAGAAGTCTGTGATGCTGCGGTTCGTTTAATTAATGAAAAAGGATATGAATTACCGCGCTAAAATATGCGTAATGAATAGTGCTAAAACTTGATTGTTGTGCAGTTTATCGGAGAGATTCTTAAAAAGTGTTAAATTTATCTCGTAAATTATATAGAATGCTCACTAATTCAAATTGTGTTTATATATAATACGCTCCCATAAAGTAACAGATATTCCAAGTTTCCCCCCACACTTCCCCAAAGTGTGAGTTTTTTTATGCTATGTATTAAAAAGATAGGGATGTAGATTTCCTAAGTTAAATTTAAGCTGACAGATACAACAATGGTTTCTAACAAGTGGATAACTGTCAGGTCTTGTTTGAATGGGGGAAGCTTAATTCCAAATCACTTCCCCAATTCAATATCTTTCAAAATCACACAATCTGCCTGTTCATCGCCAGAGCAATGATCTGCAGAGCTTTGCAACCAGTTCGCCATTTCCTGTAATTGCGTAATCTTCTGTTTTAAGGTTTCAATATGTTTAAGCGTGAGTTGCTTCACTTCTGCACTTTGTCGGTCAGCATTTTTCCATAAACCTAGCAATTCTTTCATTTGCTCAGAAGAAAACCCCAAATCCCGTGCATGCTTAATAAAAGACAAAGTTTTTAAATCTTGCTCAGAATAAATCCGATAACCCGAAGCAGAGCGTTTGGCGGTATCCAGTAAACCAATTTGCTCATAATAACGAATCATTTTGCTGGAAATACCCGATAGCTTAGAGGCTTGACCAATATTCATGTGACTTCTCTCATAAAAAGGGCGTAGAGCAATCTTCTAAACCCTTTTGTATGTTGCATTTAAATCTGTGCTGCTTGGAAATATTTTAAACGGAGCGCATTACCCAATACAAACACTGAAGATAATGCCATCGCGCCCGCAGCAAAAATAGGCGAGAGCAAAATACCTGCAAACGGGTATAGCACGCCTGCAGCAATTGGAATCAAGGCAATATTATAAATAAATGCCCAAAACAGATTTTGACGAATATTGCGGATAGTGGCTTTACTCAAAGCAATTGCATTGGGCACACCTTGTAAATTGCCCGACATCAATACAACTTCGGCTGCTTCAATCGCAACATCTGTACCTGTACCAATCGCAATTCCAACATCGGCTTGTGCCAAAGCAGGGGCATCATTAATACCATCACCCACAAAAGCCACACGTCCAAATTGCTGTTGTAATTCACGTACAACATCGACCTTGCCTTCAGGTAAAACCTCGGCCACCACATGATCAATCTGTAAACGTGCAGCAATTGCCTGAGCCGTATGTCGGTTATCTCCCGTAATCATCGCCACTTTTAAACCCAGTTGATGCAACGCCGCAATAGCAGCAAAAGTCGTGTCTTTAATTGGGTCTGCAACGGCAACAATGGCTGCCAGTTGTTGATCAATCGCCATATAAATGGGTGTTTTGCCTTCTTGTCCTAAACGTGCAGCTTCTGCATTAAAAGCGCTAACATCTAGCCCAATTTGTTGCATATAACGGTCTGCACCAATCTGAATACGTTGACCATTCACCAGTGCTTCAATACCTGAACCTGTGATGCTGTCAAACTCGGTCACAGGCAGTAAACTGACTTGCTTTTCTGTTGCAGCTTGCACAATCGCCAGTGCAATGGGATGCTCAGATTTCGCTTCTACCGATGCCAAAAGTGCAAAGACCTGATCTGCATCAAAACCCGATTGCACATGAAAATCGGTTAATGTTGGTTTGCCTTCGGTGAGCGTTCCTGTTTTATCCACCGCGACCACTTTAACATCTTGCAAAAGCTGCAAAGCTTCGCCTTTACGAAACAGCACGCCCATTTCTGCGCCACGACCTGTTCCCACCATAATTGAAGTCGGTGTGGCTAAACCCATCGCACATGGGCAGGCAATAATTAGAACAGCGACTGCATTGACTAAACCAAAGGTTAGGGTAGGTTCTGGGCCAAAAATAAACCACACAATAAAAGTAAGTGCAGCCAATAACATCACGGCAGGTACAAACCACATGGTCACTTTATCCACCAAGGCTTGAATAGGTAATTTAGAGCCTTGCGCCTGCTCGACCATGCGAATAATTTGCGCCAACACCGAAGCTTCACCAATGGCAGTAGCACGAATATTTAGTGTGCCATTTTGGTTGATGGTACCGCCTACAACTTGATTGCCCACTTGTTTTGCCACAGGAACAGGTTCACCTGTAATCATCGATTCATCTATATAACTATGACCTTCGACTACTTCACCATCTACAGGAATACGTTCACCCGGGCGGATTTCGACAATGGTATTGGAGCTGACTTCCGCCACTGGCACTTCAATGATTTGACCATCCCGATGAATACGTGCAGTTTTAGCTTGCATGCCAATTAAATGCTGAATGGCTTGTGAAGTGCGACCTTTGGCTTTGGCTTCGAAATAGCGCCCTAGCAAAATTAAACTGACAATCACTGCCGCAGCTTCATAATAAACATGCACTGTGCCTTCTGGTAAAAGCTGTGGCATAAATGTCGCTACCAATGAAAAACTGTATGCAGCTAAAGTTCCCACAGCCACCAAAGAGTTCATATCAGGCGCAAAACGTAACAGCGCTGGAATCCCTTTTTGATAAAAACGACGTCCTGGTAACAGCAGCACCAATGTGGTTAAAGCAAATTGAATCAACCAACTTTGTTGTTGCCCAATATTGTGCATCACCCACATGTGAAAGGCAGGAATCATGTGTGATCCCATTTCCAGAATAAACACAGGCAAGGCTAAAATCAGTGAAATTACTAAATCACGTTTCAGTTGTTGCTGTTCCAGATTCTTTTTATCGTGTTGTTCGTTAGAGTCGTGTTGCAGCAGTTTGGCGTCATAACCTGCTTTTTGAATCGCTCGAATCAGGTCTTGGCTAGAAACAGTGGCATTCGGCTGAATCCATGCATGTTCAGTCGCCAAATTGACATTGGCTTGTTCTACACCAGGCACTTTCTTTAAGGCTTTTTCGACACGTGTTACACACGAAGCACAAGTCATGCCATCAATAGACAGTTCGATTGGTTGAATGGCAGCTACATCAAAACCTGCACGTTGCACTGCCTTAATGAGCAGTGCACGGTCTAAAGGTTGCGATGCGTGAATCAGTGCTTTTTCTGTTGCAAGATTCACTTCAGCTTTTTCTACACCATCGACTTTTTTTAAGGCTTTTTCGACACGCCCGACACATGAGGCACAGGTCATGCCTTCTATAGACAAAGTTTCCTGATAGGGAGAGGCATTTGGGTGTTTTGCGTCCATGGTCGTCTCTATAATTTGGAGGATGTGTTTAGCATATAGATTGACACGATGGTAAGGTCAAGTAAATTTTAGCCCAAAATAGGCTTGACCTTGCCAGCATGGTAAGCTTTAAACTACAGTTCAACAAAGGCAGAAGTGTGGAGTTCGCAATGAAACTATTGATTGAAAATATGACTTGTGGCGGTTGTGCACGTGGTGTCACGGCAACCATTCAAGATGTTGATCCTGCTGCAAAAGTTGAAGTCGATTTAGCGACTAAAATTGTGACTGTGGAAAGCACTGCAACAGTAGATCAAATTACCGCTGCATTGGCAGAAGATGATTTTCCTGCACAAGTTCAATAAAACTGCATCATCTAAGAAGCTCCGAGTGAGCTTATCGTAAGGTCAATTGGTCAACTGACGAATTGACCTATTTTTTTGCCTGCCGATTTTTTTCTCGTTGTTTTTTGATGTGACCAACTGAATACATTTTGATCACGAAGATGCTAAACCAAGCCAATCAGAAGCTGAGATTTTCTAACTTCAAGCTGAGTTTCATTCATTCAGGGCTGAAATCTACTGAATGAACTATGTGCTGTCCTCTAAAATATACTCTTCAATATTTATCGGAATAAAAATATTTTTTGGTTTTAACTTGTTGTTATTGAAATATTTATTTTAATTTTTAAATTTAAGGGATAACAGAAAAACCATCATTTTTAGATGTTTTGCTGCATATTTTAAATTAAGGTGAATAAAATTCACTTTGGACTGAGGTTAAATCATTTTTATTCACTTTGTCGTTCCAGTATAAATACCCTCATTCAGAAATTTTAACTTTTTAAATTTGGGTAGTAGATCATCATGACAAAGCCATTCACCTGTTCAATTAAACGTATTCGTTTTGACGAAAACTATGAACCTGCTAACAACACGCGTTTAACCACCAATTTTGCAAATTTGGCGCGTGGTGAAAGCCGTCAGGAAAATTTACGCAGAACTTTAGCGATGATCAATAATCGTTTTAACTCGCTGGCATCTTGCGATAACCCAAAAGGTGATCGTTATTCGCTTGAAATCGACATTATTTCTGCAGAAATTGATATTGAAGGAAATGGCAAAACTTTTCCATTCATTGAAATGCTAAAAAGTACGATCACAGATCATCAAACAAATGAACGTATTGAAGGCATGATTGGCAACAGTTTTTCATCGTATGTTCGTGATTATGATTTTAGTGTGGTCTTGCCAGCATTAGGCTGCAAAGTAAATGAAAAGCCTGAAAGTTTTGGTGATTTACATGGCAAGCTTTATCAGCATTTGGTCAGTTCAGCAGTGTTCCAAGCTGAGTTTCAAAAACAACCTGTGATTTGCCTGAGCGTATCAACCACAAAAACTTATTATCGTACGACCAATGTGCATCCTGTCTTAGGTACAGAATATAAAAATGATGAATATTCAAGAACCGATGACTATTTTGAAAAAATGGGTTTAACCGTGCGTTACTTCAAACCTGAAAATAGCAATGCACCGCTTGCGTTCTATTTTTCTGGCGATTTACTGCATGATTACACAGATTTTGAGTTGATCAGTGCCATCAGTACTATGGAAAGTTTCCAGAAAATTTATCGTCCTGAAATTTATAACACCAACTCACCTGCAGGCGAGGTCTATCAGCCAAGTTTGAATTATCAGGATTATTCATTAACCCAAGTTGTATATGACCGTGTTGAGCGAGGTCAGTTGGCAGTCAAGCAGGGCAAATGGACTGAAGAAAACTTTATCAAGCCTTATCAAGATATTCTTGAACAATGGGCTGCCAAGTTCGTGCCGCTACATGCTGCCAATCAAGAACGTGTTGCTTAACTTAAAATACAGATAGAAGATTCAAAATGGCTATTTTATTACCGACCTCAACGGCTGGCAGTTTACCTAAACCTTCGTGGCTCGCAGAACCTGAAAAGCTTTGGTCAGCTTGGAAATTAACAGGGCAAGAATTACTGGACGCAAAACAAGATGCGCTACGTCTATCACTGCATGAACAACAGCAAGCAGAGATTGATATTGTGAGTGATGGGGAGCAAACCCGTCAGCATTTTGTCACCACCTTTATTGAACACCTTGAAGGTGTCGATTTTGAAAAACGTGAAACAGTCAAAATTCGTGATCGTTATGATGCCAGTGTCCCTTCTGTGGTGGGTGCAGTTTCTAGGCAAAAACCAGTCTTTGTTGAAGATGCCAAATTCCTGCGTTCACTGACAGATCAACCCATCAAATGGGCGCTGCCTGGTCCTATGACCATGATTGATACTTTATACGATGCGCACTACAAGAGCCGTGAAAAACTGGCGTGGGAATTTGCCAAAATCCTGAATCAGGAAGCGCGTGAACTTGAAGCAGCAGGCGTGGATATCATCCAGTTTGATGAACCTGCGTTTAATGTGTTTTTTGATGAGGTGAATGACTGGGGCGTGGCAACATTAGAGCGCGCGTTAGAAGGTTTGAAATGTGAAACAGCCGTGCATATTTGCTATGGCTATGGCATTAAAGCCAATACCGATTGGAAAAAAACACTCGGCTCAGAATGGCGTCAATACGAAGCAGTTTTCCCAAAACTACAGCAGTCTAATTTGGATATTATCTCACTGGAATGTCACAACTCACGTGTTCCGATGGATTTGCTTGAACTTATCCGTGGTAAAAAGGTGATGGTGGGTGCGATTGATGTCGCAACGAATACGATTGAAACAGCCGATGAAGTTGCAGATACATTGCGCAAAGCATTGCAATTTGTCGATGCTAACAAGTTGTACCCATCGACTAACTGTGGAATGGCACCATTGAGTCGTCAGGTTGCACGAGGCAAGTTACAGGCTTTGGCTGCTGGTACGAAGATTATTCGCCAAGAATTATCTAGTTAAGCGTTCGATCAGGCGAAGTGAATTCAAGCCAAGTGAATTTAAGTTAAGTGAATCAGGGATGCTTTTTCAGGCAAAAAGCATCCTTTGAACTTTCTAAAAAAGTTGAGTGTTGGAATACGGTGATGGTTAAAGCAACAGACTTCAAAAATGCAATGTCTTTCTTATCAAGTGCAGTCAATGTAGTGACGACAATGGGAGATGCAGGACGTCATGGTTTTACTGCATCTGCGGTATGTAGCGTGACAGATACACCGCCAACATTATTGGTGTGTATGAACAAATCATCGCGTTCTCATCTCAGTTTTTTAGAGAATAAAGTGCTGTGTGTGAATGTGCTAAATGCAGAACAAGAACATCTTTCTAATGCATTTGCCTCATCAAAATTGAGTTCCGATGAGCGTTTTAAGCAGGCTGAATGGGCAGCTTTGGAAACAGGTGCTCCTATATTAAAAAATGCATTGGTCAGTTTTGATTGTGAAATTTCACAAATTCAAGAAGTGGGGACGCATACTATTTTTATTTGCCCAATTGTTGCTATTCAAAAAAATCAACAAGATCAGGCGTTGGTTTATTTTAATCGTCACTATCATCAAGTTGGTGAAACTGAGTTTGTTTAATTCGCTATAAAATATTGCAATATGCGATAATCAGTTTATACTTGATTTATAGCAAAATGCGATAAAATATTATGCATGTGATCACCCACGCTAGAATTATAGAGGCAATGCACAAGTGGCCACAGGCTGAAACAGCACTCGATGGTTGGTATCGAATTATTAAGGCAAATGATCCGAAAGACTTTGCCGAAATGAAGCAGTTATTTCCAGCAGTTGATAAAGTTGGAAAGTTTCATGTATTCGATATTGGTGGGAATAAGATTCGACTTATTGCTGTTGTGATGTATCAGGCAAAGCGTGTGTATATTCGTCATGTGTTATCCCATAAAGAATATGACAAAGGTCATTGGAAGGAGGATTAGTATGAACGCAATGATTAAACAGGCTGTAGATCACTGGCACTACGTTGCTCCTTTGCTGAGTAAACCAGAAAATGAAAAAGATTTTCATGCACTTGTCGAGGCTTTAGATGAGCTTTTAGATATTGTTGGTGATGATGAAACGCATCCTTTAATGGGGCTGATTCATCAACTCGGTGACTTGGTTTCTGTTTATGAAAATGAACACCTGCCTATTCCTCATGGAGATGGTCGTGCTGCTTTAGCTTTTTTGATGGCGCAACATGGATTAGGTCAATCTGACTTGGCAGAGGTTGCAACTCAATCTGTGATTTCGGAGATTTTAAGCGGCAAACGCCAGTTGAATATTCGTCATATTAAAGCGCTGTCTGAGCGGTTTAAGGTTTCTGCTGATACATTTTTCTAAACGATTTTATATTTTTTAGACATTTTATTTTTAGATATTTAAAAATAAATAGCTCCGAAGATGCCGCTGCATGTCGTTACCCTGAACCCGAAAAAGTTCAAGGCGGACGCGACGCATACTTGCTGGGTTTCCCATACGAGATGGGCATACGCTCTAAATATGCAGAACACAATCCTAAGATTAAAGTATCGGCAGGGATATAGACTCGCTGGCGAACACCTCAGAGTTAGAATTAGTATAACCCATCTCAGTTGCTTGGCAACTCATGTTCACGAATTAACTATAAAGATAGAGCTTGTTTGCATAGCCTTTATGCAAACTTAAGTCAAAAAAACACCACTTAAGTAAGGGCTTCAACTTCTTGCAAAATGGTGCTGAGTAAACGCTCACAATGCTCATAATGCTGCAAAGATTTATTCATAGAAAGAACCTCTTGCATCAACTCTAAAGCCACCACAATAATCAGTTTGCTCGGTTCCATATTGGGCGCTTTACGACGAAACTCATCATAGCGTTCATTCAATAATTGTGCCGCACGCTCTAAATCTTCTCTTTTTTCTTCAGTTGTGGCTAAACGGAAACTATGTCCTAAAACACGTAAATCAATTGGAATTTGAACTGACATATTAACCTTCCTCACTCACTTCGGCAGGGTGGGCAAGTTGTTGAATTTCTTGCGCATGATGATCTTGAGCTGTACCTAAAATTGCAAGACGCTGAATAATGGCTTCCACTTTGGCTTTTGCATGCTCATTTTTTTGTAACAATCTTTCACGTTCTTGTTTGAGTGTCTGAATTTCGTGCTGATTTAAACGCTGATCATTCAGCATTTTTTCTTTTAAAATGCGTAATTCATTGCGTTCAGCCAAAATTTCCTGAAAGCGGTTTTTCAAATCAGTACAGCTTTTTTCCAAACGACTGTAACGATCTGCCAATGCTGTCGCATCTTGATTTAACTGCTGTAATTGCGCTTGCGTGCTGCTTAATTGCTCAGTCAGATTCTCAATTTCATCTTGCTTGGCAGTAATGATGCCGTTTCTTTGAACAATTTGAGCATGATGCTGTTCCTCAGCAGTTTGCTTGGCTGTGCTGAGGGCGGCATTTTCACTTTCATAATGATTAATTCGTGTTTTTAAAACACCAATATACGCTTGTAGACGCTGTAATTCTTCTAACATATCGTGGTCGCACAGTATTGCAAACAAAGGTAATATATACGAAGTATAGAGATTGGATAAACGAATGCAAGACGATATTTCAGGTTGGTCGGAATGGTTCCGCAATTTTTCTAACATTGAAGAAATTTCAAGCCCAAGTGAGTTACATGGCTTGCTGACAGGTATAGTTTGTGTGACAAATGCACCAACCGAAACCGAATGGCAGCAGATTTTAGAAACTTTAAATGTGCCAGAATTAGAGCCAGCCGCACTCTCACTTTTAACCGATGAATCAGAAGATGTCGCACATGCCTTGTCTGAAGATGAGTTGGATTATTTGCCGTTGTTGCCAGATGATGAACATCTTTTACAAGAACGTGTGCAAGCTTTGGCGGATTGGTGTGCAGGCGTCGTGCTTGGGTTTGGTTTAGCTTCTGGGCATATTCGTTCAGATGAAATCGAACTGATTGAGCATTTACAAGATGTCGCTGCGGTTGAATTTGAAGATTCAGACAATGATGAAGAAGGCGAAGAAAGCTATCAGGAATTGTATGAATTTGTACGTTTGATTCCTGTGAGTTTATCTGTAGGACGTAAAAAAGTGTCTGTAGAAGAAAGCTCTTTATTGCAAAACTTACATGCTAAGTCGCGTCAACAAACCGTACAAACAACACAAAACGCAAGTGCTGTTGTTGAAATGTTTACGCCACACCGTCCGAGTTAATCGGGCGTTGTGTGCCTAAGTTAAGTCGGTGTAAGGTGCTTTAAGTCATTACAACAATCATATTTTCATCATTTTATATATGTAGACCGTATTTATGAAAAAACTGACTCAAGTCGAATTTAAAGAACGTCGTGATCAACTTGCAGAACTGATGGGACCCAATAGTGTCGCAATTATTGCAACCAGTCCTGTGGCAATGCGTAATCGTGATGCAGATTATAAATATCGTGCCGACAGCAGTTTTTTCTATTTAACAGGTTTTGCTGAACCTGAAGCAGTTGCGGTGATTGAAACCTATGAATCAATTGATGAAGGTTATACCTACACGTTGTTCTGCCGTGAACGTAACCGTGAAATGGAAATCTGGAATGGTTATCGCGCAGGTTTAGAAGGTGCAATTGAGCTGTTTGAGGCAGATGAGTCTTTTGCAATTGCGCAATTAGATGCAGAAATCATCGCCAAAATTGTCAATAAAGACACGTTGTACTATCGCTTGGGGCATCAGACTGAATTTGATGTACGTGTTGCGGCATGGAACCAACAAGCTGATGCACAACATCGTCAAGGCAATACTGCACCTGCCAAAATTGTTCAGTTAGATCGTTTGCTGGATGAAATGCGTTTGCATAAAACTGAGTCTGAATTGGAACTGATGCAAATTGCTTCAAATATTAGTGCAGAAGCACATACTCGTGCCATGCAAACAGTAAAAGCAGGCATGATGGAATATGAGCTAGAAGCTGAACTGAATTATATTTTTGGTAAAAATGGCTGCGTACCTGCCTATAACAGTATTGTCGGTGGTGGTGAAAATGCCTGCATTTTGCATTATGTCGAAAATGACAAAGTGCTTAAAGATGGCGATTTAGTCCTGATTGATGCAGCCTGTGAATATCAGTGCTATGCCTCAGATATTACCCGTACTTTTCCCGTGAATGGTCAATTCAGTCCAGAACAAAAAGCACTGTATAACATTGTATTGGATGCGCAAATTGCAGCAATTGAAGCTGTACAAATTGGTAACTCCTATAAAGAACCACACCATGTTGCGGTGCGTATTTTGGTGCAAGGTTTGCTTGATCTAGGCATTATGCAGGGCAATTTAGAAGAAATTATTGCTTCGGAAAGTTATCGCCAGTTTTATATGCACGGTACAGGGCATTGGTTGGGCATGGATGTGCATGATGTCGGCAGCTATAAACACGGTGAAGACTGGCGTGTTTATGAAGAAGGTATGGTGGTGACCGTTGAACCGGGTCTATACATTGCACCCGATGATGAAACGGTAGATGCTAAATGGCGTGGTATAGGTATCCGTATTGAAGATGATATTGTTGCGACTGCGAACGGGCCATTGAATCTGACTTCAAAAGTGGTGAAAACCGTAGAAGAGATTGAAGCATTGATGGCAAAAGCTAAATCTGCTTAATTGGGTCTAATCAAAGCTGGTCAAGTGATCAGCTTTTTTATTAGAAAGCGCGTGTAAATTTTGAGTATGTAAATAATTTTTAGTCTTTGATCCGCTTTTTTGCTTCATCATAAACAATGTTATCAGCACGCTTTCCAACGGTAATGAGCAAAATAACGACCTGATCATCTTTGACCTGATAAATAAGTCGGACACCCGCTTTTAATAATTTGATTTTATAGCAGCCAGCAAGATCACCTTTAAGCATGTTCTTTGGAATATGTGGCTGCTCAATGACTTTGGCTAATTTTTTCTTGAATTGGTCGCGGATAGCACTCGGAAGCTTTTCCCATTCTGCAGTGAAGTCCTTGTGACGTAAAAGATTATAAGTCATCTAATGTGACTTCCTCGAACATCTCTTTAGGATCATTCATGCGTTTACGGACAAGTGCCAATAGTTCAGCATCTTCTTCTGAAAGCAACGCTTTCTGTACTGGAAGCTTTCCAGTCGTTGCCACATATTCAAGAATATTGGTAAAGAAATCGGTAGGTGAGATACCTTGTTCTTTAAGGATTGAATAAGATTTTTCTTTAAGGGCTTCATCGACCCTGAAATTAACAGTAGCCATCACTTTTCTCAGTTATTGAATGTATGGAAATATTGTAATGCAATATGCATTACAAAGATAGTTTGTATAATAATCATTATGTGAGATCATTTTTATCATTGAGCTTATTTCAAAATTGATCATCAGCCATCAATAGTACTAAGTATGGAATATATCTTCTCTTGTGTCATGCATGGCTCGGAGCAAGAAGATGGGGGATTAATAATTATAGTTTGAATCGGACATTTGCAAGAAGTCTAATCATCTTCCATAGCTTCAACACTAATTCATTATAAAAATAAATGACTTTGCGGTAAGATAAAATCCATTACAGATTATACGTATTTCGATTGAATCTTTTGAAGTCGAATACCTCATAAAAAGGATCAAGGCATGCAACAAGAAGTGATCATTGTAGGCGGTGGTATGGTCGGGCTAAGCTTAGCCTTGATGTTGGCTAAGTCAAACATTGCAGTGAAGTTGCTAGAAGCGATTCAATACCCCAATTATGACGATGCCAGCCTTGCGCCGTATCATTCCAGTTTTGATGCACGTAACAGTGCCTTGTCGCGTCGCAGCGTACAAATTTACCAAGAGCTAGGTTTATGGGATGCCTTGCAAGAACATGCTACGCCTATTTTAGAAGTTCAAATTACCGAACAAGGTAGTTTTGGCAAGGCACGTTTATTGGCCGAACAAGAAAAAGTCGAAAGCTTTGGTCAGGTGATTGAAAATGCATGGTTAGGTCGAGTGTTGTTGACCGAAGTACGTAAACAACCTTTGATTGAATTGATTGATGGTGTGCAGGTCACCAGTCTTAAACAAGATGCAAATTTTGCCTATATTGAAGCGGTACGTGGTCAGGAACAATTACAGCTTGCTGCCAAACTACTGATTGCTGCCGATGGTCGTGATTCTTTCTGCCGTAAAGCCTTGGGCATTGGTGCATCGGAACATGATTATGACCAAGTAGCGATTGTGACCACAGTGCAAACCTCCAAGCCGCATGCGCATGTGGGTTTTGAGCGTTTTAGTCATTTAGGGCCTTTGGCGTTGCTGCCCCTGCCAGGTGAATATCGCCGTTCTGTGGTGTGGCCTGTGCCAAAAGGGACAGAACATGAATGGATTGGTGATGAAAATGATCAACACTTTTTAAATGCCTTGCAACAAGCCTATGGTGACCGTGCAGGGAAGTTTGAAAAAACAGGACGTCGTTTTAGTTTTCCATTGTCACAAGTTCTGGCAGAAAAACAGGCGGTTGGTCGCGTTGTACTGATGGGTAATGCAGCGCATACCATTCACCCAGTCGCAGGGCAGGGCTTTAACTTGTGTATGCGAGATGCTTACGTATTATTGCGTTATCTCACCGAACAGGCGGCACAGTCAGCAGATTTAGGCGATGCTGCAATGCTGCGTGACTATGAACAATCGCGTTTGAAAGATCAACAGCGAGTCATTAAATTCTGTGACAGCGTGGTACGTGGATTTAGCAATCAAAACCCAATCCTGAAATTTATGCGTAATACAGGCTTAGTCGCGTTTGATACCATTCCAGGCATTAAACCTTTGGTCGCCAATTATGCCATGGGGTTAAAAGCATGATCACAGCAAATCAACAAACGCAAGTGTTAGATGTCGTCATTATTGGTGGCGGCTTGGTGGGAGGCTTAACTGCACTTTTATTGGCACAAGGGGGGGTGCAGGCTACAGTTTTAGATGCCGCACCTATTTTAGATGCAGAGAAAACCCTTGCAGTTGCCAATCCGCGTGTATTGGCTTTAAGTCAGGCCACCATCCACCTGTTAAAAACAGTCAATGTCTGGTCTAAACTGGCGCGACATATGCCGTATAGCGGCATGCAGGTTTGGAATAAAAATGGCTATGGCGAAATTAACTTTGGGGCAAGTAACGAACGTACACCCGCTATTGAGCAGGCTCTGGGTTCAATGGTCGAGCCAAGCATTTTAAATCTAGCGATTCAGCAGCAAATGTTGCAACAAGTGCAAGATTATCGAACGCAAGTCAAAGTGACCCGTTTAGAGCGTGGTGTTGGCGTTTGGCACATTTATTTGGCCGATGGTACACAATTACAGACTAAGCTAGTCATTGGCGCAGATGGTGCTAACTCCTTTGTGCGCGAACAAGCCTTTATTGATTTTGATGTGTTGGATTATCGTCAGGCAGGTCTAACCTGTGCAATTCGTACTGCGCAGCCGCATCAGCATGTTGCACGTCAAATTTTCTTAGAAACTGGTCCTTTGGCCTATTTACCGATGGCAAGTTTACACGCCGAGCAGGAAGGGCATTGGCAGTCGATTGTTTGGACTTTGCCTGATGACTATGCCGAAGAATATGCCAAACTGAATGATGACGACTTTACCCAACTTTTGACTCGTGAAAGTCATCACATGCTTGGGGAAGTCTTAGAGGCAACCCCACGTGCTATTTTCCCACTGAAAGCACGTGCAGCGCAGCGTTATGTGCAAGATGGTTTGGCACTTATTGGTGATGCCGCGCATGTAATTCATCCGCTTGCAGGGCAGGGCGTGAATATTGGTTGTCTGGATGCAGCCGTACTGTGCGATGTGTTGTTGCATGATTTCAAACGTGGTGTTTGGGCGCATGAGCAAACTTTAAAGCGTTACGAGCATCGTCGTAAAGGACAAAATGATGCCATGATGCATAGTATGTCTGCGATTGGCTGGATGGAAACCACCACTTTATTCCCTGTGGTGTGGGCACGTAACTTTGGTTTAAAACAGGTGGAGCAGCTGCCTGCGTTAAAAGATGCCTTTATGTCACAAGCCAGTGGATTAAGCCTGCTTAAAGACACACGCTACGCGGTTTAAAGCAAAACAGTCGTTTTTTGTACGGTCATACATACCTGATTACGAATTTGGTTAAAAAAGATACGTTTTTTTTAATCTAGACTCTATGCGAAAGGCCAAGAGATTGCTAAATTTCATCGTAATTCATAACCAGTTTTCACTTGGACTAAATTGAAGTCATTTGTGGGGAGATTAAGATGACGGACATGAACGATTACGATGATGTAGAAGATTCAACTGTAGACGAAGATGAAGCGAAAGCGGCTGAAAAAGGTGCAGCAGAATCAGAAGAAGGTGCTGTAGATGGTGATCTTGCAGAAGCAGAAACTCTCACTGTAACTGCCAAACTAAAACAGCGTCAGGCATTGGAAGATGAAGTGGCTGCATTCTTGGCGCGTGGCGGAAAAATTACCGAAGTGCCACCAGATGAGTCTGCGCGCGACTAATCTGTTGAACGTGCTTGCTGAACTTGTTGATTGAATTTATTCGTTGAACTGTTGAGTGAGTTAGGGCGGGATGCTTACTATGCAGGCTGCTCTAATGTTTATCACTTCAAGATAAAAAAGCATCACCTTGTATAAAGGGTGATGCTTTTTTTATGCGCGATGATCGTCATCACTGTTATTGCTCAATCGGCTTATTCAGCTGCTTGGCTTAATTCCAACGCACGTTGATAGGCAATTTTCTTTTTAATCCCTGTTAGATCAGCCGCCAATTGTGATGCTGCTTTTACCGATAAATCTTGCAACAAACGCTGCAATAATTGATCTAATTTTTCTTGTTCCATGTCTTTTTCTTCGCTCGCTCCCCCCACCACCAATACAATTTCACCTTTTTGTTGATGATGATCTGCTGCGATAAATTCAGCCAATTCACCTAAAGTCATTTTTTTAATGGTTTCAAAGGTTTTGGTGATTTCACGGGCAAAGCCAACAGGGCGATCTGCACCAAACACGGCAGCCATATCTTTGACTGAATCTAAAATTCGATGTGGTGCTTCATAAAAAATCAGGGTTTGGGTTTCATCTTTTAGCTTTTCAAGTTGTTGTAATCGCTGTGACTGTTTAGAAGCGAGAAATCCCTGAAAACTAAAGCGATCACTTGGTAAGCCAACCGCACTGAGCGCTGCAATGGCTGCACATGCACCCGGCACAGGAATCACACGAATACCATTGGCTTGTGCTGCACGAACCAGTTTAAAACCTGGGTCGCTAATCAGTGGTGTACCTGCATCGCTAATGAGCGCCATGTCTTCGCCATTGAGTAATTTTTGGACTAAAATATCAATCTTGTTACTTTCGTTGTGTTCATGGCAGGCTGTAAGCGGAGTTGAAATATTAAAATGTTTCATTAATTGTGCAGAGGTGCGGGTATCTTCAGCAGCAATTAGGCTGACTGATTTGAGCACATCAATTGCACGGTAGCTCATATCATCTAAGTGACCAATTGGGGTAGCAACAACAAATAACTGGGCACTCATTGAGTTTTCTCCGTGGGAAATAACAAACTAAAATAAAAAAATCAAACACGAAACAACGGCAGTATTGGCTTGCGTCTGATGCAAGTTACAGACCAAGCGCTTATTCTACCTGAATTGCAGTCTGACGTGTGAAACTCGCGTCATCTCACCTCAGTGAATAATATGCCTGATCAGCACAACAAAATAAAAAATTGGATATAGCATGAATAAAAAAATACTGCAGCAAAGCATTGGCACATGGGCAGAGCAGACGGCTTGGCAATATTTACATCAACACGGTTGGCGTATGCTGGAGCAGAATTATCACAGTGTTTTTGGTGAAATAGATGGTATTTTTATTCAAGCAGAACAACTGATTTTTGTAGAAGTTAAAGCGCGTTCGCAAACTGGCTATGGCAAAGCCTATGAAGTGGTGTCTGCATCCAAGCAGCGTAAAATTATGAAAACCGCTCTGCAGTTTTTAACAGAATATCCACACTATTCAGAATATTATTGTCGTTTTGATGTGATTTGCTTTGATTTTTCTCGGCAATTTGCAAAAACAGTACAGCAAGACTTTTCCAAATTCCCGTATGATTTGCAATGGATTGAAAATGCTTTTACTTTTGATGCAGACTTGATTAATCTTTGAGTGAAATTTAAAGCAAAAGCATCAGTCGGTGTATTGTTGATCGTGCAAATCTAAGGATGAAATGCACAGCACAAGCCAGAATTGAAAGAAAATAATAGGAGTCTTGCTGAGTGTTCAAGCGTATTGCAGTGACCTTGCTGTGTGTAGCAAGTTTATCGGGTTGTGCAAGTTTTATTTCAAGTGGCACAGGCACTGCGCCAGTGGGTACAGAAAGTGGTGCACGCTCACTTGGGCAAGTGTTTATAGATAACTCTATTGAACGTACTGCAAAAATTAATTTATATAAACTGGATTCACGTTTTAAACAATCACGTGTCAATATAGAAAGTTTTCATGGCAATGTGTTGTTGACAGGGCAAGTGCCTGACGCCCATTTAAAACAATTAGCAGAAGACAATGTGCGTGCCATGAGTGATGTAAAAACCATCCATAATTATATTACAGTGGGTAATCAAATCAGCTATAGCACCATTATGCAGGACACCACGGTCACTGCAAATACCCGTGGTTTGATTATGAAAGCGCCTGTGGTGTCAGACAGCAAAGTGCGTATTCATACCGAAGATGGCGTGTTATATGTGATGGGACGTTTGAACAATGCAGAATTGCAGGATTTAAACCAAGTGCTACAACAAGTGGGCAATGTCACTAAAATTATTACCCTAATTGATAATATTGAGCTACAGCCGAGCAACAACGCGAACTTTGTCAGCCCAATGGTTGCTCCAGAAACACAAACGCCAGTCGCGATTGACCCAGATCAGGTTGAACCGACGCATGTTCAATAATGTGGAACACTGGTTTAAACAACTGAATAAAACTTTAGAACAGGCGAAACGTATTTATGAAGAATTTCGCCTGTATAGTTTGGGCAGCTATGCGCTGAACCGTTTAACCCCACGTCAGGGTTATACCGTTCAAAGTAATATTGCTTATGGTTTACGCGCGCGACATCGTCTGGATTTGTACCGCACTACAACACCACGCCCACAGCGTCCACTCATGGTCTTTGTGCATGGCGGGGCATGGTCACGTGGCGATAAGCAGGATTATCGCTTTGTGGGCGAAGCTTTTGCAAAAGAAGGCTTTGATGTTGCGGTGATGAACTATCAACTCGCGCCACAGCATATTTTTCCCACCTATATTGATGATTTAACTCTTGCACTGAATTACTTGACTCAGCAGCAACACAAACTGGGTATTTCTACGGCACAGGTGGTATTGATGGGACATTCGGCTGGGGCATTTAATGTGATGTCCTTGTTGTACCATCCCCAGCCCTATGCTTTAAGCTGTAAAGATCACATTCGTGCGATTATTGGTTTGGCAGGGCCTTATCATTTTGATTATAAGGATGATCCGCTATGTGCCGATGCCTTTGATCAAGAGGTGCCGTATCAGGATGTGATGCCGTATTATTTTGTGGAGCCGAATTCAGTCAAACACTATTTATTGGTGGCAGAAAAAGATCAAATTGTGGGGGCAAGTAATGCCACAGACTTCGACCACGTATTAAAGAAATATGGCAATCATAGTGAAATTATTGTCATTCCAAAAACAGGGCATGTCAGTGTTATGGCATCGGTGTCGAGTTTGTTTAGTCGTTTCTTTGCGACCAAACGCCAAATTATGCGTGCTTTAGATCAGGCACTTAAAGATGCGTGATGTTGATTGATCTTCTGTGGAAAATGGTAATTAAAAAAACCGTTGCAGCTTATGGGGTGCAACGGTTTTTTAAATGCAAGATTGCGAATTAGACTTATAGCCAAGCTTTGGTGTCATCTGCCACAGGCGTGCCTTGGGTCACATGCATAATCATGGCATGGGCGATACTGCCTTTAAATGGAATATCAGGCAGTTGATCAAACTTAAAGAACTGTGCATCACGAATTTCTTCTTCCTGTAACTGAATTTCACCGCCTGCATATTCAGCTTTAAAGGCGATCATTAAGTTACTTGGAAAAGGCCACGGCTGGCTGGCAAGATACTGAATATTTTTAAGTTGTACGCCAACTTCTTCAAAAGTTTCACGACGTACTGCTTCTTCGAGTGTTTCACCCACTTCAACAAAGCCTGCGATTAAACCGTAAATGGGCAGTTTATTGCGTGCATTACGCGCCAATAAGACTTCATCTTCACCACGAGTAATCACGGTAATGACACATGGATTTACGCGCGGATATTGGTGATAGCCACAAGCCGGGCAGACCATGGCATATTGAGTCGCATGGACTTCGGTTTTATGACCGCAATGGCTGCAGAATTTGTGGTTGCGACGCCATTCGAGTAACTGAATAGCACGGCTGGCTTGTTCAAACTGTTGGGTGTTCCAGACTTGTAAAAGTTGTCGGATAGGCACCAGTTGAAAGCCTTCAGGAATGGATTCATCTTCAAGCAGATCTCGGGCAATCACTTGATCACCCGAGCTAAAACTTAAATCACTTGCCAACTTTTCCACACGTGGTAATTGGAAGTTTTCATCGACCAAAAGTTGTTGTTGCTGAAAAATATATGCAAGTGAGAGTTCAGTCATTAGGCTACAGTTTTCAATTTTTCACTACTGTCCAATGCTACCTTAAACATGCTTTGTAGAACAGGTTGTTTGTTCTTTAAATTGTCAATCAGCATGTCTGCACTGGCAAGCGTATCTAAGATATTGTTGACTTGTTCAGCAGTTAAGTTTTGTCCTGCTTCGACTTGTGCATGCACAAAATCTGCAGATACTTTCAGTGCTTTTTGACCAATTTCAGCATTCAAGAACAACATTGCCCCTGCAACTTCACGAATTTGCGCTGAAGTATGCTCTAAATCTGCAACACTTTGAGTTTGTAGGTGCTGTGTCAGTGTTTGCGTGATTAAGTCAATCAGTAACTTGGTTTCAGTCAGCAAGGCTTCGTGTGCTTCATCTAAACGATCTAGCGAAATGTTCATGTTATTCACACGTAACTGCAAACGGCTAGAGGTGTGGTGACGTTCAAGCACACCGATTGAGTTCATGGCCGATAAAATCACGTTCATTAATTGCTGGGCAAAGTTTTCATCTTTGAGTAATTCAGGACGGCTTAATGATTCAGCTTGGCGTTGTAAGTCCAAATGCGCTTCATTTAAGTTCAAGACTTTAAACAAGTTTGCTAACTCTGTTAATTTGCCTTGTAATTCCAGCGTTTTTTCAGGACTCATGTTTTGATAGTTGTATTCAATATCATTGCGAATTTGTGTCATTTCTGTGGTGACCAAATCGCTAATGGTATGCATGGTGTCAAAATCTGGACCATATAAATGACGGCTGAATACTTGGAGCTGCATGTCGGTGAGTAAGTCTTCACCAATATTCATTTGACTGCGAATATGTTGAGAAATTTCATCTTCTTGACTAATACACAGGCTCAACACATTCGCAAGATCAGACAAGCTGGCGGTAAAGCTTTCTGGCGTAGCAAAGTATTGACGCATATTGTGCTCAATACTAATAAAAGTACGCAAACGTGGCTCATTCAACAACAAGTTATCAATATGGTTAAAGGCAACGTGTACTAAGCCCCAATATTGCTGACTCGGATGTTGTTCTGCCAAACCTGCCAAATACGTTCCTACCAGTTTAATCGCTTGAAGATCCATGGCAGATTCTTCTTGCTTGAGCAGCTTATGTAATGACAGTTTATATAAGCGATGCACATAAGCCGACTTTTCTAAAGAAGGCACTTGCGGCAATTGGAAACTTGGAGTGATGCAGTCCAATAAAGTTTCAATATGCTGACCTTCTTGAGTCAATGGTTTACCCAATGCCAATTCTAAACGGTTTAAAGTGTCGAGTAGGAATTGTGGAATTTTAACTTCACGTAGGCAAATAAACTCAATATAACGCTTGAGCATGGTGGTGCCTTCGCTAAGTGCAATGACTTCCAGCGTGTTGATATTGCTTGGATTCCCCATAATTTTACGCATCAGCTCTGCTGAGTATTGCGCAATTTTTGCCAAGCTTTCCATATCAATTAAGGCTAAAACCTGAGCACACTGTTCAAACTGATTCAGTGCATCATCAATCCCAAAAGGCAAAGTTTGATCTTCTGCTAAGGTGCTTACTGCGGATTCAACCAGTTTGATAGAATTATCAACCTCATTTTTTATTATCAGTAAGGCAGTTGGATCAAAATGTATAGAGGTTTGGTAAGACATGGATCTGCACCTTTCCTAGTGTTTTATCTGTTTGTTGGTTCTTTGCAAAATACACAAAGTCCTATTTGCTTTAACTATAACTGAACTGGCAAATCTTTAAATACATAAAATTACAAAACTCGTAGATTTTATTTGGCAAAAAAGCAAGGTTTACCGTGTTTTTCTTCAAATTGTTTGACCCAATTCTCATGTGCAGCCAATTCTTCTTCTGATGGCAGAATCACAGCAAGATCAATATCAATGCTTAAACGATCACTTTGACGTTGCTGTTCTTCGCTTGCAGACAGAGCATCCATATCAAAGGCGACTTGTCCGCCAGTCATTGCCAAGTAAACATCGGCTAGAATTTCAGCATCTAGTAATGCGCCGTGGAACGTACGGTCACGCGCAGGAATTTCATAGCGTCTGACGAGCGCATCGAGTGAGTTTTTTTGCCCAGGATGCTTACTTTTTGCCATGAGCAGTGAGTCGGTCACTTCGCATACTTCGGACAAATTGCCCAACCCCGCACGACTGAACTCCATATCTAAGAAGTTCATATCGAAGGTGGCGTTATGCGCAATAATTTCTGCACCTTTAAGATATTGATACAGCACATCGGCAATTTCGGCAAACTTGGGTTTGTCTTTTAAGAACTCATCTGAAATACCGTGAATGTTTTCTGATTCACCGACCAGTTTTTCAGGCTGAATATAAATGTGGATGGAACTGCCCGTGAGTTTACGGTTAATCATTTCCAGCGCACCGACTTCAATAATTCGGTCACCATCTTGATAGTAAAAACCTGTGGTTTCAGTATCTAGAATCAATTGGCGTGGACCATGTAAGCTTAGCGTGGCAGGGGTAATCACAATGTGTGGATGATTGGAAAGATCATTTACTGCTGCTGTATCGGCTTCAACGGCATTGATTGCAGTTTCAATTGTTGTTTCTGTTTCTGTTTCTGTTTCTGTTTCTGTTTCTGTTTCTGTTTCTGTTTCTGTTTCTGTTTCTGTTTCTGTGGCTAGGCGTGTGGTTGGCGTCTGCATTATTTCAAGATCGACCTTGACCTGATGATTGTTGTGTACGTCGATTTCTACAGGACGATGCAGCGTACTTGTTTCAATTTCTACATCTTCTTCGATCAAGTCAAAACCGAAAGGATCGTCGAGCAACCAATCAGATTCCGCTTTTTTTTTATCATTTGGGGTAAGCTCGAGCGCAGGGCGAATGTGTTGAGCCGTATTTGTAGTTAAGGTTTTCTGAATTTGATCTGCACCTAAATTGGCAAGCTGATCTGCCATTTCATTGCCTACATGTCCTGCATGACCTTTAATCCAGTGCCATTCAATTTCACGCCCTTGACAGGTGGCATCTAATTTTTGCCAAAGGTCAGGGTTTTTGACATCTTTCCAGTTTTTCTTTTTCCAGCCGTGAATCCACTCGGTAATGCCTTGTTTGACGTAATTGGAGTCAGTCCAAATAATCAGCTTGGCATCCATTGGGCAAAATAAAATGCCTTCAATCGCTGCAGTCAATTCCATACGGTTATTGGTGGTTTGAGCTTCGCCACCATATAATTTATGTTCTTCTTGTTCAGTAACAATATACGCACCCCAGCCACCCAAGCCAGGATTACCACGACAAGCACCATCAACATATAAAGTGATTGTTTGAGACATAAATCAGATCCGCAGGTTGTGCAAAATAAATCAAAATGAAAAGCTATTGTATATCGCAAATTCGGTTTAGACGTGTAAATCCTGTCTATTTTTTAATTTCTTGTAACATTTATAGACGAAACGCGCTAAATTAATGCCTTGTGTCGTTGTCTAGCTCTACTACAATGGCAAGTCTAAAAAATAATTTATATACGAGTTGTTTGGATTTTTTTATGTATAAACCAACCACGCGCATGTGGCAGCCGACTTTACCTTCATTTTTAAAAATTACAGTTTTAGGTTCAGCATTGGCTGCCCTTGGCTTGATGACGGGCTGTAGCTCGACGCAGGGTGCGAGCAAGCCACTCACTTCAAGTCAGGTCGGTTCGGGTTATTTAGATGCCAGTACTTTAGATGCTCTGGAAGATTTACTCTCTGCAACCGATATGCGCGCGGTAGAAGGTGACCGTTTATTAATTTTAAAACACGGTGATGTCTGGAAGCGTATGACCGTTGGTTTCAAAATGGATTTAAACCATTGGAACCCACGTATTGAAGCGCAGCGAGGCTGGTTTATTTCACGTCAACCGTATTTGGATCGTTTAAGTGCGCGTGCGTCACGTTATTTGTATCACACGGTTAAAGAAGCTGAACGTCGTGGTATGCCAACTGAATTGGCGTTGTTACCTGTGATTGAAAGTTCCTATGACCCTGCAGCAACCAGTAGCGCAGCTGCCGCAGGTTTATGGCAGTTCATTCCAAGTACAGGGCGTATTTACGGCTTAAAACAAACTTCGATGTACGATGGTCGCCGAGATGTCGTGGAGTCGACTCGTGCTGCCTATGAGTTTTTGGGCAGTTTGTATAATCAGTTTGGTTCTTGGGAATTGGCATTGGCGGCTTATAACGCAGGCCCGGGTCGTATTCAACAAGCCATTAACCGCAATAAAGCTGCAGGTTTACCAACCGATTATTGGTCTTTAAAACTGCCGCAAGAAACCATGAACTATGTGCCGCGTTTCTTGGCGGTAGCACAAATTATTAAAAGCCCGCATGCTTATGGCGTGTCTTTACCCCCAATTGCCAACCGTCCACACTTCCGTGAAATTAATGTGGGCGCGGTGAATTTAAATGATGTGGCCAATATTACCGGTCTCAGCCGTGCCGAACTGTATTCGCTTAACCCTGGACATCGTGGGGATCGGATTGACACCCAAAGTCCAATGCGTATTTTGATTCCTGCAGATTTAAGCCCAACAGTCGATGCACGATTGAAAAAACTACAAGGTGGTGGCGGTTTATGGGCAAGCAATAGCAGCAACACACCATCGTTTTCATCTTCTGGTGTGACCATTACACCATCTAAATCTGAGCCACCTGCGTTAACGACCAGTACAACAACCAGAACGACTACAGGCAAGCCTGCTGCCTCTACGGCAGTCACAACTACCACTACACCAAGCACAGCATCGACTACAGCCAGTGTTTCAAAACCAGCAACGACTACGCCTACACGTTTGTCACGTACGCCACAAGGTTCGGACGCTTTGGCAGCATTTGCTGCGGGTAGCGATATTCCAAGTGCGCCGCGTATTCCTGTTGCTGTTACACCTGCTGCCAATATTCAGCCTGTGCGGATTGAACCACCAATTTCCAATACTGAGCGTGAGCAAATTCTTGCAGCAGTGCAGGCAGAAGGTAGCAATAAAACTGTAGAAGAAGTGTTGCAGCCTGTGGCTTCTAAAGCAGAACAAGAACAACTTGTGGCTGAGTTAAAACAAATTGCGCCTCAAGGCACTGAAATTGTTGATCCATACGATGGAAAAATTAAGCTGACCGCTATTCAGACCAGTCTGTCTGTTGCAGAGCAGCAAGGTAAAGAATTAACCAAAGGTTTTGCTTACCCGAAAAGTGTGGCAGAAAATACGCGCCTAGATTCAGAAGAAGCAAAGCGTAACCAAGGTAAGAATTATGTGCGTACGGAGTCTGAAGTGGTGGTCGTACCACCAAAAGGCAAACGTACCACGTACACCGTGTTAGCGGGGGACACCTTGGCCAGTATTGCCATGAAAAATGGCTTGAACTGGCGTGATATTGCCAAGTGGAACCAAATTGCTCCAGATGCAACTTTGTATGTGGGCACCAGTATTTATTTATACGATGCCAAGCCACAAGTACAGGCAGAGCCTGCTAAGCCAAAAACCATGCCTGAGCAATACGTGGTGCAAGCCAATGATACCTTAACAGGTGTCGCCAGTCAGTTTGGTTTAACTGTAAAACAATTGGCAGATTTTAATAACTTAAGCACCACCAGTGGCTTATTTGTAGGGCAGCGTCTAAGTTTAAAAGAAACGGCTGCATCTAAAGCCAAAGCAGAAGCCGACAAAAAAGCCGCAGAACAGGCTGCAAAAATCGCAACCAAAACTTACGTAGTGAAGCGTGGCGAATACTTAAAACTGATTGCAGACCGTTATGCCTTGTCAAATCAGGAATTGGCTGATTTAACTCCAGGTTTAAACGCGAACAGTAGCTTATTGGTTGGGCAACGCATTAATGTGCCTGTAAATGAAGTGACTGCACAAAAAACGGAAGCGAGCAAAGCTGAAGCCAGTAAGTCAGAAACAAAAGCAGCAGAGCCAAACTATCCGACTGAAAACTACCAAGTACAGCGTGGTGATACTTTATCGAGCATTGCCAACCAAGCCAAAATTTCTTTGGCAGAGCTCGCCAGTTTAAATAATATAAGCACGCAAAGCGGTGTGCGCATTGGTCAAACCCTCAAAGTGCCTGCAGGTGTCAATGTGCCTGAGCGTTATACGGTACAACGTGGCGATACCTTATCGGCGATTTCGACAAAATATAATCTCAGCCAAGACTATATTGCAGACTTAAACAATCTAAGCCGTAACAGTGGTTTAAGAGCAGGACAAATTCTTAAACTCACGGGGGATGTTCCTGAGAAAAAAGCCCAAGTTGAAGCGGTGGCTGAAACCACCAATGATATTCACGTGGTCAAAGCAGGGGAAACTTTAAGCAGTATTGCGCGCAAATATAAATTGCAATTGAATTATTTGGCAGAGCTGAATGATCTTTCACGTACTGCCAATGTCCGCATTGGACAACGCTTAAAAGTCGATGCCAGCGCTGCAAAAAATGAAGTAAAAACAGAGGTCGTAAGTGCTGCGAAAAGCAGCAGTAGTAAAGCCACCGAAACTTATACCGTTAAAAGTGGTGAGTCTTTAAATTCGATTGCCAGCCGTGTGGGTGTGTCGGTTGCAGAATTGGCGAGTTTAAATAACTTAACGCCACGTTCAGGTTTACGCATTGGACAAAATATTCAAGTTCCCAAAACCGTAACTGAATATAAAGTGAAACGTGGGGATACGCTGATTGGCTTATCCAGTCGTTATGGCATCGACACCAAAGCATTGGCAGATTTAAATGATATGCAGCCAAATACTCAATTGCGTATTGGCGATGTGATTAAAGTCCCGAATCTGTAAAGTTTAATCCTGAGGATGTCATGTTTTGACGGCATCCTCAGGAATACTGCACAAGGAGCTGTGTGCATGTCATTTGCCATAAAAAAGACACATCAATATCTGGGCTGTATTTTAGGTTGTGTGGTCTTGCCGCAGTTTGGATGGGCTGCGTTACAAACCACGCCCTATATTGCCGTACATAGCCAGCCTCAGTATGTGGGGCGCTCGGCTATGCCTTATGCCAACCCGCAAGCGCCCAAAGGTGGCGATTTAATTCGTGCCAGTAATGGCACTTTTGATAATTTAAATGACATGAATGGCAAGGGCAGCTCAACCGATGGGGTGAGTTTTATATTCGATTCACTCATGAGCAGTTCTTTAGATGAGCCGGGGGTGATGTATCCCTTATTGGCAGAAAAAGTCAGCTATGACCCCAAGCAAACTGCATTTGTCATTTTTCATTTAAATCCTAAAGCTAAATTTAGTGATGGCAGCCCAGTTACAGCAGATGATGTGAAATTCAGTTTTGATGCTTTTCAGACCAAGTCTAATCCAGGTTTGCAAATGTATTTATCCGATTTAGATAAAACCACGGTCTTGTCTAAGCATCAGGTTAAAGTCAGTTTTAAATCCACTAACAATGCAGAAATGCCGCTGATTTTGTCGCAAATGCCAATCTATTCTAAAAAAGACTGGCAAAAGCGTGACTTTACCCGCATCACACTAGAACCGATTTTAGGTTCAGGGCCGTATCTTATTGAGCGGATTGATGCAGGGCGCAGCATTACTTATAAGCGTAATCCAAATTATTGGGGCAAAGATTTACCCGTAAATAAAGGGCGCTATAATTTTGACCGCCTGAAGTATGTTTATTATCGCAATCTGGATATTGCCTTCGAAGGGTTTAAGTCGGGGCAATACACGTTGCATGAAGAATATACCGCACGAAAATGGGTCACTGAATATCGTTTTCCTGCTGTGAATGCGGGCATGGTGGTCAAGCATAAATTTCAGCACCAAAACCCAATTCCGACCCAAAGTTTTGTTTTTAATACCCGTAGACATGCGTTTCAGGATATTCGTTTTAGGCAGGCTTTAACCTACGCTTATGATTTTGAATGGCAAAACAAAGCCTTGTTTTATGGGCAATATCGCCGTTTGCAAAGTTATTTTTCTAACAGTGAATTAGAAGCCAAAGGCACACCTTCAGCCGCAGAATTGTCTGTTTTAAAACCCTATTTGGCCAAGCTGCATCCTATTCAACGCCAAGGCGTATTGCAAAATTGGCAGTATCCTGTGACTGATGCCAGTGGCTTTAACCGTAACGGCTTGCTTAAAGCCCGTGAATTGCTTTTGAAAGCGGGTTATCGTTTTCAGCAAGGTAAATTGGTCGATGCCAAAGGCAAAGCCATTCAAATTGAATTTTTAATTCATCAGGATGGTTTGCAACGCACATTAGTGCCTTTTGTGCGCAATATGAAACGTCTGGGCGTTACGGTAAATATTCGGCATGTCGATGTGCCGCAATATATTGAACGCATGCGCCGTGCCGATTTTGATATGACCACCAGTGTCATGCCGCAATCTTTAAGTCCAGGCAATGAGCAAGCACAGCTTTGGAGTAGTGCTGCCGCAGATCAACCAGGAAACTATAATTACGCAGGCATTAAAAACCCAGTAATTGATGAAGTGGTACAACAGTTGATTCGTGCGCCTAATCGTGAACAATTGATTGTGCGTACCAAAGTTTTGGATCGTTTATTGCGTGCGGGGTATTATCAAATTCCAACCTATGGCAAAGGTGAAAACTGGTATGCCTATTGGAATATGTATCGTCAGCCCGCCATCAAACCTAAACTATCGGCAGGAATTGATTATTGGTGGAGTGATGCTGCCCAAGCCAAGAAAGTTGCATATTATTTACGTCAACAATAACGATTTTAAAACTCAAGCATGACAGTGTTTGCGATAAACCAGAACATTGCCAAAAGGTAAGTACATGGGCACATACATACTCAAAAGATTGCTCCTGATTATTCCAACCTTGTTTTTCATTTTATTGATTAACTTTGTGGTGATTCAAATTGCACCGGGCGGTCCAGTCGAACAGGCGATTCAGCAAGCCGAAGCCTTTCAGGGCATGGGGGCGACAGGCGGTGAAACTGCTGCAACCTCCAATAGCAGCAATTATCAAGGTGCTAAAGGTTTAAGTGATGAAATGGTTGCAAAAATCGAAGCGCAATATGGATTCGATAAACCTGCACATGAACGCTTTTGGCAAATGCTCACCAGCTATGTGCAGTTCGATTTTGGCACCAGCTTTTTTAAAGATAAACCTGTGACCCAATTGTTATGGGAAAAATTACCTGTATCGCTATCTTTAGGTTTATGGAGCACCTTGCTGATTTATTTAATTTCTATTCCTTTAGGCATTAAAAAAGCCCGTCAGCATGGCTTGTTGTTTGATAAAGCCACTTCTATTTTGTTGGCAGTCGGTTATGCCATTCCTGCGTTTGCCTTTGCTATTTTGCTGATTGTATTTTTTGCGGGTGGTTCATATTTTCAGTGGTTCCCCTTACAGGGTTTGGTGTCTGAGAACTTTGCACAATTAAGTCTGTGGGGAAAAATTACCGATTATTTTTGGCACATAACTTTGCCTTTATTGGCGATGGTGATTGGTGGTTTTGCAGGGCTGACTTATCTCACCAAATACTCGTTTATGGAAGAATTAAACAAGCAGTATGTGTTGGCGGCACGTTCTAAAGGTCTAACCGAATCGCGTGTGTTATATGGGCATGTGTTTCGTAATGCCATGCTAATTGTAATTGCAGGTTTGCCCGAAGCGTTGGTGGGTATTTTCTTTGTCGGGAACTTGTTCATCGAAATTATTTTTAATTTGGATGGATTAGGCCTGCTTGGTTTTGAGGCGATTGTACAGCGTGATTATCCTGTAATTTTTGGCACTTTGTTTATTTTTACCTTATTGGGCTTAATTCTACGCTTAATCAGCGATGTGTTATATCAGGTGATTGACCCACGTATTAGTTTTGAATCGCGAGGGGCAAAATAATGTCACCGATCATGCAGGCGCGTGTGCAGCGTTTTAAACAGAATAAATTGGGTTTGGGTTGTTTCATTGTCTTTATCATTATTTTTGTGTTGTCTTTGGCGGCAGAACTGATTGCCAATGATAAACCGTTATTGGTCAAATATGAGCAATCTTTATATCTGCCAGTGTTCAAGGCTTATCCTGAAACGACCTTTGGCGGTGTATTTGAAACCGAAGCAGATTATAAAGACCCAGTGGTGCAACAACTGATTGCAGACCGAGGATGGGCAGTTTGGCCGCTCATTGAGTTTTCTTACCAGACCCCGAATTTAGATTTGGCCGTTCCTGTACCTTCTGCACCAACTGCACAAAATTGGCTAGGTACAGATGACCAAGGGCGCGATGTGTTGGCGCGAATTTTATATGGCTTGCGTGTATCGTTGTTATTTGGCTTTGCATTGACTTTTGCATCGGCAGCTTTGGGCATTTTGGTCGGGGCAATTCAGGGCTACTATGGCGGCTGGGTCGATTTAATTGGTCAGCGCGTTTTAGAGGTGTGGGGCGGTTTACCGATGCTGTTCATGGTGATGATTTTGGTCAGCATGTTTACCCCAAGTGTGTATTGGCTATTTGTGATTATGCTGTTATTTGGCTGGACGACACTGGTCGGCTTGGTTCGAGCAGAATTTTTACGCGCCCGAAATTTTGACTATGTCCGTGCAGCGCGAAGTTTAGGCGTAACCGATCGTACCATTATGTTTCGGCATATTTTACCCAATGCCATGAGTTCGAGTTTGTCGCAGTTGCCATTTATGCTAACCGCCAATATTACAGCTTTAACCGCACTGGATTTTTTAGGTTACGGCTTATCGCCCGATGCAGCATCTTTAGGGGAGTTGTTGTTACAAGGTAAAAATAATTTAAATGCACCGTGGTTGGCATTGTCAGGCTTTTTTACCTTAGCAATTGTGCTGTCCTTGTTAATTTATATTGGGGAGGCGACCCGTGATGCATTCGATCCAAGACGTTAATTCTTCAACTGCATCACAGCCTGCAGTATTGCTAACAGTCAGTCATCTGCGTATTCAGCAGCAACAGGTTTTATTGCACGATTTAAACTTTGAGCTGCATGCAGGCGAAACCATTGCTTTGGTTGGTGAAAGTGGTTCTGGAAAATCTATTAGTAGTTTGGCATTGCTGGGTTTATTGCCCGAACATTTACAGGTGCAAGGTCAGGCAGTCTGTGCAGAACAAGATTTACTTCGCCTTAAACCGCAACAATTGCGACAAGTTCGTGGTCAAAAAATTGCCATGATTTTTCAGGAACCAATGACGGCTTTAAATCCGTTGCATCGAGTGGAAAAAATTATTGGTGAAAGTTTATTACTCCAAGGTTGGAGCAAAGAAAAAACGCGTGCTCGGGTGCTGCAATTACTTGCAGATGTCGGCATTCCACAGCCTGAAGAAAAACTAAAGCGTTATCCACATGAATTATCTGGGGGGCAACGTCAGCGAGTGATGATCGCAATGGCGTTGGCACTCGATCCCGATATTTTAATTGCTGATGAACCAACTACGGCTTTAGATGTGACTTTGCAGGCGCAGATTTTGGATTTATTAAAAAGCCTGCAAGTGCGTCGTAATATGGCCATGATTTTGATCAGCCACGATTTGAATTTAGTCAAACACTATGCAGATCGGGTAATTGTAATGAATCAGGGGCGGGTCGAAGAACAGGGCAGTGTGGCAGATATTTTTAATAGACCGCAGCAAGCCTATACCCAAAACTTGTTGAATCATGATTTTGGTGAAGCTTTGCAGGTTGATGAGTTGCCGACCATTTTGGAGTTGGAGCAGGTTGCTGTGAAATTCCCGATTAAACAAGGCTTGCTGAATCGGGTTAAAGATTATGTGGTTGCGGTTGAGCCGTTAAGCTTGCAACTTCCGCAAGGTCAATCTATTGGTATTGTCGGTGAAAGTGGTTCGGGTAAAAGTTCATTGGCACTTGCAATTGCACGATTGATTGAAAGTGAGGGAAAAATTGAACTACTTGGGCAAGATCTGAATCAACTGAATGAACGCCAATTGCGTCCCTTACGTCAGCAGTTTCAAATTGTATTTCAAGACCCGTTTAGCAGCTTAAATCCACGTTTAAATGTGGAGCAAACCATTGGTGAGGGTTTGGCATTGCAACAATTGTCCAAGCCTGAAATCATCCAGCGCATTGATGAAGCTCTAAGCAAAGTGGAATTGCCTGTGAGTTTTAAACAACGCTATCCGCATGAATTGTCGGGTGGGCAACGACAACGGATTGCATTAGCACGCGCGTTGGTGCTGCGTCCTAAACTGTTAATTATGGATGAGCCGACTTCTGCCTTAGACCGTACCACGCAACGTGCTGTCGTGCAGCTGTTACGCCGTTTGCAGCAGCAAGAACAGATGAGCTATTTGTTTATTAGCCACGATTTGCAAGTGGTGAAAGCACTGTGTCAAAAAGTGTTGGTGCTGCATCAAGCGAAAGTCATGGAATTTCAAGATACTGTACAGTTATTTAGCCATCCGCAAACAGAATATACCCGTCAATTGATTGCTGCCAGTGAGTATTAAACCTTCAATATTTTTAAACAGCTATTTCGGCTGGCTGACTTGTTTTACCATTTTGACAATAAGATTTGTCAAAATGGCATTGACCTGTTCCGAAAAATCTTTAGAGTAAAAAAGACCAATAAAACACAATACGGAACAGTGTATGAGCCATCTTGCCGAAACAATTCAGATTCGTAATACCATGTTTAAAAATCGCATCATTAAAGGCGCGATGAGTGAGGCGCTTGCCAACACGGCAGGGCAGCCGAATAGCCTGCATTTAGGTCTATATGAAGCATGGGCAAAAGGTGGTTTGGGCTGTGCCATCACTGGCAACGTAATGGTCGATTTACGTGCCAAAAATGAACCGGGTGTTGTGGGAATTGAATCAGACCGAGATATAGAAAAGCTCAAACAGTGGGCAGAAGTTGGTAAACGTTATGGCATGGTGCAATTGGTACAGTTGTCACATCCTGGGCGGCAATGTCCGAAAGGTTTGAATAAAGAAACGGTTGCACCTTCGGCTGTGCCTTTTAGTCCAAGTTTAGCTTTGAGTTTTGGTACACCACGTGAACTACATGAAGATGAAATCCTCGATATTATTCAGCGTTTTGCCAAAGCTGCACAGATTTGTGAGCAAGCGGGCTTTGAAGGGATTCAACTGCATGGTGCGCATGGCTATTTGATCAGCCAGTTTTTATCGCCACTGACCAATAAACGCCAAGACCAATGGGGCGGCAATATTGAAAACCGTATGCGCTTTTTGATGCAAATTTATCAAGCGGTACGTGCAGCGACCTCAGACAATTTTATTGTATCAGTCAAACTAAACTCTGCAGATTTTCAACGTGGCGGCATCACTGAAGAAGAAGTGATTAGCGTGTTTAAAGCCATGGATGAAGCAGGTATAGATATGATTGAAATTTCAGGTGGTACTTATGAAGCACCCGCGATGGCAGGCTCTAAAGCTGATAAACGTAAACCAAGTACCATTGCCCGTGAAGCCTATTTTTTATCTTTTGCGGAATTGATTCGCAGTCAGGTGAAATGCCACTTAATGGTGACAGGTGGTTTTAGAACGGTAGTTGCCATGAATGCTGCTTTGGACAGTGGTGCATGTGACTTTATTGGGATCGCCCGACCATTTGCGGTAGAAACCGATTTAGCCAACCGTTTGTTGGCGGGTCAAGATGTACGTTACGGGGTCGATAAAATTAAAACTGGTATCCCGATGATTGATAAAATGGCAATTATGGAAATTATTTGGTATGCCGCGCAGTTCAAAGCAATTGCACAAGGCAAGCGTCCAAACCCAAAACTCTCGCCTTTAAAAGTCTTTTTCAAATATTTAAAAGGCAATTTAACTGCGGTGATTAAAGGACAGGTCAACTCACGTAAATCAGCTTGATTCGTATTTTTCAAACCTCAGTGGACGGATTCAAAGCTTAAACTATGGTTTTTGAATCAGTCCGCACAGATTGAAATATAAAACTAATGCGTTAGATAGCAAAAAGCCCAAGTCATATTGATTGGGCTTTTTGTTGAGATGTAAACATCTCGAATATGGCGTCCCTACGGGGATTCGAACCCCGGTTACCGCCGTGAAAGGGCGATGTCCTAGGCCTCTAGACGATAGGGACAAATAGAAGTTTATATTTTTAAACCATGTAACAACCAATGCAGTTGTTGAGAATATGGCGTCCCTACGGGGATTCGAACCCCGGTTACCGCCGTGAAAGGGCGATGTCCTAGGCCTCTAGACGATAGGGACTTAAAAAAATATCTACTTCTGAAATTGGCGTCCCTACGGGGATTCGAACCCCGGTTACCGCCGTGAAAGGGCGATGTCCTAGGCCTCTAGACGATAGGGACGTTTCAGAGGTGGGCGTATAATAGGGCGTATAAGGGGGGGTGTCAAACGCTTTTCTGCAATAATTCTGAAAAAAATGTTCAACTGAATAAAATTAAAACTATTCTGCTGTCGTGATACGTTTGAAGCGGTAAAAATCATGCTTTTCAAGTTATTTTTAAATGGACACATTTATTAGAGCAGCATGATTTTCTTTGTATTTTGCAGTATTCATTGCTAATCAACACAACTCAAAAAACAAGGCAATCCGAAGATCGCCCCTATTGTTTTACATCATCGCTAAAAAAGCATTATGATTTTTTGTGATAAATCATGTAATAACTGAGATAGCACAACACAATAAAAATCATACAGCCAATAAAACCTGCCAGCATTTCAGGGTCAAACACCATACTTAAGCAAGTAATAAAACAGAACACAAAACCTAAAATAGGCACTATTGGAAATAGCGGTGCAGCAAAACCTAAGTCCTGCACGGTTTTACCTTGTTTATACCATTGGCGACGGAAGTTAAACTGGCTTAAACAAATGCTCATCCAGACCACGACCATGGTAAATGCAGCCACACCCAAGAGGTTTTTAAAGATGGTTTCAGGCGCAAATTGTTCAGACAATAAACCTGGCATTGCACCGAGCATGGTGACCATGACTGCAATATAAGGAATACCACGCGCATTCACCTTAGAAAAAATCTGTGGTAATTGCTTTTGGTGTGAGAGCGACCACATCATTCGTGAAGCTGCAAATAAACCTGAGTTCGCTGCAGAGAGTAACGCTGTGATAATCACAAAACGAATAATATCTTCCGCATAAGGAATACCAATCTGATTAAACACCGTTACAAAAGGACTGCTGCTTACACCTTCTGCAGCCAAACCTGCAGCCTGATGTGGTAGCAAGGCACTAATCACCACAATGGTACCTACAAAGAAAATCAACAGACGGAAAATTGCGGTATTGATTGCTTTAGGCACGTTTTTGGCAGGGTCTTTGGTTTCACCTGCGGCAACACCAATCAACTCTGTACCTGAAAAGGCGAAATTAACAATTAACATGGTGGCAAAAATAGGGAATAGCCCTTCAGGAAACCAACCTTGTGCGGTTAAATTGCTAAATAAAGGTGCAGAGGTATAACCTTGATAAGACACAGCACCTAAAATTGCCATTAAACCCAAAACGATAAAGGCAATGACAGTCACGACTTTGACCAAAGATAGCCAAAACTCAGATTCTGCAAACAAGCGCGTGGAAATCATATTCAAACCAAATACAACGCCACCAAAAATCAGTGTCCAAATCCACATGGAAATATGCGGGAACCATTCCTGCATTAGCAACGCAGCGGCGGTAAATTCTGTGCCTAAAGTGACCGACCACGTGAGCCAATATAACCAAGTGATGGTATAGCCCGTGCCAGGTCCAATATATTGTTTGGCGTATGCCCCAAATGAACCTGAAACAGGCATGTGTACGGCAAGCTCGCCCAAACACAGCATCACCATATAGGCAATTAAACCACCAAAAATATAAGCGATGATGGCGCCAACGGGGCCTGTTTGTGCAATGACTTCACCTGAGCCTAAAAATAGACCTGTGCCAATAGCACCGCCCAGTGAAATCATAACCAAATGTCGAGTGCTCATCGCACGTTTTAAAGGCATAGTATTGCCTTGATGCACAGCATCATTTTGATGATTCGATGACGGCATAAGTGATAGGAGAAAAAATGAAATGAAGCGAAGTATTGTAGAGAAAAACTACAAATCTGCAATCTTGAAATAATAAATTTGGATTAGAAATGATCGTATAGCACGATAAATGGCGTCCCTACGGGGATTCGAACCCCGGTTACCGCCGTGAAAGGGCGATGTCCTAGGCCTCTAGACGATAGGGACGTTGCGAGGTGATGCGTATATTATGAATTTTTAGCGACAGTGTCAAACCTGAATCTAAAAAAACTGCCGCACTATTTGTTATTTGCTTAAAAAATAATACATCTTTAAAAATAAATCAGTGCATGTAAATTTGAATACGGTGCATCATTTTAATGATCAGGGGTTTGATATTGCTTTTCAGTGGTTGTTGTTTGTGTGGCTGCGGGTTGAGTGCTTGGTTTAGGTTGAGCAGGCTCACGATTCACAATATAAAGATACAACGCAGAAGGCGCGAGAATGACCAAAACCAAGACAATTTTTTTCAACATGGCAGAATCAATAACACAAATTGGAATATTGCCATTATAACCAAAGCCAGCTCAAAAGACTGCATGCATAAAAGCTGATTCGCAGTAAAAATCATTTTGATGCTCAGTCTTGTGGTTGAAAAGCACGAATCAAAACCACAACACTAAAAAGAAAACAGGACGACAAACGCAGTCTGTCATCCTGTAAACATCTCAATGTTCGAGTACAAATCGTATTATTGATCTGGGTTGAGTAAGTTCTCTACCATGTGCGGCGCAAGTTTATTTAGAATAAAACAAAACAGCTCTGCAGTTTTTTGCGTATCGTATAAAGCTGAATGAGCTTCTTTGCCATCAAACTCAATACCTGCCTGAATGCATGATTTTGCCAGCACCGTTTGACCAAACATCACCGCACTTAAAGTCACTGTATCAAACACTGAAAAGCTGTGGAATGGGTTTTGGTTTTTCGTGCCTGTGCGGGCAATGGCTGCTTGTACAAAGCCTAAATCGAAATGCGCATTGTGACCGACCAAAATGGCATGGGTACAATTCTGTTGGCGACGCACTTCATTGACTGATTTGAAAATCCGTTTTAATGCGGTTTTTTCATCTTCAGCCATAGCCATACGCATAGGGTTGAAAGGATCAATCCCAATAAAGTCCAACGAACGACGGTCTAAATTTGCCCCTTCAAACGGGTTGATATGCGCATGATACGCTTCACCTGGTACAAATTTGCCATCCGCATCATAAATAATTGGAATGGCAGCAATTTCCAACAAAGCATCGGTTTGGGCATTAAAGCCTGCGGTTTCCACATCAACCACCACAGGCAAAAAACCACGAAAACGTTGCCCCATCACGGGCAAAGTTGTATCTGTCACACTTTTCTCCATTGAATGGTTTTACCCGCATATAACGGAATAATTTGTTCACCATCCAAGTAGTCTAAACTGGTTGGAATGATTTGCTCTTCTTTCACCAAAGTAATGGTGTTGGTATTACGCGGCAAACCATAAAAATCTGCACCAAAGAAGCTTGCAAAGCCTTCTAAGCGGTCAATACGTCCAACTTGATCAAAAGCTTGTGCATAAAGCTCAATTGCCGTAGGCGCACTATAGCAGCCTGCACAGCCACATGCATTTTCTTTGGCATTTTTTGAGTGCGGTGCGCTATCTGTCCCTAAGAAAAACTTAGGATTTCCGCTAGTCGCAACTTCCAATAAAGTTTGTTGATGGGTTTGACGCTTTAAAATAGGCAAACAATAGAAATGCGGTTTTACGCCACCTACCAACATATCATTACGGTTAAATAATAAATGTTGCGGGGTAATGGTTGCTGCGACATTACGGCCTTGTTCTAAAACAAATTGCGCTGCTTCAGAGGTCGTAATGTGTTCAAGCACCAATTTTAAGTTTGGAAATTGTTGTAATAATGGTGAAAGCACTTCATCTAAGAAACGTTTTTCACGGTCAAAAATATCGACATGATTGTGCGTGACTTCGCCGTGCAGTAATAATGGCACTTCTTGTTCTTCAAGTTGCTCAATCACCGCATATACTTTACGAATGTCGCTCACCCCATTGTCTGAATTGGTGGTCGCGCCAGCAGGGTAAAGTTTAATGGCATTCACATGCGCAGAGGCTTTAATTTTCTTGACTTCTTCGGGAGAGGTTTGATCGGTAAAATACAACACCATACGCGGATCAAAATTTACACCTTCAGGGACGTGTGCCATGATGCGTTCACGATACGCTTCCGCTTCTTCTACCGTTTTTACTGGTGGAACAAGGTTAGGCATACAAATTGCGCGTGAAAATTGCTTGGCAAGATCGGGAACAGTACGTTGTAGTGCTAAACCATCACGTAAATGAGCATGCCAGTCATCTGGCTGGATAAGAGTAATCGTATTCAAGGCGCTGCCAGTCTGAAAAATAAAACAGATGATAATCTATAAATGTTAAAATGGTAACGTCGAAAGCCATAAAAAATAGAAATGCCTGAATTAATTGTTTCGACATTGTGTTATTTTTAAACCACTAAAAAAATTATATTCAGGTTGTTACAGTTTTGCTGTGCAACAATCGTGATTAAATGGAATTTAAAGCATCCATGGAATACAAATATAAGTTAGCCAAGCTACAGTACGACAAAGAAAAAAATGAAGAGTTGATTAAACGTCAACGTAAACGTGCGGGGCAGGTTTTTCCGAAACAACTGGAAGTTGAGTTTTGGCAACAGCATCTTGAACAAGCTCGGCACAACATTAACCAATATTTTTGGTCGGGCGTACTCATCTACTTTATTATCACCGTGCTGATGATTACTGGGGATTATTGGATTATTGATCGTAATTTTTTTAAACACGATTTTATCCACTCTTTACTAGGCTTGGTCAATGGCGCGTTTTGCTTACTGACCCTGTTCTTTTTTGCCCATTATAAAATTTTGCGCCCGTATTATGCCTATGCCGCCATGGCTATGATTTTTTGGGCCATTGTGTCGATGACCTGGCTGACCATGACGGTGCATACCGAAGTGTTTAGACACCAAGCCATGATGATCATCAGCATGATTTATATTATGGGTTTTGTACTGACGGGGGTGAAGCCGTTTCACATGCTGCTGACTGGGTTAATGGCGGCTGTGGTTGCCATGATTATGCTATTAACCTTGTATATTCCAATTGATGTGATGGTGATGGGGCGGGTGTTGGTTGGCAGTACGGTAGTGGGTTTTTTAATCAGTAAAATGCTGTGTACCCGTGAGCGGATGATTTTTTTGGTCATGCACCAAGCCCGACTTAGTGAAAAAATTAACCGTATTCATGCTGAAGAATTGTTGCATTTAAGTCAGCATGACGCGCTGACTAAAGTATCCAACAGACGTACTTTTGATGAAATGCTGGACAGCTATTTCGAACAGGCACGGCATGATGAAGTGCCATTGTCTTTACTCTTTATCGATGTCGATTTTTTTAAAAAATATAACGATCATTATGGGCATCAAAAGGGAGATGAAGTCATTTCAGCGATTGCCAAATCCATTAAAGACTCAATTCGTCACATGGATTTTGTTGCGCGTTATGGTGGTGAAGAATTTGTGGTGTTATTGCCAGAAACCGATGCGCATGGTGCGTATGCTGTGGCTTCCAATATTTTTAAAGCGGTTGAGCGTTTAGCGATTCCACATAGTCAATCTTTGGTTGACAGTAATGTCACCATCAGTTTGGGCTTTACCGTCTATAAAGGTGAGGCGGACATTTTTAAAAGCGATTTCTTACAACGTGCAGACCAAGCCTTGTACCGTGCGAAACAGTTGGGACGTAATCAAATTTATTACCACACTTTGCAGGTGGAAGAAGTGCTGTAAATTTTTCTATTGCAGCTTTCATTTAGTATGAATTGTTTAGTCCTCATGTTTAAACAAACATAAAAAAGCCGCTCAATTTGAGCGGCTTTCGATTTCACAAAATCATCACCAAGTGATTATTTGTTTTTGTCTTTCAATTGTGGCACTGCAGAACCTGAACCAATCGACAATAAGCCAGAATTGGTATAAAGACCCAATTTAGCGCGTGTATCGGTAATGTCTAGGTTACGCATAGTTAACTGACCAATACGATCCATTGGCGTAAACATTGAATCACCTTTCTCCATAGTTAAACGCTCAGCTTCATAAGTGAGGTTCGGAGATTCAGTGTTCATAATGGTATAGTCATTACCACGACGTAATTCTAAAGTCACTGTACCAGTAATTGCTTTAGCCACCCAACGCTGCGCAGTTTCACGTAACATTAACGCTTGAGAATCGAACCAACGACCTTGATACAATAAACGACCTAAACGTAAACCGTTAATGCGGTATTGTTCAATCGTATCTTCGTTGTGAATACCCGTAACCAAACGCTCATAAGCAATGTGCAATAACGCCATGCCTGGTGCTTCATAAATACCGCGAGATTTTGCTTCAATAATACGGTTTTCGATTTGGTCAGACATCCCCAAACCATGACGACCACCAATACGGTTCGCTTCAAGAATCAGCTCAACAGGGTTTTCAATACGCTGACCGTTCAATGCAACTGGCATACCTTCTTCAAAGGTAACCGACACTTCTTCGGCTTTAACTTCAACGTCATCTTTCCAGAACGCCACGCCCATGATTGGATCAACGATTTTGATGCCAGCATCTAGGTACTCAAGGTCTTTCGCTTCGTGTGTTGCACCTAGCATGTTTGAGTCAGTTGAATAAGCTTTTTCTTTTGACATTTTATAGTCAAAACCATTGTCGATAAGGAATTGTGACATTTCCGCACGACCGCCTAATTCATCAATAAAGGTTTGGTCTAACCACGGCTTATAAATTTTAAGCGCAGGATTAGTCAATAAACCATAACGATAGAAACGCTCAATATCGTTACCTTTATAGGTTGAACCATCACCCCAGATGTTTACGTCATCTTCTTTCATGGCAGTCACTAGCATTGTACCTGTTACTGCACGACCAAGCGGGGTGGTGTTAAAGTAAGGTATACCGCCTGTGCTGATATGGAATGCACCACATTGAATGGCAGCAATACCTTCCAAAGCCAACTGCATACGGCAGTCAACCAAGACTGCTTTTACCGCACCGTATTCTTCGGCTTTCTTTGGAATGGCATCATAGTCATCTTCATCTGGCTGACCCAAGTTTGCGGTATACGCATATGGTTCAGCGCCTTTTTGCTTCATCCACAATAAAGCAGCTGAAGTATCTAGACCACCAGAAAAGGCGATACCGACTTTTTTGCCTACTGGTACATTCTGCAAGATAGTTGCATTATCAGTCATTGCTAGTCCTAACTTTTTTAAAATAGGCACCACATTTGGTGGCCAAGGAGAATTCTAAACTGCAAATTATAGCACTCTTTAAAATGCTTGTTTTCGTTAAAAAAGCGCATTTGATAAAAAAATCAGGTTCAGGCTTAAATTTTCATTTAGAAATGGCAAACTTGGTATAGATGTTGAAGATCAAAACCTGCAATTGGGATGGTGCAGAATAAAATCACTTTTACTTTTGGGCGGTTTTATATCAAGTTTATATCAAGAATAGTTAGGGTCTATTGCCAAGTTTCATAACGCAATCTGAGAAAGTTTTAGCCACATGAGCAAGAACAAAGCACTGCTTTGTTTGCTGCGCAAGGGGACAAGCATATTTTTTGCTGCTATTGCGTTATGAGTCAGTCATTTAGAATGACTAAATTTCCTGCCTCATGCCTTATATCAGCTAAAAAACCTTGCGAGATATATCTCTCACGTCGCAAACATAGAAGAAGTGTCAACAGACCCTATAAATTGACGTTTGCGCCACACAGTCGAACTTTAGAGTCATAAACAGTTTATAAAAATCGGTTAAAGTATTCATGCAACAAGTTGCAAAGCTCATTATATAAGGACTCATCATGACAACTCGCTATGCAAATATTCTAAAACCATTACATTTAGGATTTACCACCATTAAAAACCGTGTCGTGATGGGTTCAATGCACACGGGTTTGGAAGATCGTTTTTATAATTATCCAAAACTGGCTGCTTATTTTGGCGAACGTGCCAAAGGTGGCGTGGGTTTAATTATTACAGGTGGTATTTCACCTAACCGTCAAGGCTGGTTATTGCCTGCGGGCGGTACTATGAATACATTGGGCGATGTTGCACCACATCGATTAGTGACACATGCCGTACATAAGCATGGTGCGAAAATTTTAATGCAAATTCTGCATTCAGGGCGCTATGGTTATCAACCATTTGTGGTGTCTGCAAGTCCGATTAAATCTCCAATTTCACCATTTAAACCACGTAAAATGAGTGAAAGACAAATTTTAAATACCATTGAAGATTATGCGAAAACAGCTAGTTTAGCCAAAATGGCAGGCTACGATGGTGTCGAAATTATGGGTTCGGAAGGCTATTTACTGAATCAGTTTTTAAGCCGTCATGTGAATCAGCGTGAAGACCAATGGGGCGGTACGATTGAAAACCGTATGCGTTTTGCTTTAGAAGTAGTCAAAGCCATTCGCGCCGAAGTGGGTGAAAAATTTATTATCTGCTTCCGCTTGTCGATGCTAGATTTAGTCCACGATGGCAATACCATGCACGAAGTGATTACCGTTGCCAAAGCCTTAGAGCATGCGGGTGTGAACTTGCTCAATACAGGGATTGGCTGGCATGAAGCGCGCATTCCAACCATCGTGACTTCTGTGCCACGCGCAGCTTTTGTTGATTACACCGCAGAAGTGAAAAAACACGTTGAGATTCCTGTAATTGCATCCAACCGTATTAATATGCCTGATACTGCAGAAGAAATATTGGCAGCGGGTAAAGCTGATATGATTCAAATGGCACGACCATTGTTGGCAGATGCGTTTTGGGTCAATAAAACTGCGACCAATCGTGTCAATGAAATTAACACCTGTATTGCCTGTAACCAAGCGTGTTTAGATCATACCTTTAAAAATCAGCGTGCGACTTGTTTGGTCAATCCGCGTGCAGCCTATGAAACTGAATTGGTCTATGAAAAAACCAAGCAACCGAAGCGTATTGCAGTTGTCGGTGGTGGTGTTGCGGGAATGTCTGCTGCTACAGTTGCTGCTAGTCGTGGGCACCATGTGACTTTATTTGAAGCCAGCAACGAAGTGGGCGGTCAATTCAACTTGGCAAAAGTCGTGCCGGGCAAAGAAGAATTTCACGAAACCATTCGCTACTTTAAAGTGCAAATTGAAAAAACTGGGGTCGATTTGCGTTTAAATACCAAAGTCAACCGCGAGCAACTCGAACGTGAAGGTTTTGATGAAGTGGTCATTGCAACAGGTGTAGTACCACGTGCTTTAAAAATTGAAGGCAGCGATGCACCGCAAGTATTGTCTTATGCAGAAGTATTACGTGGTGCACCTGTTGGACAAAAAGTCGCTGTGATTGGTGCAGGCGGTATCGGTTTTGATGTGTCGGAGTTTTTACTGAAACCTGAACATCAGCCACAACCGCAGCCTTTGGCAGATTGGCAGCGTGAGTGGGGAGTCGATCCGAATCCTAACTATGTGACTGAAGGTGGTATGCTTGCTCCAGAAGTTCATCCCCCAGTCCGTGAAATTTATTTATTGCAACGTAAGACGACAGCTTTAGGTGCAGGTTTGGGTAAAACTTCAGGATGGGTACATCGTGCACAGTTGAAAAAACATGCGGTGCGTATGCTACGTGGTGTGCAATATAAAGCCATCAGCAATGAAGGCTTGTGGGTTGAAATGGCAGGTCAAGACCAATTGTTACGTGTAGATAGCATTGTAGTCTGTGCAGGGCAGGAGTCGGTTAAAGATTTAATGCCTGCGGCAGATGAAAATACTTTGGCTAACTATCATATTATTGGTGGTGCAAAGCTTGCTGCAGAGTTAGATGCAAAACGTGCGATTCGTGAAGGGGCTGAATTGGCTGCTAAACTTTAAAAAGTGAGGTGGCTATGCTGTTGTTTTGATGAACTTTAGCGCTGATTTGGTGAAACAATATTCACTTGAGTGCTTGAGTGGTATTTTTTACTTGTCATCAAATCAAAAGCTTCGTATCATGGCCCACATGGAAGCGTGGCAGAGCGGTTTAATGCACCGGTCTTGAAAACCGACGAGGGCGCGAGTCCTCCGTGAGTTCGAATCTCACCGCTTCCGCCAAACAATACTTTCCAGCGTTGCTTAACGCGCTATAAGCGATTGATTATAGTGGTTAAAGTTGGAATGTAACAGTACGACGCACGTTGACACTTGACGTAAATCGACAGTTATAAAGTAGTAAAAAATGTAGTAAGTTAAAACTTACTACATTTTTTTTTGCGTGGTTTTTACAATGGCACGTACTCAAAATAAGCTCACAGCGCTACAAATTAAAAAACTTAAGGCTGATCCGCAAAAGAGTATAAAGATAGGGGATGGTGGGAACCTGTATTTTCGTATTGATCCGAATGGAAGTCGGTATTGGATATTTAATTATACTCGCCCATATACGAGCAAGCGTAATGAAATGTCACTAGGCACATATCCTGAGATGTCCTTGGAAGAAGCTCGTAAAGTTCGAGATGAATACAAAGTGCTCATTCAAAAGGGTATTGATCCAGCAGCACAACGTTTGCAACATAAACACCAGCGCAAACATGAGCTAGATCATACTTTTCAGGTGATCGCAGGAAAGTGGCTTGAAAAAAGAGCGGTAGAAAAGAAAGAAGATAGTGAAACGATTCGTCGTTTAAATCATGATGTCTTGCCATTTATTGCAAACTTAACCTTTGATCAATTAACTTTGGAGGTGCTAGAAGATCGGGTATTTCAGCCTATTCTCGAGAGGAAAGCATACGCTGTTGCAAAAAGGTTGAAGTCAGACTTAAATCAAATCTTCAAATTTGCTCGAAAAAGAAAACTCATTACTTATAATCCGATTGAGGATATTGAACTCCCATCACCACCAAAGAAAAATCATGCCGCAATTGTTGAACCACGTGAGTTAGCTTTACTTGTTAAGGCTGTATGGGGCTACGGTGAACTACATCCTAGAAGTTTAATTACGACCCAAATTTCAATAAAAAAGTCTCCGACAAACCCGGTACGGTTCAGTATTACCCAAACCAATAAGAGTGAGTATGCACATGAGTTGGAGCTCGCTAATGGTCAAATCATTTATGTAAAACGTTTGAAAGACAGTAGACCAAGTAAAAAATGGGTTTCAAGGTTGATGATTCACCCAGAGCTCGAAAAATATAGAAATACGCTGAAAATTGAGCGTGTGGATTTGAACTTTAACATCGAAGATAACATGAGTACTGCGTATAAAACTTTTCCAGTGTCCCCTTTGTCTAAAGCAGAAATAACGCCAAGTCGATATGGAATCGGAGTGAATTTCAGGACTACTCAAACATTAGAGGAATTTGTAAAAATTTTGTCTAGTATCTGAAAAATGGAGCCTAATGGCTCCATTTTTTTTGGTAGATTGGGGTTAACGGTGCTAGCGAAAATTTAACTATGAGATGGTTATTAGTCCAATATTTTTTAAAGCGTAAGTAAGGTTCATCACAGGTAAAGTGGTTATTTATCAAAATTTGTATTTGTAGCTTTAATATAGGTAGTATTGAACAATATCTTTTTTAGGAAAAAATATGGAAGTTAAAGCTAAATCACTGCATGGACATGAGAAAGTATTGAGTATTCATCATGTTATTGAGCACAGTGAAGGTTTCTATGTCGCTAAGGATACTGATGGGAATGTACTGTTATATGAATGCGGAAGTCCTATAAAGTTTAATGTTGCCATCTCGACAAGGGATGGGTTTACTAGACGGCGTACAATACACTTACCAAGTGGAAGGTTATTTAAATAAATGATCTAAATTGTGGTCTGATTTGATTGTTTGAATTAATATCCCCCTAAATTTAGGGGGATTTATGAGTAAAAAAACTTTAGAAGTAAAGGTGCAGATGCTTATTTTTGGGGCTCTATTTTTTGCTTTTTTTGTATTTGGACTAGGTGCATTTTTACTAAGTGACGGGCCAATATTTGACCCTCAAAAAACTTATAATTTAATGGTTGATACCTTGACTTTAACGGCTTATTTTCTTGCACCAACTACTGCAATAGTACTTTTTAGTGATTGGCGTGAGCAACATGTAGAGAAGTTATTAGAAGAAGAAAGTTCAGAAATTTACGATAAAATTTGTCAGTTATTAAACGCATTCCAGCAATATTTATTTGATGTCCAGGATGTTGATTCATTAAATAAGAATTCAATTGGATCAACAGAGGATTCGTCCTTTACATCTTTGCTTGATCAAGTGGATGCTATTAAAATGAAGACTTTGCATTTAAGCAAACGTAGTTATAAAGCTGAACAATTTACTTCTACAGCTACAATAATTTTAAATGGATTAACACAAGTAATAATGGAGGTTAGTATTATGGGGGGCTTTAAAGAAAAGCTATCCAATCCTAAAAAATATAATTATGAATATACAGATGAAACAGACGATGAATTTATTGAAAGAATGCAACTTAATTATGATGGAATGTATGAACAAATAACCAATGATTTACCTAATTTGTTTACAAAGAAAAAAGATTTATTTCAACTTGTTAGTGATCTAAAAATAAAAAAATAATCTAGTGTAAATAGTGAATAGTCTGTGATTGTATGGCTTTTAATGTTGAAGAAATTTCTGATGCGTATTTAAATAGTTTCGTTGTAATTAAGCAAGCCTACCTGTAGCTACAAAAATCAATCCTGCGGATTGCTTTTTGGTACGCAACAGGGCTTGTCAGGGGCGACCCCCTGAACCCCAAACATTACTGATAGATTGATTAAATAACCTGAATTCATAATTTTTAAATGTGGAAGAAAAAATACGAATGTGCCTAAATATTCTTTAGAAAACCAAGCATAAAATATAGAAGATTTAGGAACTTGGATCTTTTTATTTTCTGATATATTTTTGATTAATCGATATTTTTTTTGTAAAAAACAAATGACAATTATGACTGTAAAAAACTTGTCGCCAGTTTTTTTTAACTTTTTACATCTCAGTCTTTATGATCAAACCTCAATATAACTTAACAGGTATGTATCATGACTAAGAAATCGACTAGCAATCACAATGCGGATATTAGTAACGCAAATAAGGGAACAAATGGTACTAATCGTACTTACGATCAGAATCAAGGTAACCGAGGCACACAATTAAATCCTCAAGTTAAAAAGTGATAATTCGGCTAGGTATATTCCATATACCTAGTCATAACCTTTATAGAAGTTGAATAAATTATGGACTCTATAGGATTTCCTTCGCAAGGCGATTTGTTAAAGTTTTTTTATAATGCCACTGGTCTTATCCCTACAAAGGGTCAAGATATTTTAGATATTTCCATTAAACCTAAAAGTTTACATAAAAATCTGTCTAGATTAGCCGAAGAAGATGGGTGTAATTTCTTAGAAAATTTTGATAAGTATGCTGAAGAACTATTTTCTTCACTTTCATCTCTTATGGTGGAAAATAACTTAAAAAAAATCCTTGTAAATCCAATGGGTGATTTGTTTAATGGTTATTTGAAGGTTATCTTAAAAGAGCATACTTTTTTAAACAAACAGCAAAATATAGAAAATCTAATTGAAAGATTTATTGTAGACATTGCACGTATATGTTTCCCTTCAGAGATTTTCTATAAATATATGTTGGATGACACGTATGCTGTAGCGCCAGATATATTAAGTTGGTTGAGTAATTCAGAAAAAACTCCGTTGGCACATGCTATGAACTGGATCTATGATTCTGAGGGGGTGTTATATCAAACATTTCATCAATTAGAAGATGTTGATCAAACTGATAAAGATTTGAATAATGTCCAAAATTGGTTATCTGGAAAAGTTCAGTTACCTAGTACATCTCAAATTCTCAGCACTTTCTACAGAGCATTCAAAAAGCACAAAGTTAGTACTCAATTAGCAGACTCGTATACACTGTTTCTTTTACTAGCTAGGTTTTTAACCTACTGCAACCATATGCTGGTATCAACATATGGCGATGCCTTTAAAACAAGATATGTAGATATGTTTATACAGGCTTATTCTGCAGTAAAACGAGACTTCTTTATTTTATCTGGAGAATTTATTAATAAAAATCTAGACTCCATAGACTTAGAGGAAAGGGAAATTTTCTTAGCAGGGCTTTTCATGGTTAATGATGAAATATGTGAGAAGAACCTGATCGAAATGCAGCAAAAATTTACGGTTAGACAATTGCTAGAGTTGTGGATACCTAAAGATAAACCTTATCATTCGGCAACTGTTAAGATACATCGACATTTGGGGCTGACAGCAAAAGCTGAAAAAATAATGAAACCCTTGGAAGTTAATATCGAGAATATGCTCCATGGTTATAAGCTAATTAAAGGATCAGAAACAGACTATGAAGGCTGGTTAGAACAATATTGTAAAATTAATAATGATGTTCTTTGTCCTTGGCTTAAGCATTGGGTAGATGCAGTTAGGTTGTTTAAAAAGCAAGAATACTCTTTAGCACTCTCAAATATGAGAGAAGCTTTTAAAACAATACGGTATACCGCTGCAGATCAAATGATAGCGTTTCTTGAGTCTTATATGATTATTAGCCTCTTGGCAGAAGATGAGAGTGGATGGAAAGACTTCAAGCGAGCTTATAAGTGGGGAGTTTTTATGAATAATTTTGGAGATCTCAAACCTTTTTATATTCTTTCTGAAGAAACCGAAATCAAAACTATATTCAAGGATAAGCTCACAGTAATTTCAAGCTTTGAAAATATAAGAGATTTAAAAACATTAGCTAGGTTGGTTTTTCATTTTCAATACTCAGCTGCTTAATACTTCCTATGTAACGGAATAAAAGGTCTAGAAGGCGCTTGCAATCTAGACCTATTTTTATGCGTATTTATCGACTTTTAAACTCGTTTAATTTTCAGGAGCATTACCCTTGAAGCTATTAGATGCATTTTTTTTTAGGAATAAATTTTAAAAAAATATCTTCGATTTTGATATTTACGATTGTCAAAAAAATTAATTTGCTAAAGTTTCTTTCAGCACTCAGTAATGTTGTTTGTAGCCATGATCTAGAAAAGTGACAAGATCCGTAGCTACAAACAGAAAATGATTCAATGTCTTGTAGCTACACCTCGATCTGTAAATTGCTCCTTGTAGCTACAACCTAAATGAACACATTGCTGACACCACAATAAAAATAACAGCAGGTGGAAGAATGAAACCAGGCAATCGAAACATTGTCAAAAGACTGAGATTCTTAGATCAACAAGCAGAACAGCTTGAACAGTTGCTCGAGTGGAAAGGCATAAGTTTTACCGACCTAGTCCATGCGCTAATTGCGCATGAATATGCAACGAGTCAGCCCTATGTTCCGCGAGACATCGAATCTCAAAATAGTGTTGTCCGTGCAAAAAATGTAGCTACAAAAGTCAGTTGTGTAGCCACATCTTATTGCAAACTTGATCCCGCATTTCTCAGAGAGTTAGGTCGGATCGGGAATAACATCAATCAAATAGCTAAATCCCTGAATATTCTCTGTCTGAGCCAACAGAAACATAAAGCAGACTTTTCATATATCCAATGTCTAGCTGTCTTACAAAATATTCAACAGTTACTCCATCAGCATCTAGATCCTTTACCCATCATTACACGCTCTGAATATCAGGTTGAACGTCGTAAAGAACAGGCTTTACACTGCCGCTAACAATCTCCAAACGGCAGGGGAAATTGGACCAAGTGCAATGGCATTGTTCAAACAAACCATCCATGATCAAAACTCGGTCTTTAATACAACGCAAAAATATGTCGATGAAAAAATGATGGTGGGTTTAAAAGAGGCTGACCAACAATTATTACAAAAACTGTTGATGACACCGCTAACTCAATCTTTTGCAAGTTTAATTGTACCGACACAAGATGAAATTAATAAATTATGGCGTATTCAAGCCTATCAACCGTTTGCAACACATTTAGGTCAGAAATATCCATTTCATTCAGGGGGGACTTTACAGGCAACCAGTCAGGAAATGGGACAAATTTTTGGTGAAACAGGAAGTATTGCTGGCTTTGTCAAAGACACTTTAGATCCGTTGTTGATTCGTCGTGGTTATGTCTTAACTTCAAAAACATGGAAAGATTTAGGCTTAAATTTAAATCCTCAGTTTGTGATGGCATTTCCGCAATATGTTGCGCCAATTCATGGTATGGCAACAGGACGTTTAGATCAGCCTGCAACATCTGCTGTTTCAAATCAATCCAATTTCCAATTTTATCCATTACAGCACCCACAATTTTTATCGTATAGCATCGATATTGATGGTCAGCGAATGCAGTTTGAAAATGGAATTCAACAATGGGTCAACTTTGTGTGGCCCAATCCAGGCGCAATTCCCGGCGTGCGTATTAGTGCACTCGATTTAAAAGGTCAGTCGCATACTATTTTTGAAGCACCGGGCGAATATGGCATTAACCGTTTAATTGATGCTGCACAGCGCAAAGAGCAAAACGGTCACTTTGAAATGACTTGGGTCAGTAAAACGGAACCATCTTTATCTTTAAAAGTGAATTTCCGACTCATTAGCGGACATAGCTCGGGCAATATTGGTTCAAGTCGTGGTTATGTGGGGTTGCAGTTGGTCGATCAAGTCACCACGACCAAAGCACTTCTTGTGGTTGCTGCACAAACGACAGCAATGAGTCCCGCACAAACAGCGGCTACGCAGTCTAAAACTACAATGTCTGCACAAGTGGGAGGCGTTCCGCAATGATCAAGAGAAATAACACTTGGCAAAAGGCGTGGTGGGTATGCAAGCAGTAAAAACCGTACCTTTATATTATGGAAAAATACCTGCCCGTGGTGATTTTATAAAGTCTAAAGGGCAATCGGAACTCATTCAGCAGCTCGATCAGTGGATTAGTAATGCATTGGAACATGCCATGCAGAGCGCAGATTTTAAACAGCGTTATGCAACTTTGCCTGCTTTAGATTTTTTGATTGCCCATCCAGCAGAACCAATGTTTTTAGCTGTTAATTTAAAGGCGAGCCAAGATAGCTCGGGGCGGGCATTTCCAATGCTACTGGGTCAGTTGTTTGAGGTCGGAAATCCCAGTCAAAATTTGTTATTTGCGCCATTTTCTTACAAAGCTATTTGGACTGATTTATTGCAACGCAATCAGGTCTTAAGCAATATCTGTGATCCCAATATGTCATTTGAACTGTTGAATCAATTGCCGAATAGGGTTCAACTTTTGAGTGCAGAAGAATACCAAGACTTTTATGAAAAACACAGCACGCATTCATTGGCACAATTAATGAAAATCAGTGTCAATGACTTGGCTCAGAGTATGATTGGGTTGGGACTTTTACTGCAACCCGTCCTCAAAAATGGCACTCGTCGTTTAAACAAAGTGATGATTTTACCGCTGAATCATCCGCGATATTGCTTTGAAATCGCAGCATTTTGGATGGGCATGATCGGGCGGTTTTTAGGCGCGCATCATACTGAAATTTTGCTGGGGATACTACATTTTGAGGCACCCATTTTGATCATTGATTTTCAGGGGGCTGATGTCATGACGCTGCGCGATCTATTTATTCAAAATATGCAGGGTGAACATTGGGTTTCTTTAATTCAAGCCACTTGGATTGATGCTTATTTAGAACAAAATGCAGGTCTTGCAACATTGGAACAATTACTTTGTCAGCGGCAGTTAAATCTTAACCAAGCATTAAAGCTGTTTAGACAAACTTTTTTAGATGAATAAATATGAAAAATAATCAAAAACGTATTCGCGTAAGTCTACTTATTGGCTTGTGTTTTTTAGTCCAAAGTCATTTGACTTATGCAGCGCCCATTGTTATAGAAGGTGTGGTGCCAAACGAAGCAAGTAAACAAGCCATTTTGGCGAAAATGCAAGCTGTGTATGGTGAATCGCAGGTGTTAGATAAAATTCAAGTCCGTGCAGTTGTTGCACCGAATGGTTGGGATGACTCAGTTTCGCGTATGATTACAGCAGAGTTAAAAAAGATTTCGCAAGGGCAGTTACGTGTGAAAGGGACTCAAGTTGATTTGAAAGGAAAAGTGAATGCTGCTCATCAAATTCAAGCCACGACAGCAAATTTTCAGGCTTTGGTACAGCAGCCTTATCGTTTGAACACACAGCTTTCGGGGAGTCAGTATGAACAAAAAATGCTGGATGCTGCGCTCAAAAACAGGATTGTTGAGTTTGAATCGGGCAGTGCAATTTTGACTGACGTAGGGCAAAAAATTCTGGATGAAATGGCTGTGGCATTGAAGCAAGTTGGCACCAAAAAAGTGAAAATTGTTGGACATACAGACAGTTCGGGCGATGCGCATAAAAATATAGTGTTAAGCCAATCACGTGCAGGCGCGGTAAAAAATTATTTGATCGATAAAGGTATTGCGATAACGCATTTAAGCACCGAAGGTCAAGGTTCTAATCAGCCTGTCGCAGACAATACAACGCCACAAGGACGTAAGAAAAATCGACGTATTGAATTTGAGGTGCTTTGATTAGTTGATATTGAGCAAGGCGGAAGTTGAGCGTTATGTCCTGATCTTTAGAGCATCTGTGTGTAAACAGATGGCATAGAAAATAAAAACAGCATCAATCATTCAGTAATTTCCACAGTGAGAGTGCTTTGTGCAATTTAAAGCACGAATCTTGAATACATTGATCTGAAATAGAGGCTTTAAATCAACATTCGGAAGTTTTACTGCCGAAACGCGCCAAGAAAACCATTTTCCATCTAGCTGATTATGGCATTTCACAGTAGAATATGCGCTCTCTTCAAGTCACATTGTGGCATGGTCCAAAAGATCAGCCCGTGGAGCCAAAATCAGCATGTTTATCGTTGCCGGTGCACCTGCACATTCATCTTTTAAGAAAACTCAACTCTTAAACCGTTTAGCGTCAATGAGTTCTGTTCAATCTTTCGATAGCCAATGGGTTTATTTATTTGACCAAGCGCTCGACGAGCAACAACAGCAATCTGCTTTACAGCTTTTAAACGATGGTGCATCTTTTGAATTACGCCAAGCTGCAAGTGATGAAGTTCAAATTTTAGTGACACCACGTGTGGGCACAATTTCTCCTTGGTCATCAAAAGCAACCGATATTTTTGCCAACTGTAATACGCCTGTACACCGCCTAGAACGCGGTGTTTTGTTTACCTTAAAAGGTATTACAGACGTTTCAAACGAAGTAAAACAAGTATTGCATGACCGCATGACCGAAAGTGTGTTTAACCACATTAACGATGCTGCAGCGTTATTTGTTGAAACTGAACCAAAACCTTTAAATAGCATTGATATTTTGGGTGAAGGCAAAGCGGCATTGGTAAAAGCCAACAGTGAGTTTGGTTTTGCCTTGTCTGATGAAGAAATTGATTATTTAACCGAAGCATTTATCAAGTTAGGCCGTAATCCGCATGACATTGAATTGATGATGTTTGCACAAGCCAACTCTGAGCACTGCCGTCACAAAATCTTTGGTTCTGAATGGACAATTGATGGCGAAGTACAGCCATTGTCATTGTTCCAAATGATCAAAAATACTTATAAAGAATCACCAACAGACGTATTGTCGGCTTACAAAGACAACGCTTCGGTGATTGTTGGTTTTGATACGCAGCGTTTCTATCCGAAAAAAGATGCTGCAACAGGTCACTACGTTTATAAATATAAGAGCCAAGCTGCCCACATTCTTATGAAAGTGGAAACACACAACCACCCAACTGCAATTGCACCATTTGCAGGTGCTGCGACAGGTTCGGGTGGTGAAATCCGTGATGAAGGCGCGACAGGTCGTGGTGGTAAACCAAAAGCAGGTTTAACAGGCTTTACAGTATCGAATTTAAATATTCCTGGTTTTGAACAGCCTTGGGAAGAAAACTATGGCAAGCCTTCACGTATGGCATCGCCATTACAAATTATGATTGAAGGCCCATTGGGCGGTGCAGCGTTTAACAACGAATTTGGTCGTCCTGCGTTAAATGGTTACTTCCGTACTTTCGAGCAAAACGTGAATGGTGAAGTAAAAGGCTTCCATAAACCAATCATGATTGCAGGTGGTTACGGCAACATTCGTCCAGACCATGTCGAAAAAGACCCAATTCAGCCAGGCGATTTATTAATCGTTTTAGGCGGCCCTGCGATGTTGATCGGTTTAGGCGGTGGCGCTGCATCTTCTGTAGATAGCGGAACCATGGGTGAAAACCTTGACTTTGCTTCAGTACAACGTGAAAACCCAGAAATGGAACGTCGTTGCCAAGAAGTAATTGATACGTGCTGGCGTTTGGAAGATGCTAACCCAATCGTATCAGTGCATGACGTGGGTGCAGGTGGTATTTCGAACGCAATGCCTGAGTTGGTGAATGATCACGAACTAGGTGCTGTACTTGATTTGCGTAAGATTCCATCTTTAGAACCAGGCATGTCACCAATGGAAATTTGGTCAAACGAAGCGCAAGAGCGTTATGTATTGGCCATCCGTCCAAGTTCTTTAGAATTATTTGAATCAATCTGTGCGCGTGAGCGTTGTCCGTTTGCAGTATTGGGTGAAGCGACAGAAGCGCGTCATTTAACGGTTGAAGATCCACTGTTCAATAACAAAGCTGTAGATATGCCAATGCAGGTCTTGTTAGGTGGTACGCCACGCATGAGCCGTTCTTATGAAAGCATTGAGCGTCAAGGTGATGATTTTGATGCAGCTCAAGTTACTGATCTGAAAGATGCGATTTACCGTGTCATCAAGAATCCAACTGTTGCTTCTAAATCATTCCTAATCACGATTGGTGACCGTTCAATTACAGGTATGGTTGCACGTGATCAGTTGGTTGGCCCATGGCAGGTGCCTGTTGCAGATGCAGCAGTAACCACTACCAGCTTGCAAGGCTTTACAGGTGAAGCAATGGCGATGGGTGAACGTCCACCTGTAGCTTTATTAAACCCTGCAGCATCTGCGCGTTTGGCAGTGGCAGAATCTATTTCCAATATCATGTCAGCCAAAATTGACCAGATCAGCGACATTAAATTATCTGCAAACTGGATGGCAGCAGCAGGTCAAAAAGGCGAAGACCAAGCTTTGTTTGAAGGTGTAAAAGCCATTGGTATGGAAATGTGTCCTGCGCTAGGAATTGCAATTCCAGTAGGTAAAGACTCATTGTCTATGCGTACCACTTGGAATGACGAAGGTGTTGATAAATCTGTAACTTCACCAATGTCAGGTGTAATTACTGCATTTGCACCAGTGACCGATGTACGTAAAACACTAACCCCTGAATTGAAAAATACCGATTCAGTATTGGTACGTATTGACTTGTCTAAAGGTCAGTTCCGTTTAGGCGGTTCAATTTTAGCGCAAGTGTATAAAGCTATTGGTTCAGTAACACCAGATGTCGATAACTTTGACGAATTCAAAGCATTCTTTGCTTTGGTACAAGACTGGAATAACCGTGGCTTGATTCAAGCTTATCACGACATTGGTGATGGTGGTTTATTGGCAACTGTAACAGAAATGATGTTCGCTTCACGTTTAGGTGTGGCGTTAGAAGATCAATCTGTTGCGGCATTGTTTGCTGAAGAAATTGGTGCAGTACTACAAATCTCTAAAGCAGACTGGGCTAACTTAGCTGCTGAAGTTGCTGCATCTACTTTGAAAGATGCGATTTCGGTAGTCGGTACAGTTAATAGCACAGACCAACTTGCTGTAAATGGCTTGGTGCTTGAACGTGCCGATTTGCAAGCGGCTTGGAGTGAAGTATCACACCAAATCCAGCGTTTACGTGACAACTCAGAAACTGCTGATCAAGAATTTGCTTTGATCACAGACAAAAACCACAAAGGCTTAATTGCTCAACCGACATTTGACTTAAATGAGCCAGTTGAAGCGCCATACATCAACACACGTCGTCCTAACATGGTGATTTTACGTGAACAAGGCGTAAACGGTCATGTAGAAATGGCGGCAGCATTTGACAAAGTCGGCTTTAACACCGTTGACGTACACATGAGTGACTTGCTTGCAGGGCGTGTCGATTTAGACGACTTTGAAGGCTTAGTGGCGTGTGGTGGTTTCTCTTACGGTGACGTATTAGGTGCTGGCGGTGGCTGGGCGAAGTCAGTCTTGTTCAACCCGAAATTACGCGACCAGTTTGAGAAATTCTTTAACCGTCAAGAAACGTTCTCACTGGGTATCTGTAACGGTTGTCAAATGTTGTCACAATTAGCACCACTCATTCCAGGTGCAGAAGCGTGGCCACGTTTCCATCGCAATACTTCAGAAGTGTTTGAAGCGCGTAGCGTTAACGTCCGTGTGGAAAAATCAAACTCTGTATTATTGCAAGATATGGAAGGCTCGATTTTACCAATCGCAGTGGCACATGGTGAAGGTCGCGTCGTTGCACCAGAAGCTAATTTGGCAGCCTTGAACGCAGGCAACCAAGTGATTTTACGTTATGTCGATAGCCACGGAAATGCGACTCAACATTATCCAATGAACCCGAATGGTTCGCCAGAAGGTATTTCAGGCGTAACTTCAAAAGATGGTCGTGCAACAATTATGATGCCGCACCCTGAACGTAATTTCCGTGCGCTTCAACATTCTTGGAAACCTGAAGAATGGACTGAAGATGGTGCATGGTTACGTATGTTCCGCAATGCGCGTAAATTTATTGGTTAAGATTTAACTCGCTTAATCTATAGCAGTCAGCCACCTTCGGGTGGCTGATTTTTTTGCTGTGAATATGCAACTTTTATATAGACGTGCATGTTTCCACCTAAATGAATCGTCGGCTTGCTGTTCAACAATTCTGCATTAATCTCAACAATCATAGTCATCCTAGACAACTCAAGCTATCATAAACAAGCAAACACACATGGGATGGCGTTATGAAAATCATTGCAGATGAAAATCTGGCATATACCGATTATTTCTTTGCAGATTTGGCAGAAATAGAGCACAAGGCTGGACGCCGTCTAACGCATCAAGATGTGCAAGATGCTGATGCGCTGCTAGTTCGTTCCGTCACCCAAGTGAATGCAGCATTGATTCAACAGACCGCGCTTCAATTTATTGGCAGCGCGACCATTGGCACAGACCACCTTGATATCCCAGCCATCGAGCAGCAGGGCATTGCATGGTCAAATGCGGCAGGTTGTAATGCGCAGGCGGTGAGTGAGTATGTGATTACCGCATTGCTTCATCTCGAGCCTGAATTACTACATGCCAATCAAAACTTTAAACTTGGCATTATTGGACTGGGCAATGTCGGCTCGCGCTTGGTCAAAATGGCACAATTATTAGGTTGGGATGTCATCGCATACGATCCATTTGTGCAGTTGCCCAATGTGCAGCAATGTGACTTAGATGCACTATTACAACAGGCAGATGCAATTTCCATTCATGTGCCATTAACAGAAACTGGTGAACATCCTACTCATTATTTAATTAATGCAGCGCGTTTGGCATGTATGAAGCCTCAAGCCATTCTGATTAATTCAGCGCGTGGGCCAGTGGTAGAAGAAGCGGCTTTAATGCAGGATATTCAACATACTCAGCGTTTAGTGGTATTAGATGTTTTTGAATATGAACCTGAAATCTCTGCAGAATTATTAGATTTGCTTGCTTTGGCAACCCCGCATATTGCAGGGTATAGCCTAGAAGGCAAGGCACGCGGCACACAAATGATTTATCAGGCTTTTTGTGAAAATTTTGGTTTAGATGCCACAAAACAATTTGAAACTCAATTGCCAAGCTGCGCGCAATATTTCAAAACCCAAGATTTGAAAAATAGTCTGCATGCACATTTAAGTCAAATTTATGATATTGCACAGGATGATGCCAATTTACGTGCCTGTGTCAAAGCGGGCAAAGTTGAGCAGCAGGCTTTTGATCATTTAAGAAAAACCTATCCTCTGCGTCGTGAATGGGCAGCACACGGAGGCCCGCAAGCATGAGTTCAAATCTCCAATATCAACCAACTTGCGACTTAAACAGCATGCGCGCACGTGCACAATTGTATGCACAAATACGCCAGTTTTTTGCGGAACGTGAAGTACTTGAAGTTGAAACGCCAATTTTGTCACAGGCAGGAGTGACAGATGTGCATTTGGCTTCAGTGCAAGCACAGCGCCATGTGCAGGGCAAATTGCATACGCACTATTTACAGACCTCACCTGAATTTGCCATGAAGCGTTTATTGGCCAGTGGTAGTGGTGCTATTTATCAAATTTGCAAAGTCTTTCGTGATGATGAGCATGGACGTAAACACAACAGCGAATTTACCATGTTGGAATGGTATCGTCCCGAATTTAGCCTGAAAGAGCTTATGTTTGAGGTGACAGATTTACTTAATCTGACGTTAAAACAACGCTTTGGCGAAGTACGTCCAACAGTGTTGAGTTATAAACACGCATTTATGGATCGTTTGGATTTAAATCCTTTACAGGCAAGTCTGCAACAATTGAAAGACTGCTGTCATCGTGTGGGTTTGCATCTGGATTTGGGTGATGACCGTCTAGGCTACATCGACCTATTGTTTTCACATTTTGTAGAACCAAGTTTGGGCTTTGATGCTCCTGTATTTTTAACCGATTTTCCACCTGAATTAGCATCTTTGGCTAAAACCAGAACAGATGATGATGGGGAATTGGTCGCAGCCCGTTTTGAGCTATATATCGAAGGTTTAGAGCTTGCCAATGCCTATGATGAATTGATTGATGCTACTGTGCTGCGTTCCCGTTTTGAAGCCGATAATGCAGAACGCGCACAACTTGGTTTGCATGTGATGCCAATTGATGAATATTTATTGGCTGCGTTACCGAATATGCCTGAATGTTCAGGTATCGCCTTAGGCATAGATCGCTTATTGATGATCGCAACTGAGCAGATGCGTTTAGAGCAAGTGATTAGCTTTCCTGCGCAGCTTGCCTAAAAGCAAAAGACAGTTTCTTATTTCAAGAAGGATTTATTTGAGCTAAAAAGCCGTAGCTTCTATATTTTAGAAGATTACGGCTTTTCGATCAGAAATTTAGGCTGACTTAAATAGGTTAAGAATGATAGATCAAAGAACGCATGTAATGACGTTCTATAGACTTAAATAGCCTAAGCAGTAGCAGCCAAGTGACGTGCCTTTAATTGCTCAATCGCTTTAATGCGTCGTTCAATCAGCATTTCACCAATATCGGGGCCTTGGACATCGGCAGGTAAGTCTTGCGCCTTAATGCTGCGTACCACTTGAATCGCTTCCAAAATATAGCTCGCTTGCGGATAGTCACGATCTTCCAAACCTAAACGCCCACGAGAGTCACATTCACAGGCTTGTACAAAGGCTTCTACACGCTCAGGACGACGCAAGACATCCAAACGCTGTAATAAGCGCCATAACGTGCCAGGCTTTAAGCTCAATGCTTGGTGGCATTTTAAATGCTCTTTACATACAGCAAGTGCAAGTTGTTTGGTATTGGTCGGTACGCGCAGGCGTTCACACACTTCCGTTACAGGTCGAATCCCACGTTCTTCATGCATAATGTGCCGTGGTAATTCATCGGCAGGGGTCAAGGCCTTGCCTAAATCATGCAATAACACTGCAAAGCGTACATCGAGTGAGTAATTGGCACGACAGGCTTGTTGTAGTGACATCATGGTGTGCACACCACTGTCAATTTCAGGGTGATATTCAGGACGCTGTGGAATACCGAATAAAGCATCTAATTCAGGAAATAAAACTTTTAAAGCACCACAGGCACGCAATGTTTCAAAATAAACATCGGCACGTGCTTCCATTAAGGCACGTGAAGTTTCTTTCCATACGCGTTCAGGTGTCAGCGCATGTAACTCACCAGATTCTGCCAACTCTTGCATTAATAACAAGGTTTCAGGTGCAACCACAAAGCCTAAAGCATGATAACGTGCTGCAAAACGAGCAATACGCAGCACCCGTAACGGGTCTTCTACAAAAGCATTGGAAACATGGCGCAGCACTTTATTGCACAGATCTTGCTGTCCACCGTAAGGGTCGTAGACATTGCCATCACTATCCATTGCCATGGCGTTAATGGTTAAATCACGACGGATTAAATCTTCTTCTAAGGTCACGCTTGGGTCGGTATGAAATTCAAAACCGTGATAACCGTGTCCAGATTTGCGCTCAGTGCGAGCAAGTGCATATTCATCTTTGGTTTCAGGATGAAGAAAAACAGGGAAGTCTTTGCCCACAGGTTGAAAGCCTTGAGCCAAAAGTTGTTCGGGCGTTGCGCCAACGACAACATAATCTTTTTCGTGATAGGGATGCCCGAGTAAGTGATCTCGAACTGCACCGCCTACTAAATAAACTTGCATGAAAAAACCTCTATTCTTCAAGCAATCATGCTACAGAATAGAGGTTTTCTCAAGTCTATAATTCTGAGTCAGTCACTCAGAAATATAGGTTTATGCTTTAACTTGTGCTGTTTGTTGAATTTCAGCAACAGTGAGGGCAGTCATATTCACAACACGACGTGTCGTTGCAGTCGGAGTCAAAATATGTACAGGTTTTGCTGCACCTAACAAGATAGGGCCAATCGTAACATTGTTACCTGAAGTCGATTTCAACAAGTTAAATGAAATATTGGCAGCATCTAAGTTCGGCATAATCAACAAGTTTGCAGAACCTTTGAAGCGTGAGTTCGGGAAAGCAAAATGACGGATATTTTCGTCTAATGCTGCATCACCGTGCATTTCACCTTCAACTTCAAGCTCAGGTGCAATCTCACTCAAGATTTCAAAGACTTTACGCATTTTTTGTGCGCTAGAGTCTTGTTGGTCAGAACCAAAACTTGAGTGAGAAAGTAGAGCAACGCGTGGTGTCATACCAAAACGGCGTACTTCTTCAGCCGCTAAAAGTGTCATTTCAGCCAACTGTTCAGCAGTTGGGTTTGTGTTGACATAAGTGTCGGCAATGAACAAGTTGCGATCTTCAAGCATCAATGCGTTAAGGGTAAAGAAGTTAGTACGACCTTCTTTTAGACCAATCACATTTTTTACGAAATCAAGGTGAATGTCGTAGCTTGAATAAGTACCACATAACATACCATCGGCTAAACCATGCTTCACTAACATTGCTGCAATGAGGGTAGAGCGACGACGTGCTTCACGCTGCGCGTATTCAGGTGTAACGCCTTTACGCTGCATGATGGTGTAGTAATCATCTGCAAATTTTTCGTAGTTCGGGTTGTTTTCCTGGTCTACTATTTCTATATTCACGCCATGTTCAAGACGTAAACCTAACTTTTTGATGTTCGCTTCAATTACTGAGGTACGACCTACAAGGATTGGTTTAGCCAAGCCTTCATCCACTGCAATTTGTACTGCGCGAAGGACGCGTAAGTCTTCACCTTCTGCATAAGCAATACGTTTAGGATCAGTTTTTGCTTGAGCAAAAATAGGCTTCATCATAAATGCCGAGTTATATACAAACTCAGACAAACGCTGACGGTATGCAGAGAAGTCTTGAATTGGACGACTTGCTACACCTGAATCCATTGCTGCCTGAGCAACTGCAGGTGCAATTTCAAGAATTAAACGCTGATCAAGTGGGCGTGGAATTAAATAGTCACGACCAAATGATGCAGATTTTTCACCATAAGTTGCTGCATCTGCTTCAATGTGTGCCATGCGTGCAATTGCGTGTACACAAGCAATTTTCATTTCTTCGTTGATGGTAGTTGCGCCAACATCTAATGCACCACGGAAAATATACGGGAAGCAAAGTGCGTTGTTAACTTGGTTCGGATAATCCGAACGACCTGTTGCCATAATCACATCTGGACGTACTTCATGCGCATGTTCAGGCAAGATTTCTGGGTCTGGGTTAGCCAAAGCAAAGATAATTGGATTTTCAGCCATTTCTTTGACCATAGCTTTGGTCAAGATACCCGCTGCAGAAAGACCAAGGAACATATCCGCACCGCTAATTACATCAGCAAGTTGCGTTCCTTCAATGTCTTGCATATAGCGTTTTTTCGAGTCATCCAAACCTTCACGTTTGGTGGTGATTAGACCACGCGAATCCGCAACAATGATATTTTCTTTTTTCGCGCCCAATGCACATAACAGGTCTAAACAAGACAGTGCGGCTGCACCTGCACCTGAAGCAACGATTTTGATTTCTTCAATTTTCTTGCCGTTAAGTAACAAGGCATTGAGTAGGGCAGAACCTACAATGATTGACGTACCGTGTTGGTCATCGTGGAACACAGGAATATTCATGCGTTCACGAAGTTTTTGCTCAATGTAGAAACATTCTGGCGCCTTGATGTCTTCAAGGTTGATACCACCAAAAGTTGGTTCTAATGCTGCAACAATATCTACAATTTTGTCTGGATCATTTTCAGCAATTTCGATGTCAAATACATCGACACCAGCAAACTTTTTAAAGAGTACGCCTTTACCTTCCATCACAGGTTTAGACGCCAAAGGACCGATATTACCTAAACCTAATACTGCTGTACCGTTACTAACGACAGCAACCAAGTTACCGCGAGCGGTATAAAGTGCAGCTGTTGAAGGATCACGTTCAATCTCTAAACATGGTGCTGCGACACCTGGTGAGTAAGCGAGCGCTAAGTCACGTTGGTTGACCAGCTGCTTACTTGGAGTAACGCTGATTTTTCCTGGTGTTGGAAATTCGTGATAGTAAAGTGCCTGCTGTTTTAATGATTGATCGTCCATCTGAATCTCGTGTGTGACAAGTTGGCCAGCGATGCTGGTGGTTTTTTTATGAATCTTATCGAATATACCATTACTTGCCCCCTTAGCACAGACGTCACTGTTTATTTTTAGAACAAACTTAGAGCTTTTGGGTCTAGTTTCAGATTAAGGAGCGATAAGCGCGCGATACTAAATTGGCTTTTAGAAATTGGGTCGCTTCACTTTCAGGCAAAGGCCTAGAGAATAAATACCCCTGCGCAATATCACAATTTAAATTCTGCAAATATTGCAGTTGTTGCTCAGTTTCAATCCCTTCAGCCACCACACTCATGCCCATGGCTTTGCCCATAGCAATCATGGCACTAACAATGGCTTCTTGTTTGGTATTCCCAATTTTAGAAACAAAGCTACGGTCTATTTTTAAACTGTCAATTGGGAAGTCTGTTAAGTAAGAAAGTGAAGAATAGCCTGTACCAAAATCATCTAAGGCGATATGAATATCACGTTGTTTAATTTCATCTAATAAAGACTTCACGGTTGTGGAGTTTTCCACTAAAGAGGATTCGGTAATTTCTAATTCTAAGCTTGCACCTGAAATTTGATAGGTATTAATCGCATCATCTAAATCTTGCAGCAATTGACCACGTTGCAGTTGTTGTGCAACTACATTAACCGATACTTGGATATGATCAAAACCTAACAGATTCCATTCACGAATTTGCTTGGCAGTTTGTTGAATTACAACCCGACCAATATCGGAAATTAAACTGGTTTGTTCTGCAATAGGAATAAATAGGTTGGGTGGAATAATGCCTTTGGTTGGATGCTGCCAGCGCACCAATGCTTCAAACCCGATCACCTGATAATTATGGAAATCAATTTTAGGTTGATAATATACAATTAATTCATCATTTTTAATGGCTTGGCGTAAGTCACGCTCTAAATGTACATCCTGCTCTAGCAGTTTGGTGTTGTCTAAAGTGTAATATTTAATGGTATTGCCACCTAAACGCTTAGCCTCAGACAAGGCTTGTTCAGCACAATTATTTAGATAATCCAACTGGCGTCCATGTTCAGGATAGAGGGAAACCCCCATCGATAGGGTAATAATATGTTCTTGTCCCTGTACATTAAACGGCAAATTAAAGGCTTTGGTGATGCGTTCACAGTGCTCTTCGATTGAAGGGCGAATATGAGAAATTTCATAAACAATTGCAAAATCATCGCCATTTAAGTGTGCAACAAACAGCGCTTCGGCATTGGTGATACGTAAACGCTGCGCCACTTGGCGGAGTAATTCATCGCCACCATTATTGCTTAAATATTCGTTTAAAGGTCTGAAACGGTCAATATTGAGTCGAATGACCGCCAATTGCTGCAATGAATCTTGCTGTGAAATAAGATATTGATGTAGTTGATAATTATAATAAAAACGATTGGGGAGATCGGTCAGCGCATCATAATTTTCTAAATAGGATAAACGCTGTTCTTGTAGTTTATGTTCGGTTAAATCAGACACAATTCCAATATAATTAATAATACGGTTTTGCTCATCTTTGACTGCATTGATATGCATACGAACTTCTAATTCTTTTCCTGAGCGGAATTTTATATTCCTTTCAGTATGATATTCACCCTTGCTGAGCAATTGTTGAAGAATTTCTTCTTGCGTAATGCGTTGATGTGCTTTGTGGGACTCGACCAAATCAAACAGATATTTGCCTAAAATATGGTCGCGTTTAAATCCGCTCATTTGAGCATAGAATGGGTTGGCTTCAATATAACGTAAGTTTTCATCTAAAATAAAAATACCTTCGGCTGCCTGTTCAAGTACGCTGGCAGTGAGTTTTAAGCGCTCTTGTCCAATTCGTTCTTGGTGAATGTCACGGCGAATCCCCACCATGCGCAAAGGTTTATTGGTGACAGGATCACGCTCAATCACCCGACCAATATCATGCACCCAATACCATTGACCTGAACTATGTTGTACGCGATATGTGGCTTGATAGCGTTCAGTTAGACCCCGTAAATGTTGTTTCATGGTTTGGTGAAAGTGCGGAATATCATCAGGGTGAATCAGTTGCTGTAATTTATTCCGATGCTGTTTGGTATTCTCTAAACGAGTTTGCTGTGCGCCACCACCAAAGACAATACTGCGTTGCCGTATATTCCAGTCCCATGCTTTTAGACCTGCGGCTTCATGCGCTAAAATTAAACTATGTTGTTGATTGATTAAATCTTGGTGCGTTTGTTCTAAGTCAAAGGTACGTTCTCTTACTTTTTGTTCTAGCATTTGATTGTTAAATTGCAGTTGAAGTTCAATATCTTTGGACTTGTTCATTTCAACTTGTAATTGTTGGCAGAGTTGATCTGTCCAGCCGACTTGTTGCTCTGCGGCTTTTTTGAATTGGTCGTTCTTAAAATAGACGCTCGATAAACGACGATGCATGTGCATTGAAGTATTGGCACAAATCAGTAAGGTAATTAAGGCAAAATTTGTCGCGAGAAAAAAGAAAGCGGAAGTTTCGGAGTGAACTAAAAACTGTGCGGCAATATAGGGTGTAATCACTGGAATGAATACCCAGCAAAAATAACTCAAGCGCTGCGTTAAAAAGGTGAGGGCAAAGGTTTGACTCACAATAATTAATAAGGTCGCTAAAATAATCGCTTCATAGTTGCTCAGTTCAGGGTTTTGCTGAGGTAAAAAGTAATACAGTAAACTTACCCCAACCGCGATTGCTGTTCCGATCAAGAAACACACCAATTTTAACCAACGATGTGCTTGTTGGAGTTGATATTGTCCCGCTTTAAAGTGAACTGCTGTGAGCAGTAAACACGAACCAATGGTCAGTTCAGTGAGAATAAACCAGATATTGAGGTAGGGTGATGAATGTGAGAAAGAAATTTGATAAATAAAAAACACATACAGGCAAACAATCAGGATGCTGACCAAAAAGAATCGAATAAGCCGAATGGTATTGGTGATTTGCGCAGCATCTAAGTATTGCTGCAACAATTCATCTTGAGCGTCTGACATACTTCCCCAAAATCTAGTTAAATGATTCCAACATTTATATTTTCTTAAATAACATCACGTTCATGCATAAAATATTGCTGTTTTGTGTTTGAATTTTATGCAAATTTTTTAATATATTGTTCGAGATTAATCCTGTACTTTATAAATTGCAATGTTATTGGCAATCGATTTCTGTAAAAACGGATAAATTACTCAGCCAAGCGATAATTTAAGAGAGCTAAAGCAACCACAGGGGCGGTTTCAGTGCGTAATACCCGAGAGCCAATACACCAGTTTTGAAAGCCAACGGCATTGGCAGCACTAATTTCTGCTTCGCTTAAACCACCTTCAGGCCCAATTAATAAAGCTAAATCTTTACTGACATTGTTTAGCACATCTACTTGATCTTTATTCGGTGCTAACACTAATTTGGTGGTAGGAAGGTCACTATTCAGCCAGTCCTCTAAACGTAGTGGGGCTAAAATTTTCGGTACGATATTCATGCCACATTGTTCACAGGCTGCAATGGCAATGCCTTGCCAATGATCTAATTTTTTTTGATCGCGGTCATATTTTAAGCGCATTTCACAGCGTTCAGAGGTGAGCAACTGAATGTTAGTCACGCCAAGCTCTACCGCTTTTTGAATCGCATAATCCATACGATCGCCTTTGCTCATTACTTGTCCTAATAAGGCGCTAAAGCTTGGGATGCGATTGTCTGGATTAAAACTTTTAATCTGCACTTGCGCTGTTTTTTTGGTAACTTCAACCAGTTCCACTTCATATTCACCACCTTGCCCATTGAACAAGGTGGCGGTTTCACCGACTTGTGCGCGTAGTACTTTCACCCAGTGATGAAATACTGTTTCAGTCAGTTCAACTTGTGTATCTACTGCTAATTCAGCCTCAATATAAAAACGGGGCATAGGGATTACTCGTTCAAGTCAATAAATATGAAAAATACAGCTTAAGCCAAACCAAGATCTGTCACTAATTGACGAGTCGGTTCGGTGTTGTTCATGGTGTAAAAATGCAAACTTGGTGCACCACCTGCAATCAGGCGTTCGCACAGTTTAATAATCACTTCATGACCAAAGGCTTTGATTGAAGCTGTGTCATCACCATAGGTTGCTAATTGCTTACGAATCCAGCGTGGAATTTCTGCACCTGTACCATCTGCAAAGCGAATTAAATTGCTGGCATTGGTAATCGGCATAATGCCAGGCGCAACAGGAATATTCACACCTTGCTTTTGAATACGTTCTACAAAGTAAAAGTACGCATCTGGATTAAAAAAGAACTGGGTGATGGCAGCATTGGCACCAGCATTTACTTTGGTGACAAAGTTTTTAATGTCTTGATCAAAGTGGTCTGCTTGTGGATGCATTTCAGGATAAGCCGCAACTTCAATGTGAAAATGATCACCTGAATGTTCACGAATAAAACGCACCAAGTCAGACGCATACGGCAATTCGCCTAAACCAACTTGACCTGAAGGTAAATCACCACGCAAAGCCACAATGCGGTCAATGCCTTGTGCTTTATAAATATCAAGCAATTCAGCAATACGCGCTTTGTCATCACCAATACAAGACAGGTGCGGCGCTACAGGTGTGCCTTTGCCATTGAAGTCGCTAATGGTCGATAAAGTACGTTCACGAGTAGAACCACCTGCACCATAAGTGATAGAAAAAAACTCTGGATTTAAAAGTTGTAATTCTTGATGCACAACTTTGAGTTTTTCTGCACCTACATCGGTTTTAGATGGGAAAAATTCAAATGAAATAGGAACTTGTTTGGTCATGATTAAATCCTTGTTATAAATACTTATTTATATTTTTTCACCTCTCCTAAATCCTCTCTTGCGCTGGGTTTAAAAGCAGTGCTTTAAACTTGCTCAGGAGAGGACTTACCCTCGAATACATTCATTAAACAATGAATCATTCCCTCTCCCTATGAGAGAGGGTTAGGGAGAAGGATTAAAAACTTAGTATTTATAAGCATCCGATTTAAACGGACCTTCAACAGCTACACCTAAGTAGTCCGCTTGTACTTGAGTCAATTGTGTTAATACACCACCAAAACCAGCAACCATTGCAGCAGCAACTTCTTCGTCTAGTTTTTTCGGTAAGATTTCAACACGAATTGCCGCTTGTTTTTGATCGGCAGGAAGATCGGCAAATTTCTCTGCAAATAAGTGCATTTGTGCCAATACTTGGTTAGCAAATGAACCATCCATAATACGTGATGGGTGACCTGTTGCGTTACCCAAGTTCACTAAACGACCTTCAGAAAGCAAGATTAAATAATCGTTTTCGTTTTCTGAACGATACACTTGGTGTACTTGTGGCTTCACTTCAACCCACTTATAACCACGTAAGTAGTTGGTGTCGATTTCAGTATCGAAGTGACCAATGTTACATACAACAGCGCCTGCTTTAAGTGTATCTAGCATTGCTGCGTCGCACACGTGATAGTTACCTGTTGTAGTCACAATCAAGTCAGTATTTTCTAAAAGCTCTAGGTTGACGTCTGCTTTATTGCCTGTTTGTACGCCATTCTTGTACGGAGATACAACTTCGTAACCATCCATACATGCTTGCATTGCACAAATTGGGTCAATTTCAGAAACACGAACAATCATGCCTTCTTGACGTAAAGATTGTGCAGAACCTTTACCTACATCACCATAACCAATAACCAATGCACGACGACCAGACAATAACATGTCTGTACCACGTTTAATCGCATCGTTGAGTGAGTGACGGCAACCGTATTTATTGTCGTTTTTAGATTTAGTCACAGAGTCGTTGACGTTAATTGCAGGCACTTTTAAAGAACCATCTTTCCACATTTCAATTAGACGTTGTACGCCCGTAGTGGTTTCTTCAGTAATGCCGTGAATGCGCTCTAATAATGCAGGATATTTTTCGTGAACAAGTGCAGTTAAGTCACCGCCATCGTCCAAAATCATGTTGGCATCCCATGGTGTGCCATTTACATTAATTTGTTGTTCAAGACACCATACATATTCTTCTTCAGTTTCGCCTTTCCAAGCAAAAACAGGCACACCTGAAGCAGCAATTGCTGCAGCAGCGTGGTCTTGAGTAGAGAAGATGTTACAAGAAGTCCAACGAACTTCTGCGCCCAATTCAACTAGCGTTTCAATTAAAACAGCAGTTTGAATGGTCATGTGGATACAGCCGAGAATTTTCGCGCCTGCAAGAGGTTTTGCAGCTGAGTAGCGCTTACGCAAACCCATAAGGGCTGGCATTTCTGCTTCTGCAAGTTTGATTTCTTTACGACCAAAATCAGCTAGTGTGATATCGGCAACTTTATAATCTGTAAATGAAGCATTAACCGCGTTCATCACGATCTCCTTATAAAAAACAATTGATCATTCAGTTCGCGGATGCCGTTTCTTGCATAGCAAACGCGTTGCTATGCTGGTCGAGCCTGGCGATTTTACATTTCGTGCCTGTAAAACGTCGCAGCATCCCTCGACTAGCGCGATATTGTACTTGGAAATTGATTCAGTTCCAATCATGTTTTGTTTATTATCACTACAAACATATTTTTGAGATTGAATGATGGCTTTAGAGCTTCCTCAAGAGTTGGCAAATTTAGAAGCCAACGGCGGGATTTACGCAGTGTGGATGTTGCTACGACACTTAGGAATTGATGCCGATATTCAACAATTGATTGAAGTGTGTGGTTATACGCCAGAGCAGGGCACAACCACAATTGGTTTGGCTGTTGGACTGAAAAAGTTTGGCTTTAATGTGCAGTTTTATACTGACCCTGACCCAGATTTACAAGATGCAGAAAAGTTAAGTTATGCCGAAGCTGAACAGCTTAAATTGCCTGTATTGGCGGCAATCGGCTATCAGCAAATTCAGCACGCATTTGATGAAAATAAATTTGTAATTGTCTACTACGACACTTTAGAAGGCGTGGGCAATCACTCATTGCTATATTCTATTGATGATGCTGAAATTTGTTTCTTTGACAGTTTTGAGCCGATGCCTGCGGCTGTGTTTGAACAACAGCGTCAGCAAGAGGGCATTTGCAGACAAGTAATTGTGGTCGAAGTCTAAGTGTTATTCAAAGTCTAAGCTTTATTCAATGACGATTCGAGTCATGCAAAAATTGTCTAGCCCATCAATTGATTGGCTAGACAAATAAATTACTCCGCTGCATCGGCTTTTTGTGTCCAATATTCAGCTTTATTTTCGTCAGCATCTACACCCAAAGCATTTGCATAGATAAAAGCAAGGTCACGCATGGCTTGTACTTCGCCCAATTCTGCTGCTTGCTGTACCAATGCCACAGAGCGAGCGACATCTTGTTCAACCACATCACCACGACGGTAGTAGCCTGCCAACTCTAAAATAGCGGCAGGGTGTTGTGCATCACTGGCTTTTTTGAGCCAGACAAAAGCATCTTCAAAATGTTGTTTGGCATCTTCAGGGTCATCTTCTAGAACATCTTTGGCATATACGGTATAGCCTTCACCAAGCCAATACATGGCTTCGATATGTCCGTTTGCGGCAGCTTTGAGCGCCCATTGTTCGGCAAGTTCAATATCTTCATTAAAATCGCTTTGCATATACAGCACCGCCACTTCAAATTGGGCATCGGCTTGTCCTGCAATGGCGCGGTTCATTAGCGCAGGGGAGATTGAAACAGATTCTGACATAATGTCATCCAGCAAAATTACAACATAAGATTGTGCGATAGCCTAAAAGGTCTGCTGCGAAAAAGCCATCTTCGGTGTGATTTTTTTTAAAAAATTAGGGTTAATTGATCATGCGTTTATGCAGACAATAACAAAAAATCACTTGAGCCATATCGTCAAGTTTCAATATGTTGAATGTTAAACATGGTCATAATGAGAACAATAAGATGGCAAATTTTTTAACTGCTGAACAAGCAAAAGTTTATTCAGATCATGCCAAGCTAGATATTGAATTATATAAGCAGCGTTTGGCGTCTTTAATCGAAGAGAATGCCAAGCAGGGCAATACCGCAGTTTTTACTGTGCTGCCAAAACATTTACCTTTAGAAGATATTCGAAATTTATCGGCACAGCTGACTGATTTGGGTTATCAGGTGCGCTTTGAGTTAAATGAGTTCTTTTATAGCTTTAATGTGTATTGGATTTAAAACTCAACTCTACCGACATTTCACCAAATAGTTTTAGTGAAATGTCGAGCGTTTATATTTTTTGATTTAGATTGCGTTTAAGTATTTGCAGTATGTTCTGCCAAAACTTCCAACGCTGCGCGAAAAGCTTCCTGAGTTGCAGGTGCGCCACAATAAGGCAAGCTGTGTAACAAGACTTCCTGAATTTCTTCGACACTTGCCCCGTTATTTAGCGCACCACGAATATGTCCTTTAAGCTCGGTCGGGCTTTTTAAAGCAGTTAAAAAGGCGATAGTAATTAAGGAACGATATTTGCGTGGTAACACACCTTCACGTTGCCAAGTTGAACCCCATGCATGTTCATTAATCCAGTCCTGCAAAGGTTGGGTAAATGGTACAGTGTTGTCCTGTGCGCGTTTTACAAAGCTTTCGCCCATGACTTCAGTGCGAACTTTTAAGCCATTGTCATAGTCTTGTTGTGACATTTTACTATCCCTGTTTTATTGTTTGAGCTCGGTGTATAGATTAAGTGCATAGATTAACAATTTATGGCGATGACACCATGCGCACTTGGTCGTAGACCATCAAAAAATATTCACATCTATCTATTTTTAATATATCCACAAGGTATAAAAAACCCCGAACATAAAGTCGGGGCTGTTTTAGCTTTATCGCAAATTTTGAAATAAGCGAGTGTTAAGCTTCAATGGTTTGCACGCTAATTTTTTTAGCAGGGTCGGCTTTACGACGTACTGTTGGTACAGGTTCACCATAATATTGACGGTCTGCAAAATAACTTGAACGTACCATTGGCGCAGCCCAAATATTTTTAAAACCTAACTTTTGACCATGCGCTGTATAACGCTCAAATTCTTCAGGTGTTACAAAGCGGTCAATTGGCGCATGTTCTTTAGATGGCTGTAAATATTGACCAATGGTCACATAATCTACATCGTGCGCTTTAAGATCATCTAACAGTGCAATAACTTCTTCTTCAGATTCTCCAATACCTACCATCAAACCGCATTTGGTTGGAATATCTGGGCAATATTCTTTAAACATTTTCAGCAAGTTCAAAGAGTGCTGATAGTCTGAACCCGGACGCATGGCTTTATATAAGCGTGGCACAGTTTCAATGTTGTGGTTAAAAACATCTGGCGGACATTCGGTCATAATGCGTAGTGCAATATCCATACGACCACGGAAGTCTGGCACCAAAATTTCTAACAACGTATTTGGGCTTAAAGAGCGGGCTTCTTTAATACAATCGACAAAATGTTGTGCACCACCATCTAACAAGTCATCACGGTCTACAGAGGTGATCACGGCATATTTTAAGCATAAGTTGGCAATGGTTTCTGCCATGTGACGAGGTTCTTCAGGATCTAGTGCATTTGGACGACCATGCGCAACATCACAGAACGGGCAGCGACGGGTACAAATATCACCCATGATCATAAAGGTTGCTGTACCACCACCAAAGCATTCTGGAAGGTTTGGACAAGCGGCTTCTTCACAAACGGTGTGCAATTTTTGCTGACGCAAAGTGGTTTTAATACGTTGAACTTCTTCTGGTGCCGTCATTTTGACCCGAATCCAGTCAGGTTTACGAGGCGTTTCAACCGTAGGAACAACTTTTACAGGAATACGTGCGACTTTTTCAGCACCACGAAGTTTGACACCCTGTTCTGGTTTACGGTTTGCAGACATATTCAACTTTTCCACTGTTTTTGAAAGGGGAGAGATTTAGTGTAGGCTAGATTTTACGTGAAATAGAGTCTGATTAAACCGAATCTAAGTGCAAAAGTAAAATGTCACCTTAACTTCATCATAAGACGGTTATTATAACGAAATTGTGCTTAAATTGGGTAAAAACGATATTCATATAAAAAATGTGGTTATCACGTAATATATGCACAGTAAATACAGAAAATTCAAAAGATTTACGTCATAATATAGCCCATTGAAAAGACAGATTTAAAGAAAAGGAGCGTTGAATGCCACGTAAAAAAGAGGTCGTTAGTGGAACTTTCGTGAAGTACGATGCGGTTGTTCTCGGTTCAGGCCCTGCGGGTGAAGGCGCGGCAATGAAACTTGCCAAATCTGGTAAGCGTGTTGCGATTGTAGATGTTCGTGAGCAGCTTGGCGGTAACTGTACCCATGTGGGTACCATTCCAAGTAAAGCATTGCGTCAGACAGTGTCGAATATTATCCGTTATCGCCGTGACCCAATGTTTAAAAAAATGGGCGATTGGCGTCAGTTCACCATGAAGCAAGTGTTGCAAAGTGCGCATAAAGTTATTCAGCAGCAAGTTGAAACGCACTCTCGCTTTTATGACCGTAATGAAATTGCGATTTATCATGGTCGTGCTTATATCCAAGATAAAAATACGGTCTTGGTATTTGGTGCAGATGGCATTAAAGAAACCATTATGTGTCAGCAAATTGTGATTGCGACAGGTAGCCGTCCATATCGTCCAGAAATGTTGGATTTCAACCATCCACGTGTATTTGATTCAGACAAAATTTTGGATTTGGATTTCTCGATTCAAAAAATTATTATTTATGGCGCGGGTGTGATTGGTTGTGAATATGCATCCATCTTCATTGGTTTAGATCATAAAGTTGATTTGATTAATACTCAGCACAAATTGCTCAGCTATTTGGATGATGAAATTTCAGATGCCTTGTCATATCACTTGCGTGCGCAAGGGGTGCTGATTCGCCACAATGAGCAAATTGATCATTTAGAAACTTTTGATGATCACGTGGTTTTATATTTGCAAAGTGGCAAGAAAATCAAAGCCGATGCGATTTTGTGGTGTAACGGACGTTCAGGTAATACCGATGGTTTAGGTTTGGAAAACGTAGAACTTAAACCAAACAGCCGTGGTCAATTAACGGTGAATGATCAATATCAAACCGAAGTAGAGAATATTTATGCTGCGGGTGATGTGATTGGCTGGCCTTCGTTGGCATCTGCTGCCTATGACCAAGGTCGTTGCGCGGGTGCAAATATGAGTGGCGAAGAAAATGTTGCGCCTGTGACCGATATTCCAACAGGTATTTATACCATTCCAGAAATTTCTTCGATTGGTAAAACTGAGCAGGAATTGACGGAAGAAAAAATTCCTTATGAAGTTGGTCAGGCATCTTTCCGTCATTTAGCGCGTGCGCAAATTACGGGTGATACAGTGGGTGAATTGAAGATTTTATTCCACCGTGACACTTTAGAAGTATTGGGTGTGCATTGCTTTGGTAATAATGCGGCAGAAATTATCCACATTGGTCAGGCGGTGATGAACAGCCCGAACAATACCATTAAGTATTTTGTGGAAACCACATTCAACTATCCAACCATGGCGGAAGCGTATCGTGTGGCGACCTTGAATGGGATGAATCGTTTGTTTTAAGTGATTCTGCTGACTGTAAAATAGAAAATTTAAAACACCCCATAAGATCATTCTTGTGGGGTATTTTTTTATTGACTTGCTGTAAGGAAATTTATGCATTGAGGGAAAGTTGATTTGTGGAACATTGAGCGTTAAATATCAATTATGACTGATGCCGCACTGCGTGGCGTTTCGCCATGAAAGACAGCTTCAATATTGTTACCATCAGGATCAAGTACATAAGCTGCATAATAACCAGGATGATAAGCACGTTCATTAGGTTTGCCATTGCACTTGCCGCCATGTGCCAATGCTGCAAGATAGAAAGCATTGACCATTTCACGATTTTTAGCTTGAAAGGCGAGATGATGACGCCCAGTGAGTATGCCTTGTGCGGCAGGACTTTTTACTGAGGAGATAAAAAGTTCATCTGCCCAAAAGTGATCCTTGGCTGTTCCCATAACTGGAATATCCAACACTGCCAAGATGGCGGTATAAAATGCTCGACTTGCTTCAAGGTCACTCACCACAAGATGAATATGGTCAATCAGTCTTCCACGATGCAATTGAATCTGCATAAGACGCTCCATGTCTAAAGCGGAATTTTGAATAGTAAAATAGACTTAATATTTTAGAGATTGGGTTTTAATGCGCACAAAACGCCTGATTAAAATATTCGAATAGTTGTGGCGTTTGCATCCATAAAAAGATCGATAAGCCAAAAAGGGCAGTGATGGCAAGTGTGAGCAATACTTTAAAATTCAATAAAGAATTAATCATGAATGACGTGCTCCTCATCTACCCAAAAATGGACCAAGACCGCAAACGCACTTAAAGCAATAGAAACAATCCAGATTGCATTATAGTTACCTGTCAGATCGTGATTTAAACCGCCAAGCCATCCACCAAAAAATGAGCCGACTTGGTGTGTGAAAAACACAATGCCGCTGAGCATGGTCAGGTACTTAATCCCAAACATATTTGCCACAATACCATTGGTTAAAGGCACTGTAGATAACCACAATAAGCCCATAATGATCCCGAATGCATAAATTGTCCAGATGCTTAAAGGCAGGATTAAAAAGACGATAATGGCAATACCGCGTAGTCCGTAAAGCCACATCAGCAAGTGCGGTTTCGAATAGCGACCGCCTAACCAACCTGCGGTATAGGTGCCTACAATATTAAATAAACCCACGAGTGCTAGAAAAACTGTGCCTGTGGTTGCATTAAAGCCATGATCGATTAAGTAGCTAGGTAAGTGAATCCCGATAAACACCACTTGAAAACCACAGACAAAAAAGCCCAAAGCTAAAAACCAAAAGGGTTTATGGTTTTTGGCAATCACCAAAACTTGTTTAAAGCCTAAAGCGGGTTGGCTGACTGAACTTGCATTAGGGTTTTGATACATGGGTGCTTTGAGCATCCATGCCAAAGGAACAATCAAGACAATTAAAATCGCACTGACAATTAATGCGCCCGACCAACCTACACTTTGTAATAACAATAAGGTCGATGGCAACATGATAAATTGCCCAAACGAGCCTGCAGCACTGGCAATACCCATTGCAAGGCTACGCTTTTCTGGAGGAGCAGCGCGACCTACTGCAGAAAGTAGCACAGGGAAAGAGGTTGCAGAAAGTGCCAAACCTAAAATTAAACCCACACTTAAATTTAGCAATAACCCAGTCGAGCTGACGGCCATGAGCAATAAGCCGAGTGCATACAGTGCACCACCAACTGCAACTACAATTTTACTGCCGTATTTGTCTGCAAAAGCACCTGTGATGGGTTGGACTGCACCCCAAATCAGGTTTTGCATGGCAATGGCTAAACTAAAGACATTATGTCCCCAGCCAAATTCATGGCTCATAGGCACCAAATACAAACCAAATGCATGCCGAACCCCAAGCGATAATGCCAAAATAATGGCGCTTCCAATTAACATATAAATTAGAGGTTTGGAAAATTGAGCATTCGACATAAGGCATCCACGTATGGCTAACAGCTTGTTATGGTAATCGATTCAGCTCAAGAGCGCGATAAAATAAAATTCATCAAATGATAAAATTGAGTTATCAAGATAGAAGCGATTGCTTTAATTAAATAGTGTAAGAAAAAATAAGACGACCGTAGCCGTCTTAAATTTAGTTGAAAGTGGAAAAGTAAAATTAGAGATTAAAAGCGCATCCCAAAGCCAGCGTATGCAATGATCGGATTCACTTCAATATCTGCTTTAGAGTGAATCAATTCACCATGTTTGGCATCGGTCACCGTAATGGTGGTTTCATTTTTAAGGTGTGCATAAGATAGTGAACCAACTGCAAACCATTTTTCATTAAAGTCATAGGTAAAACCTACGGTGGCAACAGGTGCAAACGCATCGGTGGCATCTAACTCAACTTTTGGGTTGGCTGAACTTGGTTTGCCTTCTAAAGATGCGCCTGATTTTCCTTCTTTAATATTGGCAATCATGTGACCTGAAGCAATTAAGTCCTGCTCAGTACGTGGATTAATTTCTAACTCATTGAAATAGGCATACATCAAACCGACGCCAACATAGGGGCGGAACTTATTTACGCCTGTTTTGCCAAAGTGATATTGAAACTCAAATGCAGGTGTCCATGCTCGGGCAGAAGCAGCAGGGCCATGTGCTGCTAAATCGGTAATGAAAATATCGTTTTGTAATTCTAGCTCACCCAACGCACCGCCTAATGGACGTGCAATTGCGGAGAAAGGTGCATAAATTTTCCCTTTGCCTTGCAAATCAACTTTAGGTGGAATGCCGCCTTTGACTTCAAAGGAAATATTATCAGTAAAGAAATAGTTGCTGATAATACCCAGTGTGGTGACATCATCTGCTTCTAAACCTGTGCCGGGATTATCCCATTGCTCCAAACCTGAAATTGTGGCTTGTCCACTCATGTTGGCAGGCACGGTAGGCAGCAAATTTAATGCTCCGCTTAATAATATGGGTGGCTCAAAACCGTCACGTAAATTATCTTTTACAGTTTGCGATTGAACCTCACCGACATCCGCTGTGTAGCCATTGTGGATGGCTGTATTGACCCGAAAAGGTTGTGCTTTACCTTGTGGCATAACGTGCAGCGCACCTACCGAAACAGAAAAGCGTTTAAAACCATCACCATCTTTTAAACTAAAATAAGGTGAGTTGGCATAACTGATGACTGGCAAACTACTCAGTGCCAAACAGCATAGTGTTTTTTTCATTGTGGAACTCCATGTCCAATTTTGCTTGTTGTTATTTACGGCATTGTTATGCAAGGCATTATGAAATGGACTGGAAAAATAAAACTGTTGTTTTTACAAGATATTTTTTTAAACTTTTGTGAATAACTGGAAAAGTGTGCAGGTGTTTTGTTAAATCCAAAACTGTTGAATACGTGAAAATGCTTGTTTTATTGGATGGCTTTAAAGTTCTATTGGTTTGAAATAAAAAGATTTTATAGAAATTGTATGCGTTGAAATTAATAAAAAAGACCAGTCGGAACTGATCTTTTTGACATACGGGTTAAATTTTTAGCCAATGACAGATTTTGGCTGCAAACACGTTATGCAGTAAAGCGTGATAAATCTTCATCAGGGCGGGCAGTTAGCACTTCCAAGCCATCTTTGGTGACCAAAATGGTGTGTTCAAACTGTGCCGATAATTTGTGGTCTTTGGTCACCACTGTCCATTTATCGCCAAGTAATTTGGTTTGCCATACGCCTGCATTGACCATTGGTTCAATGGTAAAAGTCATACCTTCTTCTAAAATCATGCCTGTGTTGGCTTGACCATAGTGCAATACTTGTGGCTCATCGTGGAAGGTCGTCCCAATACCATGACCGCAATATTCACGCACGACACTAAAGCGTTCAGATTCAACATATTTTTGAATCGCATGACCAATATCACCAATGGTTGAACCGGGTTTAACGGTTGCCATACCGCGATACATCGCTTCTTGGGCAACTTTGCATAAACGATTGGCTAAAATGGAAGTTTCACCACCCACGATATACATCATATTGGTATCGCCGTGGAAACCATCTTTAATGACTGTGACATCAATATTTAAAATATCGCCTTTCTTCAGCACTTTACTTTCTGACGGAATACCGTGACAAACCACATGGTTAACCGATGTGCAAATGGTGTGTTGGAATGCTGGACGACCCGGAGCAGCACCATAACCTAAGCAGGCAGGAATAGCTTGTTGTTGATTGACAATATAGTCATGGCAAATCGTATCCAGTTCGAGCGTAGTAACGCCTGGTTTAACGTGTGCTTTGATCATCTCCAAAACTTCTGCCGCCAGTCGTCCTGCCACGCGCATTTTTTCAATATCTTCTGCGGTTTTGATGAGTCGACGAGGTGCTTGATAAGTTGTGTTCATGATCTTTAAAAACTTTTGGAAATTTGTGTGTGACTATGGTATAAATAGCCGCCCATTTTATCAAATGCTTTTTATGAATATGTTTCAAAGAGCTTGGTAAAAGGGAAATTAAAAATCCGCACATATATCGTCACATTACTCTGGGTGCCCTTTGGGGTGGAGAATGCGGATATATGGAGGCCTAACCCAAACATTTAAGGTAAAGAAAATGGCAGATTACAACGTAAGCATGCGCGACCTTCTTCAAGCTGGCGCACACTTTGGTCACCAAACACGTTTCTGGAACCCAAAGATGCGTCAATACATCTTTGGTGCGCGTAACAAAATTCACATCATCAACCTTGAACACACTGTTCCTGCGTTAAATGATGCTTTGAACTTTGCAAACCAATTGGCTAGCAAAAAGAACAAAGTTTTGTTCGTTGGTACAAAACGTGCTGCTTCTGCAATCATCCGTGAACAAGCTCAACGCGCTGGTCAACCGTATGTAGATCACCGTTGGTTAGGTGGTATGTTGACGAACTGGAAAACACTTCGCCAATCTATCAGCCGTTTAAAAGATCTTCAAGTTCAGTCTACTGACGGTACTTTTGCTAAGCTTACTAAACGTGAAGCTTTAGAGCGTAGCCGTGAAATGGAAAAACTTGAGCGCGCTTTAGGCGGTGTGAAAAACATGGGTGGTTTACCTGACGCATTATTCGTAATTGACGTTGATCACGAAGCAATTGCAATTAAAGAAGCTAAAAACTTAGGTATTCCTGTAATCGGTATCGTAGATACAAACTCTAACCCAGACAACGTAGACTACGTTATTCCGGGTAACGACGATGCGATCCGTGCAGTAACACTTTACGCTTCTTCAATGGCTGATGCGATCATTGCTGGTAAAGAATACGCTCAAACTCAAGCCAATGCTCAAGCAAAAGGCGAAGAAGCTCCTGCTTCTGAGGCTTAATGCGTTTTGACGTAAGCTTGTCATTTTTGCGACATGCGATGGTGGCAAAGTAAGCGTCATGTATGCAGACGGCCCAAGAGACACCCTCTGGGCCGTTTCTGTTAAAAAAAGAATTCATTTTCTACCGATTTTAGGAGATAAACATGACTGCAGTTACAGCAAGCATGGTTAAAGAATTGCGTGATCGTACTGGTCTAGCAATGATGGAATGTAAAAAAGCATTAACAGAAGCGGGCGGTGACATCGAATTAGCGATTGACAACCTTCGTAAATCTGGTCAAGCAAAAGCTGCTAAAAAAGCAGGTAACATTGCTGCTGACGGTGCAATCACAATCGTTCAAGAAGGCAACAAAGCGATTCTTTTAGAAGTAAACTGTCAAACTGACTTCGTTGCAAAAGACGAAAACTTTGCTGGTTTCTCTGCGAAAGTTGCTGCTGCTGCTCTTGCTGCAAACGAAACTGATGCTGCTAAAATTGCTGAACTTAAACTTGAAGATGGCGCAACTGTTGAAGAAACACGTGTTGCACTTGTTCAAAAAATTGGTGAAAACATCCAAGTTCGTCGTGCACAAATCGTTGAAGGTGAAAACCTTGCTGTGTACAAGCACGGTTTAAAAATCGGTGTTGTTGTTTCTTACACAGGTGATGCTGCGACTGGTAAAGGTATTGCAATGCACGTTGCTGCATTCAACCCAGTTGCTGTTACTGCTGAACAAGTTCCTGCTGATCTTATCGCTAAAGAGAAAGAAATTGCAGAAGCGAAAGCAGTTGAATCTGGTAAGCCTGCAAACATCGTAGAGAAGATGGTAACTGGTTCAGTTGAAAAATACTTGAACGAAGTTGCGCTTGATCGTCAAATGTACGTAATTGACAACGAGAAGAAAGTTGCTGAAGTATTAAAAGCAACTGGTACAACTGTTGCTCAATTCGTTCGTTTCGAAGTAGGTGAAGGTATTGAGAAAAAAGCAGAAATGAGCTTCGCTGAAGAAGTTGCTGCTGCTCAAGCTGCTGCAAAATAATTTTTACTTAAGGTAAAATATTTTGTAAGGAAAGCCCCAATTTATTTTGGGGCTTTTTTGTGAATATAGATTTTGGCAATATGCAATCGTGGCATAAATATTGAGATGAAGATTAAAGATATTAATTTTAAATCAGTATGTTACGAATAATTGACTTAATCGTATAGGGTGGAATCAGAACAAGAAGGTTATATGGCAAATAAAAAGAATTTAAGCATCGGCGCAATTATTGTAGTGCTAATTGCTGCATTTTTTGGCATAGATTTACAGCAGTTTCAGTCTGAAACATCAAATGCACCATCTACAAGTACTGCTCGCACATCGCAAACTGAAAAAGAGCAGTTAGACGTACAGCGAGATGCGCTGCAAGATGATGCTCAGGGTGTTCAGCTGATTGAACGTGCGTTTGAGCGCAAACAGAGCGATTTACAAGTCCGTGCGAGTGGGCAGGTCATTGCAGTGTTAGCGGATGACAACGAAGGCTCACGTCATCAAAAATTTATTTTAAAACTGAATAATGGGCAAACTGTATTGGTTGCACATAATATTGATCTTGCACCACGAATTACCAATATTGCAAAAGGTGATACTGTTGAGTTTTTTGGTGAATATGAATACTCAGATAAGGGTGGGGTGATTCACTGGACGCATCATGATCCAGCAAACAAACACGTGGGCGGATGGTTAAAACATCAAGGAAGAACCTATCAATAACGGTTCTTCCGATAACGAAAATAGGATATAGCGTTTAAATGCTCATAATGCTGTTTTTACGACGTGTTTTCCAAGAGGGTAGGATTTTACCTAAATAGGCATCCATGCACCAAATTGGGCCAATGAGAAGGAATTGGAGGTCTTTGAAGAATGAAGGCTTTTTCCCTTCAACTTTGTGACCATAAAACTGCCCAATCCACGCCAAAACAAAAATTGCGATATAAAAACCCATTCCAACAGGCAAAACATAAATCAGCCATGCCATTACCAGCATTAATGCTGCCATTGCAACTGCAAGAACCAAGTCTAAACGTGCATAAAAAATAAAACTGAGCACCAGAAGTAATGTTGTTAGTAAAGCGCTGAAATGCGCCAAGATGCCGACAATCGAAAAAAAGATCGTAGGTACGCACACCCAGTGAATTAATTTATTGGTTTTATTTTGATGGCTCTCGCTGTATTCATCTAGCCACTCGCTTACTGTCTTCATGTGCTATTCCTGTAGACCGATCATCCGTTGTTATTGTTTGACTGTCTAAAATATAACTGAGAACAGTGAGGCGGTCAAAACAGTATTCATATTTTCAAAATGAAGTGGCAACAAAATTTGTGTGGATCATCTTTGTGCAGACATGCATGGGATGACTGTAAATCTTACAGGCATTAAAAAAGCCACATTGCTGTGGCTTTCAAGTCAAATGTGAAGTCGTGTAAGCGAATCTTAAGAGTTTGGACCGTCAATACGCTCAATGCTTACTTTGGCAGTACCTGCATTGGTGATGCCCAATTGTTTTGCAGCGCCATAAGAAAGATCGAGTACACGGTTGCCATGGAATGGACCACGGTCATTTACTTTAACTACAACGCTTTTACCATTGTTTTTATTGGTTACGCGAATATAGCAGTTTAGCGGCAGGCTACGGTGTGCAGCAGTCATTGCGTTCATGTCGAACGTTTCACCGCTTGCAGTTTTACGACCGTGGAATTGACGACCGTACCAAGATGCCATACCTGTTTGGCTAAATTTACGTACAGTGTTCGATGCCACTGTATTTAACTTTTCAATCACTGAAGGCTCTTCAGCAGGAATTTCAATTTTCGCTGCAATCGTTTGACGACGGATTTGGTCGCCTGAACGTTCGGTGATTGAAAGGCTATTCAAATTTGAGAAATGTGAATTAAAACTTTGTGCTTCTTTGTTGAGTACACGCGCAGCTAGGCTAGATGACTCATTATCATTGTTGAATGATGATTGCACCATTTCAGCTTGCGACTGACTTAGGGCAACAGCTACAGAAAGTGCAAGTAAGTATTTAAGTGAACTATGCATGGTTTGAACTCCTGAAGACAGAATTTTTAACTTATTTCGCTCTTAACTGATTGAAATAGTGGTAATCCTGTCTGTAATTTCACTTTTTCGACTACATTTGACGACATGGATAATATTCATCCCTCACTAAAGGTGTCTAGTCTTTATACGAAAATAATGACAAAAAGTACCAAAAACCAACTCTATTTGATTAAAAAATAATCAATATTGTAACATTATATGTAAAAAGTTTGTTTTGTGATCAAATTGTCAAAAATATTTCTTGACTTTTTGGTTTTATATTTAAATTTGTACTTAGCGACTCGCAATTTCAGTGCCCAATAACCACAGTGCAGTCGCATACATACGGCTACGGTTATAAGTCGTAATCACCTGAAAATTTGGGTAGGTTATATAGTAGATATGACCATAATTTTCTTGTAATTGAATGACATTGACCAAGTCGAGGTCATCTATTTGCACAATTGGATTCATTGGCATCACGCCTTGCGATTTTAAAACCCCATAAGGTGTTGGCAGGGTCAAATCTTTGGCAATGACACTGTCAGGATTGTTGCCTGTATATCGTGCAGCAAATGCAATGGGTTGATTGCGCTGCCAGCCATGTTGTGCCAAGTAGTTTGCAATGGAGCCAATGGCATCGACTGCCGAGTTGCGTAGATCAATATGTCCGTTGCCGTCATAATCGACCCCAAATTTTGGAATATTGCTAGGCATAAACTGCGGATAACCAACAGCACCTGCATAAGAACCAACAATTGAAGAAGTTGGCACACCATCTTTATATGACCATGCGATCAGTGCTGCGAGTTCATCTTTAAAGTATTCCGCGCGACGTTCATAACCAAAGCCTAAGGTGGCAAGGGCATCACGGGTTACAAAAGAGCCCTTATTGCTTCCAAAACCTGTTTCTACACCCAGAATCCCTAAAATAATGGATTGCGGTACACCAAATTGCTGTTCAGCACGATTGAGCGTGTCTGCATATTGTTGTTTAAAGCGCACACCGCGCTGAATAGTGCTTTCTGCAAGGAAATTGGTTTTATAGTCGTACCAAGGCTTACTTTCGCCTGGGCGGTTCATGATGTTGATGATATTGGGTAAGTTTTTAGAGCCTTCCATCGCCCAATCGACTTGTGCTGCACTCAAGCCATAGGTCTGCATGGTTTTTTGTTTAAAACTGGCATAAGACGGATGATTTTGGAAATCATTGGCCTGACAAAAACTGGTGATAGAAAATGCACCAATGAGTAAAGAAAGACGTTTTAGTTTGTTATAAAAATCAAGTTTGAACATATTGAGGAAAATTCCAAATTGATGATTTACACAACTTATTTATATGCAGTAAATAAGTTGCTACTTATATATGAAGAATAAGCCGCTATTGGGGCCAAACTGCGAAAGCGAAGTAAGCGGCTAAGATAGCATTCATGCGTGACTGGTTTGCAAAAACTTATACAAAAATAGACAAAGAATGTGTAAAAAGCGCGCAGGATTTGTAACAAAATTCAATCTAGGTGCAAAAAGTTATTCTTGATTGTGCAAAAGTTGCAGACATATCCTGATATTGCATTGCATATAAAAATGCCTGATCAAAATCAGGCATTTTGCACTTAACATGCAACAAAAGGGCTTAAAACGCATTATGAGTTAAACCCACTGATATTAATGATGGAATAAGGTGTCGTGATATTCCGCTAAAACCAAGAGTTCCTCTTTGGTTAAATTTGGGATGATTTTATCCACCGCAATATGGACAGCTTTAATTACCGCTGCTGCGCCAATATCTGCTGCTTTACGCTTAATCATGCCCAAATCGAGGGTTTTGTTAAAGTCGCTCATAAAGTGGCGTACCGTCGCTTCTGCAAACTGTTTATATAGTTCGGTTAAAGCAGCTTTGTTCACTTCATTGCCTGCTTGAATTTCGGCATAGTTGTGTTTCAGGTTGGTCACTAAACTTGCATCGAGCGTTTCACCTACACGTGCATTGCCTGCTGCATCTTTAAAGCTACTGCGCTCAGAAAATTCAATCGATTGTTTCACGACATCATTTGGCGCTTTGCTTAATAATTGTTTTAGGAGTACTGCAACGGTAGATTTGACATAGCCCGCAAGTTTTTCGGCAGTGTCGCGTTTATCGCTGGCAGGAAAACGACGTACCAACTCGGTTAAAATGGCATCAATGATTTCTTCATTAATCATTAATGCGGTTTTGTCGCGCAGTGGGTACAGCGGCTCACTTGAATTTTTTTTCTGTTGTGCAGTTTCAATCGTATTTAATAATTCTGCAGATGGAATGAATCCAAAAAATGGCATTGTTCAACCTCAATGTTGTTATTGTCGCGCTAAACGAATAGGGCGAGGCATCCATGTTAAGTCCGATACACGGCAAGGGTTAATGTCTAAACCACCACGACGTGTATAGGTTGCATATACCATCAGTTTTTCTGGTGCGAATTTTTGCCAGATGTCTGCAAACATCTGTTCCACACATTGTTCATGGAAACCATTATGCTGACGATAAGAAATAATATAAGCCAAAATACTGCGATAACAAGGTTTTTTGCCTTGATAACGGATAAAAACCGTGCCCCAGTCAGGTTGTCCTGTGACAGGACAATTGCTGCGTAATAAATGTGAGAAAAGTTGTACCTCTATATCTTCCGCTTGTTCTAAATCGAATTGCAATAAACTTGGGTCAGGATGCTGCTCTAAACGCTCAGGCGTGAGCTGATCAATACAAATACCTTCAGGCTGGCTAATCGCTAAATCATCGACCTGAAATAAAGTTAGCGTAACAGGTGCTTGCGCAGCAGCCGTTAAATCATGCTCAACAGTTTCAATGAAATTGGCTTCAGACTGAAAGCGGGTAAAGTTCATACTATTAAAGTAGAGCTTTAATGATTTTGATTCGATCAGGTTAGGCGATGAAGCAGGTAGTGTAATCCGACCAATCGCAACTTGCGGAATGCCTGCGGCATTCAACCACGAAATTTCAAAAACGTGCCACCAGTCTTGCCCCAGTTGAATTCCCTCAACATCTGCATATTTTTCACGTGCAGCAGCACGTGAAATAGGGAATAAAATATCGGGTTGATATTCTGTAGGATAATTGGTGTCTTTACCAAGGAGAGATTGTTCAACACTCATTATTCACGCATTCCTGAACCACGAGAAAGTAAATGATAGGCAATACCATAAAGCACTGCGCAGCATAGTGTAATCACAGATAATGAAATCGTCACGTTGACATCACTATGTCCTAAAATGCCGTAACGGAAAGCATTAACCATATACACCACAGGGTTAATTAAAGAGAGATTTTGCCAAAAAGGGCTTAAGGCACTAATGGCATAGAATACACCACCTAAATAAGTCAGTGGAGTCAGTACAAAAGTTGGAATAATAGAAATATCATCAAATGATTTGGCATAAACAGCATTAATAAAACCGCCTAATGAAAATAAAAAGGACGTAATTAATACGGTATAAATGGTAACAAACCAATTGGTAATATAAAGGTCGGTAAAGAATAGACTCATGGTGGTGACAATAATACCGACCAATACGCCACGACTAACACCACCCAAAACATAGCCCCATAAAATGGCATGCAAAGGTACAGGGCTCATGATTAGTTCTTCAATGCTTTTCTGGAATTTTGCACTAAAAAAACTTGAAGATACGTTGGCATAGCTGTTGGTAATGACTGCCATCATAATTAAGCCGGGCACAATAAATTGCATATAGCTAAAGCCGCCCATTTCACCAATACGCGAACCGACCAAATTACCAAAAATCACAAAGTACAAACTCATGGTGATGGCTGGCGGGAGCAAGGTTTGAGGCCATATGCGCATAAAACGACGAACTTCTTTATGCACTAAGGTATAGAGTGCAATCCGTAGTTGGGTAAAATTCATTGCGCAGCTCCATCTAAATTTTTTTCGACCATTTTGACAAATAACTCTTCTAGACGGTTGGACTTATTACGCATACTGCGCACGCGAATGCCTTGTGCTTCTAAAAGTTGGAATAAATCATTTAAGGTGTGAGCTTTATCCATAGTGACTTCTAGGGTCACTGCATCAATTAAGTTGAAACGTACACCAATAATATCTAAATGAATGGGTTGAATCGGTTCAGCTAAATCGAAAATAAAAGATTCTTCACTTAACTGGTTTAAGAAGTTTTTCATGGAAGTGTCTTCTTTAATCACACCACGATCAATAATCGCGATACGACGACACAACATTTCCGCTTCTTCTAAATAGTGGGTAGTGAGAATGATTGAAGTGCCTTTATCATTCATTTCTGTCAAGAAATCCCACATTGAACGGCGCAGCTCAATATCTACACCTGCAGTCGGTTCATCTAAAATAAGCAGTTTCGGTTCGTGCATCATGGCACGTGCAATCATTAAACGACGCTTCATACCGCCAGACAGCATACGCGCTTGAGTGGCACGTTTATCCCACAAACCCAGTTTTTCTAAATATTCTTCGGCACGTTGTTCGGCAACTTTTTTAGGAATACCGTAATAGCCTGCTTGTGTGACCAAAATGTCAAACGTCTTTTCAAACTGACCAAAGTTAAATTCTTGCGGCACAACCCCTAAGCATTGCTTGGCTTGAGATGGATGTGTATCCAAATTGTGCCCAAAAATTTCTACTGTACCTGCCGTTTTTTTGGTGAGAGAACTGATGATGCTAATGGTTGTAGATTTACCTGCACCATTGGGTCCAAGTAGGGCATAAAACTCGCCTTCAGGAACGGTCAAATTAATTCCTTTCAGTGCTTGGAAACCATTTCGATAGGTCTTTGACACGTCCCTTAACGTCAATGCATCAGTCATGAAATTCTCACTTGAGGAATAGAGCCACTATTGTGAGCGATCTGCGCCAATAAACCAAGTAAGTTAGATGGAATTCTATGTTGCAAGTTTGGAACATTGTTTAAAGCATAAGCATAAAAATACGTAACTTATATATAGTTGCTTTACCTTCAGCAATTTTTTGTTATGATGTGCAGCGCGCGCTCATAGCTCAACTGGATAGAGTACAGGTCTCCGAAGCCTGTGGCGTGGGTTCGAGTCCCGCTGAGCGCACCAAATTAGTATATAAGCATTGAACTGTAATATAAAAAATAGTTGAAAAGTATATAAAAAATTAAGATAAACATTCGATCTTATTTGCCATAGCCTGATCACGTTTTTCAGCATATAAAACTCACATATTTTAAAACTGAAAAATCTGAGGGCAGCTTCGTGGGCTATATCGTTAAACTCATTCCAGAAAACTTATATTTTGTTCCGCATGATAATGAAATTGGTACCACGGAATTTCGCAGTAAAGCCGTCGCAGAAGGTTTGTTCTACGATTATGCTGAAGCAACAGCAATGGTAAAGCTATACAATAAAGATATGCTGCAAGATGTTGATTATGAAATTGAGTTAATTGAATAATCGTCGACTTCTTATTATTTGAAAGTATCGCCAAGTTATGCAGAAGCTAATCGCAAAGCTGGAGCTTTTAACCGCATAAAATTATGCCGTAACTGAAAATTAAATCAATTGAAATTTTGCTGTGTGAATGTGTTGAAATGTAGTGGGCTATTGCAGCAAAAAATAAGTTTCACTATATTAAAACTACAGTAGGTCATTCAATGTAATAGACGCTACGATGCAGTTGGACGGATCAATGACAGCTCGTTGAGTTTGTAACTCTTGTTCAAACAATAAAATCAGCACTAGCCTTCCAACATAAAAAAACTCGCAGCAATGCGAGTTTTTTCTGTGCTAGAATGAAAAACAAGCAAATTTACTGTGGTTTTGTAAGTTGTAAATAAAATTTTAAAAAATATGTGTTTGAATTTATTAGATAATTTAAATTTAGTTTAAAAAAATACTACATTGTCAAACAATCTAACAACTCACTTTTTTAAAAAATTTATAAGCTATGGTATAAAAAATTTCCGTCAAGAAAAAGGGAACAACAATGACGCAAATCATCGATATTAAAGTTAAAGACCAGTTTAGCCATATTTACGAAGCAAAAGCATTGCTACGTAATATCCCAGAAACTTCATTGGCAGCGGGTTTGGCACTATTTCACAAAATTGAACACATTATTGTGGAAGGTGAAGTGATTTTACCAAGCATCGAACTTTTGTTTGAAAGTCGCGAGTCTGATAGTATTTTCCGTGTGTTGGAGTAAATATTTGTGAGACTACTTTATTTTTAGAAAAGCTCATTTCGATGAGCTTTTTTGTGCGCAGGATTTTTAAAGCACACGTAAATAAAGTGCTCATTAAGTGTAAAACATATCGCTTTAAACCGTCTGATCTTCTACAAGTTGGATATTTACATCGTATTTATCAAACTCTTGAATAATTTTTTGAATGACCGCTTGCCCAATGTCATCATCGGGTTGAAAACTCAACTCTTGATTGGTTTGACTATCAAAACATTCAATTTGCAAGATTTGCCAGAGCTGGGCATCTGTACTTTGTTGAATCACTATGCGTCGCGGTTGTAAATGTGCTGAAATTTGACGCGGCAACACATTGGTAATCGCTAACTGTATTTGGCTTTCCTGATCTTTTGGGCTTAAAAAGGTAATCACCCAATTGCCAACTTTACTGAGTTGCATTGGATTGTCATAAGCATCAAACGCTAAAAAAAATGCATAATTCATCATAACCCTGTGCCTCAACAATTCTAGAAAATACTATATCGCTGATTTTTATCAGTCGGGGCTATGCCGCTAAAGTCTTAGCTTTTATAGGAATAATGAATCTAAGGTTTATATGTGTTTTTAAGGTGTTGAAAAGTAATAAAAATAAATTAATCCATATGTCCCTGAGCATGGTTTTAATTGTTAAAAAGACTTAAAACTAAGTAAAAAAATCTAAGCTTTAAGTCGGATTAAGCTTTTGCAGAGAGTGGTTGATTTGCTGCAAAATCTGATTGAGTGCTTTCGGTGGTAAACGAGTTTCTTGCAAAGAGGTAATCCATTGCATTTGGCAGAGTTTTAAGCTGCGAATATCCTGAGCTTGTAAAATTCGCTGAATCAGTTGTTTTGCCATTAATCCACAATGACGCTGCAAAGTATCCATCATGAGAAATTTTACATCTTCAAAACTCAAAGCGGTAATTTCAGGCTGTATTTCTGCTTGGGGTTCAGGTTGTTCAGCGGGCTGTTCTGTATTGATGGCAGCTGCAACACGTGCTTCTAAATATGCAGGAACTGAATTTACTTGAAGATGTTGGGTGTGGATTGGTTCTGCCAAACTTTCAGCATGCGCTTGCGGGGTGCTGCTTGCAAGTTGGCTATGAATTTCTGTGTGTAAAGTGGTAGATGATGGCTCTTGCTCTTGTTGCAGCAGAATGTTAGCCGTTTGCTCTTGGTGTTGCAAAGTGTCTTGCTCAAGCGCAGCAGGGGCAATCAGGTGCATATCTAATAGCTGTTCAATCAATTCAGGTGGTGCAAGACGTTGCTTGAACTGATCTCCGAGTAAATCAAAATCTTCAGTACCAATCAGTACCAATAAACGACGTTGACGTGCATTTAAATCACGTGTGCGCTGTTGTAATGCATCTAGACCGAGTTGAGTTTTTTGATAATTAAACATGAGCCTTAATTTATTTCCCCAATAAATTAAGGCAAAGCATAGACTTTGAAAATTACAATAATATGAATAATTTATGACAGGTAAATGCAATAAGATTCACTTGAAACATTTATAAAGTCAAAATACTGGTATTTTCGAGCGCCTTGCGTAAGTAAGGATCTAAATCTTCTTGTCTTAATAACCATTGCACATAATCGGCAGGAAGGTCAGCAATTGCCGTACCACGATGTTTACCAAAATTGATAATTTGTGGAATACGTGCTTCTTCTGAGGCAGTGTAGAGTTCTTCAATACTTTGAATTTGTAATTGATGAACTTCGTGCATCAAAATATTGGCCGTTAAAATAATATCCATATCGGCACGATGCGCTTTTTTAATCATATCACGCGCTTTTTCGCTGCCTTTGGTAATCATATAAATTAAAGCTGAAATATTGTGTGCTTCAGCATTCGGCCATACACGACGTGCAAGTGCTAAAGTGCAAATGGCTTTAATTTTAGAAGTATCCACACCACATTTTTCTAAAGCGCGAATATCGTAATCAATATTATGCCCAATAATATAGGTGGTTTCGGCAGGTAATTCGAAACTACTGTAATGCGGTTGATCAATTAAATCTGATTCTAAAATATGATGTACCGCCATCGCTGCGAATGAAATTGGCTCATCGACTTGATATAACTGATCGAAAATTTGACTTTTATCTAGACTGATTTTGCCATCTTGAATTTGAATGGGGGCGTAGGCAATCTCAATGGGTTGTCCATTTAAAGTATGGGTTTCAGTGTCGAGAATAATTGCCTGCATGTCCTGATTCGCTTGCGTCATTCAATAAAAATGCAATCTAACATTAGCCGCTGCGTATGACAAATTGAATTGAAATTTAATAGGCACTTGTATATGTGATCAATTTACTGATTTTTACCGTAAGTGTTTAATTTTAAATAAAATACACTTGCATATTAATTGTTGAAATCTTGCCTGATACGATAAAAAAGCGTACAAATAAAGATTGCGAAGGATGCAATTAATAAGAATATGAAGACAAGGGTAAGCAAATGAAAAAAATATGGTTAAGTGTGGCTTTAGCCAGCAGCAGTTTGTTTTTAACTGCGTGTAATGATGATCATGACGATACGAGTGTTGTGGTTATTGAGGATGGCATTCCGAAATATAATTTTAGTGCCCCTGTCGTGAAAACAGAGCCTTATTTAGATCAGGGTGCCAATGCGAATAATGTTTTAGATACAGTAAGTGCCTCTAAAACATTGATGACTTATAAAATGTTAGGGGTAAATGGACAGGAAACTCAGGCAACTGCACTTGTTTTTACCCCTCAAACAGTTAAGCCTGCGGGCGGATGGCCACTTGTAGTTTGGGCGCATGGCACAACAGGAGTGGCAGATGCGTGTGCGCCGAGCCGTCAAGGTCTAAATGGAAATGAGTATTTCATTGCTAAACTATTGGCTGCAGGTTATGCCGTTGTTGCACCTGACTATGAAGGTTTAGGTGAACCGAGCGGTAAAGAATTACATCCATTTTTAAACTTAAAAAGTGAAGCTTATTCGATTACAGATGCAGTTGTCGCTGCAAGCAAGCTTTTGGGTAATACTGCAGAAACGCGATGGAGTGTAGTTGGACATTCACAGGGTGGACATGCGGCTTTAGGTGCAGCACAGTATGCATCGCGTGCGCAGTTAAATTATAAGGGTGCCATAGCTATCGCACCTGCATCAAATTTAGCGTTGGTATTGGCGGGTGGTGAACAAAAAGCAACTCAAGAGCCAGATGTAATAAAGAAAGTACAGACACTTGTGCCATTAGATACGTTTACTGCTCTAATTGCTGCGGGACTAAGAAATACTGCTCCAACCTTGCAATATTCTGAAATATTTGTATCACCAACAGATCAACTTGCTGCTCAGGCAGAGTCTATCTGTTATGAAACATTAGGTGGGAGTATGGCTCAGTCAATGCTAACGCATGTAAAGACGTATGGAACATTGGATGGTTATCCACGTACTCAACCAAATTTCATGACGACCATCCCTGAAGTTAAAGATTTCTTAACCCATGGTTCACAGCCATTAAAAGTGAAAATCAGCACGCCTATATTTATTTATCAAGGAACAGCAGATCCAACTGTACCGAAACAAGTCACGGATTACTTGGTTCAGTCAGCTCAAGGGATGGGAACTAAAATTCATTACGTCACTGATCATGATTTACCTGCAGAGCAAAAATGGGATCATGGTTCGGTGTATGTGAATAATATGGATGAGATTGTTAAAGATGTGCAATCGTTAATGCCTATTCAATAAGTCATTGAATTACGATAAAGATTGATTTGGAGACTGTAAATAAAACTGTGTAAACGCTTAAACTATCCCTCAACGCTGTTGGGGGCAACACAGGTGTTTACCATGAAAGATGAAGCAATGCTGGCATTGGCAAAAGAATTTGCCAAGAACTTAAAAACAGAAGCTGACCTGAATAATTTCAGTAAAGCTCTAAAGAAACTCACCGTTGAAACTGCACTCAATGCTGAACTGACTGAACATTTAGGCTATGAGAAGAATAGTCCTCGTATAGGCAAAAATACACGTAATGGCTATACAACCAAACGGCTATTTACTGATGATGGTGAATTTGAACTAGACACGCCTAGAGATCGTGATGGCACTTTTGAGCCCCAGCTGATCAAGAAGATGAGAAGCAGCGCTTCGCAAGGCGTATCACACAAATGGATAGCCAAATCCTATCCCTATACGCCAAAGGCATGACGACACGAGATATTGTTGCCACATTCAAGGAAATGTACGATGCGGACGTCTCCCCAACGCTTATTTCCAAAGTGACGGATGCAGTTAAAGAACAAGTAATAGAATGGCAAAATCGACCATTGGATGCCCTTTATCCTATTGTCTATATGGATTGTATCGTGGTGAAAGTGCGTCAAGATAGTACGATTATTAACAAAGCGGTGTATCTAGCATTAGGTGTCAATACAGACGGACAGAAAGACTTATTAGGTATGTGGATGTCAGAAAACGAAGGTTCTAAATTTTGGCTCTCAGTCCTTACAGAACTGAAAAATCGTGGTTTAAAGGATATTCTGATTGCCTGCGTAGATGGACTGAAGGGCTTTCCTGATGCAATCAATACAATTTACCCTGATACGCATATTCAGTTGTGTATCATCCACATGGTACGCAACAACCTTAAATATGTGAGTTGGAAAGACTACAAAGCTGTCACAGCCGATTTAAAAAAGATATATCAAGCTGTTACAGAAGACGCAGCCTTACAGGCTTTAGATGAATTTGGACAAAAATGGGATGAGAAGTATCCTCAAATCAGCAAGTCATGGCTTGCCAACTGGTCGAATCTCAACACGTTCTTCGCTTACTCTATGGATATTCGCAAAGCGATTTACACGACGAATGCGATTGAATCATTGAACAGCGTTATCCGCCATGCAACCAAGAAAAGAAAAATCTTCCCAACTGATGATTCCGTGAAAAAGGTGGTATATTTAGCAATTATGGCAGCAAGCAAAAAATGGACGATGCCTATTCAGAATTGGAAAGCTGCTATGAATCGCTTTAGTATCATGTTTGAAGAGCGTGTAACCAAGTATTTTTAAAACTGTATTTACACAGAATTATTTACACCCTCTTGATTTGACCTGAAATAGCTCGTGTTTTATCTGAAGCATGAGCTATTTTTATGTAAAACTGAGCAAAGTTCATTCTATCAGTTCACAAACTTTATGCTACAATACGCGCCAATCTTAGCACGGCTTAAAAGCCCTAAATTAATAGGACCTCGCTAATGTTTGCCAATATTTCTATTGCCGAATTTGATCCAGAATTAGCTCAAGCGATCACCAATGAAGATGCGCGCCAAGAAGCTCATATTGAGTTAATTGCTTCTGAAAACTACTGCTCACCTGCAGTAATGGAAGCTCAAGGTTCAAAACTTACCAATAAATATGCAGAAGGCTACCCAGGCAAACGCTACTACGGCGGTTGCGAATACGTAGATATTATTGAACAACTGGCGATTGACCGTGCTAAAGAACTCTTTGGTGCAGATTATGCTAACGTTCAACCACACGCTGGTTCACAAGCAAACTCTGCAGTTTACTTAGCTTTACTTAACCCAGGCGACACTGTGTTAGGTATGAGCTTGGCACATGGTGGTCACTTGACTCATGGTGCAAAAGTAAGCTTCTCAGGTAAAACATATAACGCTATCCAATATGGTTTAAACCCAGAAACTGGCGAAATTGATTACGAAGAAGTTGAGCGTTTAGCGCTTGAACACAAACCACGCATGATTGTTGCGGGTTTCTCTGCGTATAGCCAAATTGTAGATTGGCAGCGTTTCCGCGACATCGCAGACAAAGTTGGTGCTTATTTATTTGTAGATATGGCACACGTAGCAGGTCTAGTGGCTGCTGGTGTATATCCGAACCCTGTGCAAATTGCTGACGTAACGACTACTACTACACACAAAACATTGCGTGGTCCACGTTCTGGTCTAATTCTTGCGAAAGCAAACGAAGAGATCGAGAAAAAATTACAATCTGCTGTGTTCCCTGGTAACCAAGGTGGTCCATTGGTACACGCAGTTGCAGCAAAAGCAATTTGTTTTAAAGAAGCAATGGCGCCTGAATACAAAGCGTATCAACAACAAGTTGTTAAAAATGCGCAAGCGATGGCTGAAGTTCTTATTGAACGTGGTTATGATGTAGTATCTGGTGGTACGAAAAACCACTTGTTCTTGCTTTCTTTAATCAAGCAAGATATTACAGGTAAAGATGCAGATGCATGGTTAGGTGCTGCGCACATTACTGTAAACAAAAACTCTGTACCGAACGATCCACGTTCTCCATTTGTAACTTCTGGTATCCGTATCGGTACTCCAGCGGTAACTACACGTGGTTTTGGTGAAGCAGAAGTACGTGATCTTGCAGGTTGGATTGCAGACATTCTTGACAGCAAAGGTGACGAAGCTGTAATTAATACTGTAAAAGCAAAAGTTGAAGCTGTTTGCGCGAAATTCCCAGTTTACGCAAAATAAGCACAGCCTTGAGAAAAGCCCCTCAAGGGGGCTTTTTTTATGGATGTAAAAAATTGATTTTTCGTTCAATAAGCTGAATTTCTGTTATAACTTAAGCGTATTGAATATGATTGTAGGCAAGCTGATGATGACAGTATTGTCGGAATGACAGGAATAAAAGTAAATGATTAGACCAAAGATTATTATTTCAGAACAAGATTTGCACCGTTTGGAAACGATGCTTGAGCATCAACCTAAATTGACGCCAACGATGCAACATCTAGAAGATGAATTGGCACGTGCTGAAGTGGTTGCGCCACAAGATGTACCGAATAATGTGGTGAGCATGAATGCCCGCGCATTGATTACCATTGCACCTGCAAAAGAACCGACTGAAATTACCTTGGTTTATCCGCATGACTTTAAAGGTGAGAAAGGGCAGGTGAATGTGGTTGCACCTGTCGGGACTGCCATTTTAGGTTTAGCTGAAGGTCAGGAAATTGAATGGCCACAGCCCGATGGTCATATGATGAAAGTCAAAATTGAGAAGATTTTGTATCAGCCAGAGCGTGAAGGCGATTATTTATAATCTGTTTATCATCCTGCGTTAGGAACATTGAAAGCCATGTTGATCATGGCTTTTTTATCAAATGGAGCGTAAAACTCTGTCCTTCAGGTCAGAGATATAAGCGACACGACATAAAGTGTCGTTTGATTTAACTAAGGACTATTTTCCTTGAGTTTTGATTGTTAATATAAGTACATGAAAACCCTTAAATTACGTATAAAAGACAAACATTGCAAGGTGTTAGACCAACTAGCATCAGAA